>PHCU01000076.1 GCA_002842345.1 Betaproteobacteria bacterium HGW-Betaproteobacteria-12 | reverse complement strand
CCGATGGGGGAACGAACTGCGCTCAGAACGACAACATCTCTGCTCATAAGAAACTCCTTGTAAGAATTATTCAGCCCACCAGACTGGCGAGCCCCAACAAAAACAGCAACAACATCCATAGTACCGTGGCCCGCCAGACGAGTCCGACGGCACTTTGCATGAAATCGACGTCGGGCGGGTCGCCCAGTCCCAGTTCGGCACCATCCGACACTTCCGCGCCATCGATCAGCGGCCGCCCCAACTGGACGCCCAAGGCCCCCGCACCACTGGCCAGGATGATGCCGAGATCGCGATCCGGCCACTGGGCGGGCTGGGTCCGCCAGCAATAGACCGCGTCCTCGAAATCGCCGACGATGGCGAAGGCCGCCGCGGTAACGCGCAGGGGCAGCCAGTCGATGATACCGAAAACCCGCCGGGCGAAGTCGGGAAATTCAGTGCGCGCGGCACCATCGTTCTCCCCCCAGCGCTGGCGCAGCACGGCGGCCATCCGGTAGAGCAGCGCACCGCACGGGCCGGGCAGAATGACAAACCACAGCAGCACGGCGAAGACATGCCGGTGCGAAGCGGCCAGCGCCTCCTCGATGGAGAGGCGAGCGATTTCCTCGGAGGCGAGACTGCTGGTCGGGCGTTCCAGCCATTCGCCCAGCAGTTCGCGGGCGCGCGGCAGGTCGCCGAGGCGCAGGGCCAACTGGATTTCCGTGTAGTGATGGCTGAACTGGCGGAAGCCCATGGTCAGGTAGAGCACACCGACGTTCAGCACCCAGGCCAGGACCGGGCTCAGCGAATAGAGGAAGCCGTAGATAACGGCCAGCAGCACGACCGGCGGCAAGACTGCCAGACACCAGGCCAGCACCCCATGCCGGCGGTCACCGGCGTTGCAGCACGACTCGATAAAATCCGCCCAGGCACCGAGGGGTTCCGCGACTACCCGGCGGTAGTTGAGAGGTTGCAGCTGCTCGATGAGGAAAACCGCAATCAGCGAGAGAAGACTCATGGGGTGCCGAGAAATGCCGTATTCGGCTTATTTTCTTGTGCTAAAGCGCCACGATACCACAAGGCACCGACGCGTGGAGGCCAAGGCGTTCACTGAGGGAACGGATCATTCCGGCGGTCGCCCCCCAGATGAAATAGTCGCCGTACGGCATCGCGTAATACCGCCGCAATGCCCCCCGGTAATGCATTTCGTGCTGCTTGTGATTGGCCGGGTCGAGCAGGAAGGCGAGCGGCACCTCAAAGACTTCGGCGACCTCGAAGGGGTCGGGTCGCAGGTCGAACGGCGGTGCCACCAGGGCGACCACCGGCGTCACGCGAAAGCCGGTGCCGGTCCGGTATTCGGGCAAGAAGCCGAGGATCTCGATGTGCTCGCGCGCCAGACCAATTTCCTCTTCGGTCTCGCGCAATGCGGTGTGCACCGGCGACAGATCCTCCGCTTCGACCCGCCCACCGGGAAAACTGATCTGCCCGGCATGGTCGCGTAAATGGGCGGTGCGTTGCGTCAGCAGCACCATCTGCCGCTCAGGGCGAAGCACAATGGGAAAAAGGACCGCGGCCGGGGTCAGTTCCAGTTGTCCGGCACCATCTTCCTCGACAAAGTCCATTGCCACCGGCTGCGGCAGCAGGCTGGCCTTCAGGCGTTGCAGGTCAAGCGTCATGCGTTGGCGGAGTCTTCCTCGATTTCGGCATGCACCGCCGCTAGGGCATCCTGCAGCGTTTCCTCGTTCAGACCGTTGATCGTCGTCGCCACCATGTCGGCCGCCTCGACCGCGCCCACCGGCAGACGCTTGCTGTCGAGACTGGCGATCAAGGCCGTCGCGGCACCGACCACACGCAGCAGGGACTGGCGCTCGCCCATCAGCATTTCGACTTCCCGGCGCAAAAGCGCAATTTCCTGATCGCGTTGCGGCATGACGGTTCTCCTAATATCGCTGGCGTAACGTCATGGTACCCCCATCCCGTTGCATCTCCATACGATTGAGGAAACTCATGCCGAGCAGGGCAATCGGCATGTCGCTCTGGTGCAGCAGCGCATCGATCTGGTGCAAGGTGACACCGGCGATGGTTACGGTGTCTAGCTTGACCTTGCTCACCACCACCTGGCCGTTGGCCGTCTGCGAAAAACCCTTTTGCCCGCGATTGAAGTCCAGGCCAAGCCGGCGCGCGTCGCTGGCCCCCAGCGAAATCATCGTCGCGCCGGTATCGACCAGAAAGCGCACCGACGTCCCGTTGATTGTCCCGGTGGTATAGAAGTGCCCCCGGCCGTCGGCGGTCAGGGTGATCTTGCCGGAACCGTCAGCCGGGGCTGCGCCGACCGCATGCTGCCCGATGCGCAGCGGCCGCTTGCGGCCGCCGATTTCAACGATCACCTGATCGCCCTGAATTGAAATCACCTTGACGCCGTCGAGCGATTCGCCGACGCGCACGGCTTCCGGTTCGCCACCGTTGATCATCAGCATCGCCTTGCTGCCCATGACCCCGGCCAAGCCGACATCCTGGGCAGCCAGCGGCGTGGAGGCGAAAAGCAGCAGCGCCAGCAGCGTAGAATGAAGGCCCCTGCTCAGCCTGTGTACCGTTGCCATGCTACCTGTTGCCATCTTTCGCCACTCCCCAACCGAAGGTCCGGGCTATTTTGCCATATTCCTCGAGCATCACCGGATTCCCTGGCGACTGATCGCCATCGATGAAGGCGAAGCCGTACCCGATCGCGCCGACGGCTTTTCCGGACTATGTTTCATGGGCGGCCCGATGAGCGTGAACGATCCCTTGCCGTGGATCGAGCCGGTGTGCGCACTGATTCGGGATGCGGTAGCGAAGGAGCGTCCGGTCATCGGCCACTGCCTCGGCGGCCAGCTGATGAGCAAAGCCTTGGGCGGCACCGTAACGCGCAATCCGGTCAAGGAAATTGGCTGGGGCGAGGCCTATGGCGAGGCCGACCAAGTCGCCCGGCACTGGCTCGGCGATTTCGCCAGTCAACACGCCACGGTGTTCCAGTGGCACGGCGAAACCTTCAGCATCCCGCCCGGGGCTACCCGGCTATTGGCCAATGGCTACTGCGCCAACCAGATGTTCGCCCTCGGCCCGCACCTGGGCATGCAGTGCCATGTCGAGATGACGCCGGAAATGATCGCCACCTGGTGCGGCCAGTGGGCCGACGAGGCGATTGCCGTCGGCGACCAGCCGAGCGTGCAGACGCCGGCAGCGATGCAGGACGAGATCGCCGCCCGGCTGCCGGTGATGCGGCAACTGTCGGAACAGCTGTATTCGGTATGGATCGGTGGTCTGCGGCGCTGATCCAGCTGCGCCATTGATAGCAAAACGGGCAGCCAGGCTGCCCGTTTTTTCGCTGATACGAAATCCCGCTCAGTCGCGGAAATTGCCGTACTTGATCGGGAAGTCGGTAATCGATTTGGTGATCAGCGCGATGCAGCCCTGCAGGTCATCGCGCTTGGCGCCCTGGACGCGCACGGTATCGCCCTGGATCGAGGCCTGGACCTTCAACTTGCCATCCTTGACCAGCTTGACGATTTTCTTCGCCAGCTCGCTGTCGATGCCGTCCTTGATCTTCATCTCCTGCTTGACCTTGTTGCCGGAGACGCTGATCACCTTCTGGTGATCGAGGCGCTTGACGCTCTCCTTCTCCTTCTTCTCCATGGCCGGGAAAAGCAGGTCCTTGATCTGGTCAAGTTGGAAGTCGGAGTCGCCCCACAGGGTGATGACCTTGTCCTTCTCGTTCAGTTCGACCTTGGCCGAGGTGCCCTTGAAGTCGTAGCGATTGTCGATCTGGCGCGAGGTGACGTCGATGGCGTTCTTCAACGCCACCATGTCCGCTTCGGAGGTGAAGTCAAAGCTCGGCATGGCGCTTACCCGAAGTGGCAGACGTAGTGGTAGGCCTCGCCCTCAGCAACGGCGATCTCGAAGGACGAATTGCCCGGCACGTTGAAGGACTGGCCGTCACCGTAGGTGGTCCAGTCGGACTCACCCTTCAGCTTGACGCGGCAGGAACCGCCGACACCTTCCATGATTTCCGGCGCACCGGTGTTGAAGGTCAGCGACGACGGCAGGATCACGCCGACGGTCTTCTTGGTGCCGTCGGCCAGCACCACGGTGTGGCTGACACACTTGCCATCAAAGTAAACATTGGCCTTCTTGACCACGGAAACGTTGTCGTATTGCGACATTTACATACCCCAGATTTTCTGAATGACGGATTTGGCAATGAAACCGACCATGCCGAAGGCCAGCACGAAGAACAGCACAAAGGTGCCCGTCTTGCCGGCCTTGGACTTGTAAGCGATCTCGCCGATGATGAACAGCATGAAGAGGATGAAGGCGCCGACGCCCCAGGTCGAGAAGAAGTCAGCGATCTGCTCCTCGTTCAGGCCGAAGACGGTGCCGCTCTCCATCGCTTAGGCCTGGCCCTTCTTGGCACGCAGGTTGGCGGCGATGCGCATGCGCAGCGCGTTGAGCTTGATGAAGCCGGCGGCGTCCTTCTGGTCGTAGGCGCCGGCATCGTCCTCGAAAGTAGCGATGGTCGAGTCGAACAGCGAGTCGCTCTTCGAATCGCGGCCGACGACGATGACGTTGCCCTTGTACAGCTTGACGCGGACCGAGCCGTTGACGCAGTGCTGGGTGTGATCGATCAGCGTCTGCAGCGCGATGCGCTCCGGGCTCCACCAGTAGCCGTTGTACACCAGGCTGGCGTAGCGCGGCATCAGGTCGTCCTTGAGGTGGGCGACTTCGCGGTCGAGGCAGATCGACTCGATGGCGCGGTGGGCGCGCAGCATGATCGTGCCGCCCGGGGTTTCGTAGCAGCCGCGCGACTTCATGCCGACATAGCGGTTCTCGACCAGGTCGAGGCGGCCGATGCCGTGCTTGCCGCCGAGCTCGTTGAGCTTGGCCAACACCTGAGCCGGCGTCATGGCCTGGCCGTTCAGCGCGACGATGTCGCCCTTCTCGTAGTCGATGTCGAGGTACTCGGCCTTGTCCGGCGCGGCTTCCGGCGACACCGTCCAGCGCCACATCGATTCCTCGGCCTCGGCGGCCGGGTTTTCCAAGTGGCGGCCTTCGTAGGAGATATGCAGCAGGTTGGCGTCCATCGAATACGGCGAACCGCCCTGCTTGTGCTTCATGTCGACCGGGATGCCGTGCTGCTCGGCGTAAGCCATCAGCTTCTCGCGCGACAGCAGATCCCACTCGCGCCACGGGGCGATGACCTTGATGCCCGGCTTCAGCGCATAGGCGCCGAGTTCGAAGCGGACCTGGTCGTTGCCCTTGCCGGTGGCGCCGTGCGAGATGGCATCGGCGCCGGTCAGGTTGGTGATCTCGATCAGGCGCTTGGCGATCAGCGGCCGGGCGATCGAGGTGCCGAGCAGGTACTCGCCTTCATAGACAGTGTTGCAGCGGAACATCGGGAAGACGAAGTCGCGGACGAATTCCTCGCGCAGGTCGTCGATGAAGATGTTCTCCGGCTTGATGCCGAACTTCAGCGCCTTGGCGCGCGCCGGCTCCAGTTCCTCGCCCTGGCCGAGGTCGGCGGTGAAGGTCACCACTTCGCACTGGTAAGTGTCCTGCAGCCACTTGAGGATGACCGAGGTATCGAGACCGCCCGAATAGGCCAGCACTACTTTTTTAACGTCGCTCATTTCTGTTCCCTGGTTTCGTTTCAACTAATCCGCTCAGCCCTGAATACGGCCCAGCAGCAGATATTCCATCAGCGCCTTCTGCACATGCAGGCGATTCTCGGCTTCATCCCAGACCACCGATTGCGGCCCGTCGATGACTTCGGCGGTCACTTCCTCGCCGCGATGGGCCGGCAGACAATGCATGAACACCGCCTGCGGATCGGCCACGCGCATCATGTCGCCATCGACACACCAGTCGGCGAAGGCCTTGATCCGTTCCTCATTCTCGGCTTCAAAACCCATCGAAGTCCACACGTCGGTGGTAACCAGATCGGCGCCGCGGCAGGCTTCCATCGGATCGGCAAAGACCTGGAAACGCGAGGCATCGACACCGGCGATCAATTCCGGCTGCAGTTCATAGCCGGGCGGGGTCGACACATGGACCTTGAAATCCAGTACTTCCGCTGCCTGCAGCCAGGTATTGCACATGTTGTTGGCGTCGCCGACCCAGGCCACGGTCTTGCCCTGAATGCAGCCACGATGCTCGATATAGGTGTAGATGTCGGCCAGGATCTGGCACGGGTGGTACTCGTTGGTCAGGCCGTTGATCACCGGCACCCGCGAATTGGCGGCGAAGCGTTCGATGATGTCCTGCTCGAAGGTGCGGATCATCACGATGTCGCTCATCCGCGAGATGACTTGGGCCGCATCCTCGACCGGCTCGCCGCGACCGAGCTGCGAGTCGCGCGTATTCAGGTAGATCGCCGCGCCGCCCAGCTGCTGCATGCCGGCCTCGAACGACAGCCGGGTACGCGTGCTGGCCTTCTCGAAAATCATCACCAGCGTGCGGTCGCTGAGCGGCCAGTACTTCTGGTAGGACTTGAACTGGGTCTTGATCCAGCGCGTGCGCTCGAAGACGTAGTCGAGCTCGTCGCGCGTGAAATCCTTGAATTGCAGAAAGTGTTTGATCGCCATGGTTCAGGCCGCCAGAAATTCCTTGATCAACGGCACGGTACGCGTGGCCAGCTCGCGCGCATCGCTCTCGCTGAAGATCAGCGGCGGCAGGAAACGCACCACCGTATCGGCCGTCACGTTGATCAGCAGGCCGGCGGCCAACGCCTTGCCAACCAGTTCGCCGCACGGACGATCGAGTTCGATGCCGATCATCAAGCCGTGGCCGCGAATATCGACAACGCCGCTGACGCCGGCCAGCGCTTCGCCAAACAACTGGCGGATCAGCGCGCCGATACGGGCCGCATTGTTGAGCAGGCCCTCTTCCTCGATAACCTGGATAGTCGTCAAGGCCGCCGTGGATACCAGCGGATTACCGCCGAAGGTCGAGCCATGGTTACCCGGCCCGAACAGCCCGGCCGCCTTGCCGTCAGCGATGCAGGCACCGATCGGAACGCCCGAGCCCAGGCCCTTGGCCAGCGTGGCGACGTCCGGCTTGACGCCGGCCTGCTGGAAGCCGAACCACTTGCCGGTACGGCCCATGCCGCACTGGACCTCATCGCAGATCATCAACCAGTCGTGCGCATCGCAGATTTCCCGCACGCCACGATAGTAGGACGCATCGACCAGATGAATGCCGCCCTCGCCCTGGATGATTTCCAGCATGACGGCAACGATGTTCTTGTTGTGTTCGGCCACAGCCTTTATCGCCGCGAGGTCGCCGTAGGGCACCCGGACGAAACCGGAAACCAGCGGCTCGAAGCCGGCCTGCGTCTTACGATTGCCGGTGGCCGACAGGGTCGCCATGGTGCGCCCGTGAAAGGCCTTTTCCATGACGATCACCGTCGGCAGTTCGACGCCCTTCTTGTGGCCGTAGAAACGGGCCAGCTTGATTGCCGCCTCGTTGGCCTCGGCGCCGGAATTGCCGAAGAAGACCTCCTGCATGCCGGACAGTTGGCAGAGTTTGTCGGCCAGTTGCTCCTGCTCGCGGATGCGGTAGAGATTGGAGGTATGCAGCATGCGCCCGGCCTGGGCAGCAATGGCCGCCACCAGCTTGGGATGAGCATGACCGAGCGTCGAAACGGCAATCCCGGACAGCGCGTCCAGGTATTCGCGCCCTTCGCAATCGAAAATCCGGCTGCCTTGACCATGACTGAAGGTCACAGGCAGGCGGGCATAGGTATTCATGACATGCGACATGAGGCAACCCCATAAAACGAAAACGGCGGCCATCGCCGCCGGAACAAGAGCCACTCCGACAGATGACTTCCATCCGAAAGAGTTGCAGAAAACGGAATGTTAAGTGAAAAATAGAGGCTTGTATAGAACGGCAAAACCATGCGCATCGCCATTTTCAACCAGAAGGGAGGCGTCGGAAAAACGACGACTGCGCTCAATCTCGGCGCCGCTCTGAACCGGGCGGGAACCCCTCCCCTGCTTCTCGACCTCGATCCCCAGGGACACCTTTCCAGCATCCACGGTCACGCGCCGGTCGAAGCCAGTCGCAGCCTGTTCGCCTTCTATCAGGACTCTCGCAGCCTGGGCGAACTGGAAATCGAGTGGCAACACATAGGCCAGTTGATTCCAGCACACCAGCAACTGATCAAAGTCGACTCGATCTTCGGCAAGGGCCCGGCGATCCTCAACAAACTGCGCCTCGGCCTCGATTCGACACTCGCCAGCCACCCCGACCGTCCCTGCATCATCGACTGCTGCCCCTACATCGGCGTCCTGGCACTCAATGCCATCTTTGCTTGCGAACGCCTGATCATCCCGATCTCGACCGACTACCTCTCACTCCAGGCGGCCGACCACATTACCCGCACACTGCAGGTACTGGAGCCGGTCATCAAGCGCCGCGTCGAACGCCGCTACCTGCTGACCCGCTTCGACCGCCGCCGCCGGATGAGCGACGACGTCCGCAAGAAGCTGCGCGAACGCTATGGCGACGAGGTGCTGGATACCGTCATCTCGGAAAATGTCACCGTCGCCGAAAGCCCTTCCGTCAATCAGGACGTGTTCCGCCGCAATGCCTCAAGCACCGGTGCCCACGACTACCAGAGCCTGCTCGCCGAACTGGTAAGCCGCGGCGACATGCAACTCACGAAGCAATGATCAGATCGATGACATCCTTGTAGTTCTGCCCCCCTAGGGCAACGCTGCCACAGCCTGGAGCCTTCTGCTAGAATGCCGCCACTAAAGGTCGTACCGCCCCCGAACGCAGAGTAGAACAATGACAACATCAGAATCGACCACCTTCATCATTGTTGGCCTCACCAAACAAGGGAAGAAATTCCGCCCCAGCGATTGGGCCGAACGCCTGTGCGGCGTCATGTCCGCCTTCGGTGCAGAACGCAAGATGAAATACTCCCCCTACGTCGGACCTGGCGACTACAACGGCGAGAAGGCCGTATTCGTCGATGGCCGCCTCGGTGAAATCGAACCGATGGCTTACCGTTTCATGCTCAATTTTGCGCAGGACAACGACCTGCAAATCATTGATGGCGTATGCGTCATCAGCGACAAAAAGTAGCGAAACAACAAAATCTGAAAATAAAAATGGCGCCCGCAGGCGCCATTTTTTTGATCGCCACAGGGATCAGGCAGCGATTGCCTTGATCTGTGCAGACAGGCGGCTCTTGGTACGAGAGGCCTTGTTCTTGTGAACGATATTCTTGTCCGCGATGCGGTCGAGAACCGCGACGGATTGCTGGAAGACGCCCTGTGCGGCGGCTTTGTCGCCCGCCTGGATCGCCTGACGCACACGCTTGATCGCGGTACGCAGGGTCGAACGCAGGCTTGCGTTGTGGGCGCGCTGCTTGTCAGCTTGACGGGCGCGCTTGCGGGCTTGTGCGCTGTTGGCCATGGATATATCCGAGATTACGAAAAACGCGGATTGTAACACCATGCGCGAAAATGCAACACTAGTCTGCGGGATTAAATTCAACTTCCAGTTCGGTAAACGTTGGAACTGCCTTGTTGCCTATGCGACCTGGCGAAAATCTGCGTTTGTGAAACGCCTGGCTTGCCACCTCACCGTACGCTATTGGCAACTGCGATTCAGCCAGTTCAACGCGCTCCACAACACCATCTGCGCCAATAAAAAGTCGCAGGTGTACTTTTCCGGAGAGCAAAAGACCTTCAGGCAAGTCAATTTCGATTTCCTCCAGAGACCGAGGCTTCTGTGTCAGCTTGTCCGGCGAAAAATAGGGCCACAAGCCATCCACAGATTGACCAGCCATAGAGCTCGAACGCGTCTCTCCAACAAACTGTTCCGATTCCCTGACGAGCCCCTCTGTTCCGGGCATTTTCAATGCAACCTGCAATCGTGCTTCTGCAGAAACCGCTGGCAAATCCGACTGCCATTTGCCAGCAACCAAGAACAAAGCCACGACGAGGTGTGCCAATAATGACACACTCAGTGCAATGCTTAATCCACGGTAACGATCGAGGCGCAAAAACAGAGAAGCACCAAAGTGCCGGTCAACGCCCCCAACACTCCGATGAACTTCTAGAGGCTCCAGCAACGTTACGTACCCCTGTGTGCGTAACAGTAAAGGAGCCACATGGATCAGAAACCATCGCCCCCTTGGGCACCGCGCGGACCTCGAATGTCGACGAAGTTGGCTGGCCCGCCGCATAACTGATGTCATAAAATTTCGGCGCCCCATCCTTTGGCGCTTCAGCAAACGGAAGAGCTGCTGCTTGATAACTCCCCATCTGGGTGTAGTAGCGCTCCATAAACTGTACGGTCTCCATCAACACCGTTTTTGCATCAGCCCGCCGAGAACGAGCGATCTGCTCCTGATATGACGGGTAGGCAATCGCTGCAAGCACCCCAATGATGGCAACAACTATCATCAGTTCGATCAAAGTGAATCCTTGGGATTTTAAATTCTGCATTTTTGCCAACCCTTATCTGATTTGACGCCAGGAAGCACGCGCGCGATTGGCACTCCCTTTCTCGGAGACGACCAGCACATTACCCGTCGTCCCGCTACTAATTTTATATTCCTTGCCCCCCCCGGAAATGATCGCCGGTGACTTGATCATCCCTTCCGTGGAGCGAACACCGTTCGCGGGAACCTGCACACTCTGGCCACCAATGGTGATCACGATGTAGTCCGCGCTGGTAAATTCGCCGTCACCATTCAGATCGAAGACCGACTCGCTCAATCGATTTCCACTCAGCGGATCGAATTCCATGATCCAACTGGTGCCACCGAATTCGCAGGGGGAACCGTTGGGAATGATGGTGGTAAAAATGATCCGCTTGTTTCGCAAGATTGGCGCAGAAACCACCCGCTCACCAAGTAACGACCCTCCAACGACGAGCAAATTCATGTACCAGCCGCGCTTGGCTCCACCGCCTGAATAGGAAACGGCCCCAACGTCGTCAGTGACACGAATTTTGGTTTGCCCAACCCCATCGCAGACACCGTCATGGTTGCTGTCACAATCACACCACCCATCTCCATCCACATCCGCACTAGGATTAGTCAATGCACTACAGAAATAGAAGGGGTTGTCCCCCTCAAAAATAATCTTGTGCTCTTGGAGGACGCTGCGCTTCTCCGCTGCCGTATCGGTAGATGCATTCGAAATATCGTCGTTGCTCTGCGTCTTGTCCCATATCGCGTAGATTGTTTGCATCGACGTCGTTGTATCGTCGTTCTTCTCAAAATACTTGCCAGTCCCGAAATAGATCATGTACCCACCGCTTGAATGCGTACCGATCTCCAAGGCTGCCGTAATGGGTTGGCGCGTACCGCTATCGTCGCGAGCCACAAACAGAGGGGTTCCTGAGCCATGTTCGACCCCCCAACTTGCCGGATTACTCGCCGTCAAGTCGAATTTCCAGAGGTTTCCTTTCAGGTCGCCCGCAAATATCGCGCTGAAAGCCCCTGTTGCTGGATCAAATATGGCTGCCGGGCTGGAAAGCCCGTTGGGACTCGCCGCAGTTGAACCATCACCAACATCGATTTTCCGGATCAGCACACCGGTCGCCAGATTGACTACATAAAGGACCGCTTTGCCATTGGCCGAGTTGTAACCGTTTCCGAAAATGGCAACCCAGGCGCCGTTGGCGGCGCGTCCGATGACGGGCAAACCATACGTATAGCCAAGATCGGCATCACCGTTGGCGCTCGCACCGCCGTAGTTCGCATCAGTGAACTCCCACAGGGAAGTAGAGGCAGCAGTTACATTTGAATAAGCTGTCTGTGTTTCGGATAGATCGGAGGTGGTTGTCGTGGTGCCACTACCGTCATAGGTCGCGGTCAAATCGAGGGCATACACCCCCTTGCCGCCCGCCGCGGCTGCTCCAACGACAACTGTTTTCCAGGAAGGCGTGCCGGAACCCGTATCGATGTATGCATCCCCAACGGCCAGATTGCCATCGAGCATATAGCGATGCTGATAACTGGGGCTAGTCAATTGCCGGAGAGGACTGGCGTCATTTCCGGCAACACTAAACGCTGCATCGGTAAAGCATGACACACCGCTTGCTCCCTGATAGGGACAAAGCAGCCAACTTGGAACATAGGTCAGCACCTCATTCCCATTCTTGCCGTCAATGGCGTGCATCATGCCGTCGTTAGCATTAACCAGAACGAGGGGATTGCGCACCGAATTGTTGGCGTCGACTTTCTTGAGCACCTGGGTCTGATAGGTATCGTAGCCCGTTATGGCGGTAATGGTTCCGTAGGCATAGTTCTGATTACCGACAAATACCGGATCGGAGTTGATGACATCACCAAAGACTGACGTCGGTCGTGGGCGGTAAATACCGCTTTCGTAGATGCCATCATTGTTGGCATCCAGCAACTCCTGACTTTTGTCGCCACGCAGATAGTTCAAGATCGGTGAAGCGCTGTTGCCAGCGTTTGCATTATCGAGACCGGCCTTATGCGAACCGGCGAGGTTTGCCCAATCAAGTTCGATTCCCTTGGTCGTTACCCAGCGGTTGAATGAAAAAACACGCCGCACCCCGTGCGCCGGAATTTTATCTGCCGCCCCCGAATCCCAAGCCAGGGTCCCCAGCGTTCCTGCCTGCGTCAGGGGATAGGCAAGGACCTGACCACTCCAGTCCAGGGCCTTGAAGCGCGCCTGATAAATAAAGGTGTCAGTATCCAGGCGCGTCGAGTTAGCTGCGATAGACGACGCCGAAGAGGCCCCCCCCAGTGATTCGCGCAAAGCAGAACTTAGCGCCAGATCCAGACCGGCCGGATTGCGAACCTGGAAGAAATTATCAGGTATGCCATCCGTGCCCGTCGCACGAGTAGCGTTGTTCTTGACATCCCAGTTAGCTCCTGCCGCATGTTTGGCCGTATACCAGAGCGGATTCTTTAGCAGATTGGCCGAGCCGGAAACCGACGGTGAATACGCGACCCATACAGGGCTAGTCCAAGTACCCACCGGACTGGTGAACTCGCTGTTGGCATCGTACGTTGCGTGGTTTTGGCCACCAGGGCGCAAAACATCCAGAACCGTGCCATCAGCGGTGCTCCCGGAAATGGTATAGCCATACTTCAAGGCGTGCCCCGCTGCAGCAGTCATCGAGGCCACCTTGATATACAGGGTATTCGTCGCCGGAACCGCCGGCATGCCATTCTGTCCGGCATAGACGTTGCATTCGCTGCCGACGCAATAACGCAGATGGATCACCCCATCCATATCGTAGTCATTGCCCCAGGTCGAATCCTCCCACATGACCCTGAAGCTACCTTTGTTCTGCGTGGATCCCGACTCGACTTCCAGGTCGACCATACTGCAGGCACGCCAACCGGAATCCGCCAAGCCTGCACCGCCAGTTGAATTTGCCTGGCAGAACGGCAGGAACGTGATATTTCCCGAGCCGACCGGGACAGTAAAGTTGGGCAGGTTCTCCGCCAGTGCAATGGTGTAGGTACTCAAGGGTTGACGATCTGCATATTCCGGACGCGTCACCCCCCAAAGTGCCTGACGCTTGGTTTGGTAACCCGGACGCAAATCGTACAGCGCCGTACCGCGAGCAAGGCCGGCTACGTGATAGCCACCTTCGATACTGGGCACCTCCGGGCAAATCCCCTCGGCGTTGAACAACGACCCCAAGGCTTTTGAGGAACAGACTGACTGATAGTCAGATGCCGCTGTCGCACTGCCAATCATGAAGGTCCCGGGTACACCTTCAGCCGTACCGACCGCATTGGTCAGCGTTTCCACCGTAGCAGGCCAACCCAGCTCATGAGGTGCGGTTTCATCCGTATCGAATGAGTTCAGACCGGTCGACACCATTACAATGTTCGATTTCGCACACCACTCAGCGGCGGGAATGGGATCCTTCCATGACAATTGCGGCAGTCCGGAGATATAGGCGGCATCGCTCCCATCAAAGGCTGCCGTCGGAGAGGCTGCACTGGTATCGGTAGCCAGTTTGTCGGTTGCGTCAGCGGCCCGCAAATAGCGCAAGGACTCAAGATACATTTCCGAAATCGGATTACCCCAGTCGATACAGGCGCCATTGGCGAAGGTCGTCGTACCGGGACTATTACAGACGCCATCGTATTTGCTACCGCTCCAGCCAGCGAGGCGCAAACGATTCAGCGTCCCGATAATGCCGCCGGTCGACGGCAAATCATCCGTGGCGGCGGCGCTTCGCGCCAAGCCTTGTCGATTGACGAACACCCCGGTACAAAAATCGATTTCATCACTGGAGTTGGCGACAAAACCATCTCCGGCAGTTGCGCAGTTGTAATTGTTGGGATACTTGCCGCTGCTATTGCTCAGACCGCCGATATTTTTGCGCAGCACGCTACCTGACTTGTTTTTTACCCAACTCCCGGTCATCAGGCCGAACTTCAGGCTGGATGTGGCATCGGCATCACCATACTGCTGAAGAATACCAATCGGTTTCTTGGCTACGCCGCTCTTCAGGTAGGTCTTGCATTTGGGTCCCGGCCCACTGATCGTATCGGTACCGCCGCCGTCATCGCAAACCTTTACGCGAACATTCAATGTTTCGCGCAACGCCGCAGGCTTGGTCCCAGAACCGATGCCGCACTGAGGGTGCTCATTGGCCGCCCAGAGCCGGAAGGCACCATTGGCAATTTGCATCACCGGGGGATTGGTAGACGACTTGGAGGGATTGTTCCCATCGTCGGTCAAATTACAGAAACTGACGGTGCTCTGATCGGCATAGGGAGTGAACTTGTTCATGCTGGCATTGCTGCCCGCCGCGAACACCTTGGCAAACGCGTGTACATCGCGCGGCAAATGGGCACGTTCCAGCACCGTCAAGGATTCGGTATCCGTCGAACGGTAGCCGCCATAAAGCACCTTGCGCAAGACATCGACGCGGGTCATTGCGGCCCAGTTGAGCAGGTTCCCGCTCCACGCATTGGAACAGACATACGCTGGCTTGGTCACCGTCGTCACGGCATCGACCAACGTAACCGTGTAGTTCTCGACAGTAGCTGCCGCTGTCGCCTCGAAGCGGCTATTTTGGTATGTGTAGCATTTGCGCGGATTGAAATAACCGTCGTACTCGATGTAGGGCGTGAAATTGGTATCAAGAAAGCCATCACCGTCCAGATCCGAGTAATCGGTATAGGCTTTGATGAAGAGTTGATGGTCACGTGAAGCAACGAGCATGACCCGAGGATCTGCCTGGGCACTGATGAACAGCGGATCCTGGGCGATAACTCCGGCGTGCGCCGACACGGAGGCAAGCAACAACGCCAGAAGCGAAAGCGATTTCTTCATATCCATGCTCCTCTTAACTACAGCCCCGGTCGTACCAAATCTGAAGAATGACTACTGAATCAGCAGTACGCCCCGTGCCTCGCGCCGTGACGCGATAGACGTTTCGAGGTGGAGGGGGCGGCCATTTGCTCGAATAACCATCACAGGATATTGCTGGATACTCTTCAATCACATAACGCGGCTGCGTCTGACCCGAGAGCACCCCGGCAACTTTATTGGCCGCCACCGAATTGGCTGCCCAATTGTGGGTCGAGGACCAATAGGCGATATCTCCGACCCCCCCAGGATTTGTGTTTAATCCTGAGAAGTAGCCACCGGTGCTGCCGCCGGTAGAGGTGAACTGTGGGAGCACCGGGGCAGAAAGAACATCCTGTGCCTCGCGTAGCGCATATTCAGTTGCCTCGAAAGCCAACTGGCGGTCCCTAGTATTGCCGGCCATGCGCTCCTCGAGAATTGTGACGCGCAGTGCGGTTACCGCAATCAGGGTCACGATCACCAGAATGATCAGCGACACGATCAGCACCATACCGCGCTGAAGCGTTGTCGATGAGCGGAAAACTTGTGGATGCATTGCGCGCTCTCCTGCTACGGCAACCGGTTACGGACACCGACGACCGTACCGAAGTTACGCCTGATGCGGCGGTCGGTAACATTGGCGCCGTTATAGGAATAGGTCTGACTTACTGTGCCGGCGGTACCGTCTTCACTGCGGACTGAGTAAACCAGTTCGACACTCAGGGTTTGATTCCAGTTGGATGCAGCAGGCGCTTGCCCTGCCTGATCCACATCACCGTCACCGTCAGAGTCAAGGTTTACCAGCGCCTGCAAATCGTAGACATTTCCAGCTACGGCCTGAGGAACACCATAGGTTTTGCCGTTGTACTGAAGTTCGTAAAGTGCAGGCTGCCCTTCCGGGGTCACTCCGACGAAAAATGTCGTTTCCTGATATTTCCCGACGATCGCATCAGTTCCATAAGGTTTTGAAAGCTTGGGGGTAATGTTCTCTGCATTGCTGTGTGCGATAGTCACACTACCCACACTGACATTTGTCGCAGCAAAAACATCAGCACTAACGCAGTCGCTAATGATCAAAACATCCTCTGCTGCCCAGCCGCACACGTTGACGCCAATCTGGATATTCGCATTGTCTGTACCCATATTGCCAGTCAAAGCCGCCGTACATGAACCCATACCTTTAATTACGATTACGTCGGTATTTGCCACTTGCACAACCGCAGTTGGATTTACCCAACCCCCAGCCACTCCACCATCAAAAATATTTATTCCGTCTCCGGGAATGAATGTAATCGGATACTTAACTGGGTCGGCGATAACATTAGGATTAGACAAGCCGCTAGCACAGCCCATATAGCCAGCCATGCGGATTTCACGCGTCAAGCGCTCCAAAGCAAAACGCCCATCCTCCTGCACCCGCGCTCCTGCATCGTTGGTCGCATAGCTAGCCCGACTGCTGGAGTAGACATAGAGCACCCCAAGCACCAAGAACATGCCGATCGTCAGTGCGATCATCAATTCAATCAGGCTAAGGCCATATTGACGTGCCCTCTTCATATCTCCCCCCGGAACACGAACTGTTCAGTAGCCCCACCGCCGGCCCCTTTGGAATCGTCCCACTGAATCGTGATGGTGAAGTAACGAATATCCGTCATGGCAACAGTTCCACTTCCCGAGGGTAGTCTGGCCGCCAACATTGCCGACCAGTCGGTCTTGTCCGTGGCAGGCACACCTGTGGCAGATGTTCCCGTCGCGTACAAGCCATCCAGCGCCGCCTGCCGGTTGCCGCGCATGCGTTCGGCCATGTCGTAGGCCAGGACCGAGGCCTGCGTACGCCATTCCGAACTCTGGTTGTTACGCAAGCCGGTCGCCAGGAGACCGGCAACACCGAGCAAACCGAAGGATATGATGACGACTGTCACCAGCACTTCGACCATGCTTATCCCACGCTGAGCATGAGAACTTCTGGACTTCAGGAACATTGGCTACCCTCCACAACCCTGACCCGCCCCGATGCCGAAAGCTCCACACTCCGGCGGTTAACGCCAGATTTACAGGCAGTGAATGACGCTGCGGTACTGGCAAAGCCGGTGGCAGTAAATACAATCTGGTTAGGCCCCACTCCCAGGCTGACGCCGCCCGATGGCGCCTCGTAGACCCGTAACGGAGTACCGGCGGTGACGAACATGATCCAGCCCTGCGACCAGTCTCCGGATGTAACGCAAGTGGAACTGTTGGCGCTCTTGCATACCGTCACGCTGGCCCCGCGCTTGACTGCCTCGCTGCGCGCCATTGAGAGGGAAGCCGACAAGACACTGGCGGCACTAGCCACGTTGTTACGGGCAATTGCTGACTGGAAGGATGGAACTGCGATCGACAACAAGACGCCGAGAATGGCGACGGTGATCAACAGTTCGATAAGGGTAAAGCCGCGCTGACGCATAGGTTTCCCACCCGTAAAGTATGCGACCTCTATCCTAGCGACCTCTGTGTCGCAAGGCGGTTACGAGCGACCAGCGGGCATCGCTGGATGACCAGTGGCGGGAATAATCAGCCGGCCAGATCTCTGGGGAGCGGAAATGAAACGCCCTCGTCAACTCCGGCAAGTTCGGAAACCACCGCTCCGCTCAACTGCTGAATCCGTTCGATGACCTGACGGACCAGAATTTCCGGGGCGGAAGCACCTGCCGTAACACCGATGCGTTGCTTTTCGGCCAACCAAGCTGGATCTATCTCTCCGGCACCATCCACCAGGTAGGCTTCAACCGAACGGCCGACAGCAACCTCCTTCAATCGCCGCGAGTTGGAACTGTTCGGGCTGCCGACGACGATGACCAGGTCGCATTCGCCTGCCAGTGCCTTGACGGCATCCTGGCGATTCTGCGTGGCATAGCAGATGTCGTCCTTCTTCGGCCCCTGAATGGTCGGGAAACGGGCTCGCAAGGCCTCGATGACCACCGTCGCATCATCGACAGAAAGCGTCGTCTGGGTGACGAAGGAAAGATTGTCGGGATGTTGCACTTCCAGCCGAGCGACATCCTCGGCGGTTTCGACCAGGTACATGCCGCCCGCGCTCTGTCCCATCGTGCCTTCGACCTCAGGATGCCCCTTGTGGCCGATCATCACCACTTCGCGCGCCTGGTTGCGCATCTTGCCGACTTCGACATGGACCTTCGTAACCAGCGGGCAGGTGGCGTCGAAAACTTTCAGGCCGCGCCGTTCGGCTTCGTCGCGGACGGCTTTCGAGACGCCATGGGCGCTGAAGATGACCGTGCTGCCGGTCGGCGCTTCGTCGAGTTCCTCGATGAAGACGGCGCCCTTGGCGCGCAGGTCGTCGCAGACGAACTTGTTGTGCACGACCTCATGGCGGACGTAGATCGGCGCGCCGAACTTTTCCAGGGCACGCTCGACGATGGCGATGGCGCGCTCGACGCCGGCGCAGAAGCCGCGGGGGTTGGCCAGTACGATCTGCATTTACATGATTCCGATGATTTTCACCTCGAAGCGGATCGTCTTGCCGGCCATCGGGTGGTTGAAGTCGAAGAGCGCGTGGGTCGCGTCCAGTTCGCGCAGGAAGCCGGCAAAGGTGCCGCCGTTGGGCGCGGTGAATTCGACGACGGAATTCTCCTTGAGTTCCATCTCGGCCGGCAGGCCG
>PHCU01000239.1 GCA_002842345.1 Betaproteobacteria bacterium HGW-Betaproteobacteria-12 | reverse complement strand
CAGGGTGATTTCCAGCGGCTTGCCTTCGCCCTTGCGCAGGATGGTCAGCTTGATCGGCGTCTTCGGTTTGCCGCGCATTTTCTTGACGGCTTCACTCAGGGTCAGCCCTTTGACCAGCGCGGTCCGCGCCCCCATCCGGGCCGCGGCATGCGCGGCCTCGGCGCCTGCGTGGCCGCCGCCCACCACAATCACGTCATAGTCGAACATTGCCAATCACCGTCCCGATTCGTCGCTTGCACGCGCAGTGTCGCAGCAAATTGTAACGGCTGGCTGCCGATCGGGCGTTGCCGGTCGAGGCGAAGATTCGGCTGCGCGAGGACAGATTTTCTCCGGAGTGCCGGCGCGCAGCGCCGCTACGGCCAAGATTCGGAGGACACTGCACGCGCAGACGGATTTGCAGCCCGCGCCAGGTAGAGTCCGACCGGCCGCTCGACTGGCACGCTTCGTGCTCCGTTTTCCGTGCACCCTCGACAGCCACGCGCTGCGGCGCGGGCCGGAACTGGAACAGGGGCTGGCCTGGCGTGACGAGGGAATGCCGGCCGGGAGTCGCGGGGGCGCCTCCCGGCCACCTTGTTTTTGCGCTGCCGGTGCCGCGCTCGATCCTGCACCAATCTCGCGGTAATCCCGAAATATCCCGCCAACTCATTGCCTTGCAGCGATCGCTGCAATCGCGCACCGTTGCCCGTCGTCGCGCGCAGCGGCAGGTCCAGCGTCGGGAGCGGTTGCAGTGGCCGGCCTTTCGGAAGAAAGGCCGGCACCCGGCGGGTCTAGTGGAACAGGGGGTATCCAGGGTGACCTGATGCCGAGTGCCGGTGACCGTTTGCCGCGTCGCGTCACAAAGCGACGCGGCGTGTCAGATGCTGTCGGACAGTTTCGCTGGGTTCAAGGATGCGCGGCAGCGAAACCGATCGCAAGCGCCAAATGCAGCTCATTCATCTAACGTGTCGCTCGACTTTTCCAAGTGTGATGAGTTTCGCGTTTTTTTTCCACCCTCGCGTGTTCGCTCGTTAAGCCCCCGTTGTGGGCTGCTCGTTTGCGCGGGTGGGCGCGATGACGGCTTAACCGATGCGCTACGCTCGGGCGCCGGTGCTTGCCGTTCTGCCGATGTGCGCCGATACACCGGTGCCGCATCGACACGCCCGACGCTACGTGCATTCGCGGGCGACACGCCCGTGGGCCGTGGCGTGGGCTGCGTCGAATGGTCCTTGTTTTTGCGGCTTCCATCGTCCGCATCTACCCGGCGCATTTGCACCACGCGGCTTCCGCCGGGCGGCATGCGCACTGTCGCCGCCGGTGCCGGTGCCGCGCGCTGCCGCGGCGTGGGCTGCGCTCTGCGGTGCTCGTCTGCATAAGCCGGCCGACGCTGCAGCGTATCGCGTCGGTTGCTGCCATCGATGATCGGCGCCACGCCAAATCGATCCGCTCGATCGTTTCGATGCTCATCGCGATCGCGATCGTTCCTACCGCGACGATCATGACGGTCACGATCATGGTCCCGATCGCGGTCGCGGTAGACAAAGCCCAGGCCGAAATACGAATGTCCGTAATCGCGATAGCCGCTGAATCCGCCGTAGGCATACGAGGCGCCGAAGCCCGAGCCGTAATAGGACGAACGATAGGGGCCGTAATAGGGGCGATACCGGTAGGGCCGATAGTAGGGATATGGCGAATAGTAGAACGGTGCGCCATAGGGCCCGTAGTACGGGCTGTAGTATCCGCGATGCTGCGGCACTGGCCGACCGTAGTAGTAGTCGCCTTCATCGCCACGCGCAGGGTGATAGTACGCCCCGTCGCGATAGCCGTTGTCATAGCTGGCGCAGCCTGATAACAGTGCGATCAGCGCAGCCGACATCATGATTCTGGAGAACATGGTGAACCCTCGTGGGTCGGTTCACGCGCCGCTGCCCGGATGCCGTCGACGCGCATCGCCAGTCTTTGCCCGCAGCAGTGAATTGCCCCTGAATCCAATCGACGATAGATCAACTCGCGATCAAGCGCCGCAACGTGGACTTGAGCGCCAAGCCGTGCTGTCGGAACCAGGCTCGATGCACCCGCCAATCCGGACAATGCCGTTCAACTTCGCGCCAGAAAGCCGGCGAGTGATTGCGCTGATGCAAATGGCACAGCTCGTGTATCAATACGTACTCGAACGCAGCCGGCGGCCCGAGCACGAGCGACAAATCCAGCGATAGCGCATCGTTGGCGCTGAGCGAACCCCATAGCGACGACATCGCGCGGATGCGGATCGTCCGCGGCGCGCCGCGCAGATGCGGCAAATACTTCGGCAGCCATTGCCCGACATCGGCACGCGCCTGTGCCAGATAAAACTCGTGCAAGGCCAAGCGCGCGCGTGCAGCATCGGCATTGGCCGGCAGGCTGAGGCAAACCCCGTACGCATCGTGATCGACGCGGGCGTAGCGCCCTTCTGCCCAGCGTAATGGCAATAATTCGCCACGCAGCGGGATCGGCTCGCACGAACCCCGGACAAGCAGCGTCGGCGTGGCACTGCCGTTGAACCGATCCAGCTGAGCGATCAGCCAGTCATCGTGTTCCTGGATGAACGCATCGGCTGCGCGCAGCGACACCGCACGCGGCAGGGTAAGGCGCACACCGCGTTCACTGACCGAAAGGCGCATGCGTTTTGCACGCCTGTCGCGCACCCGCAGCAGGGTCACGCTTCGGCCATCGGCGAGCGTGATCGTCACCTGTTCGCGATGATTGCTTGGTGCCGACGATTGTTTGAACCCGAGCATGGCATCAGCTTGCCCGATTTCGTCGAAATGTCCTACCAAAAGAAGCGGCCGGGCGATGTCTCACCAACCGGCACATCGCACTTCAGCCAGACCATGCTGATCACCGACAACCGGAGGGCTCAAGGATGCTCTCGTCATTGCAGCGAACGCTGGAATCCATTGCAAACAGCAAATCGGTTGACTTCAGCACGCGGCTTGACGTTCGTCAACACCAGCAGATGGCGTGCTTGCTCAGCCTTCCGCCACCACCTTCAGTACATTCTCGCCGTAGGCTTCCAGCTTCTTCGTCCCCAGCCCGGATATCTCGCCCAGTTCGGCCAGCGTGGCAGGGCGGCGGGCGGCGATTTCGCGCAGGGTGGCGTCGTGCAGG
>PHCU01000075.1 GCA_002842345.1 Betaproteobacteria bacterium HGW-Betaproteobacteria-12 | reverse complement strand
GGCCGCTCACTGGCCGGCAGGCCGAGCCGATGATCGCTATGGCGGAAGGTCCAGCCGTCGGCGACGGCCAGACGCTCGACCAGGGCCGTGCGCGCCGCCGGCGTGACGTCGCCGGTCACCCACAGCAGTTCCTTCGCCTGTGCCGAGGCACAGGCCAGGACGGCGAGCAGCAGCCCGCCGAACAAGCGGCGCCAACTCATGGCCTGGCGGCAGCTGCGGCTTCGGGAACGTAGATGATGCTGCCGTCGCGCAGGCGATAGGCGACGCCGGCGCGCACGCCCTCGCCGTCCCCCTGGTTGCCGGTGCCCTGGTAGCGGATTTCCTCACCGTTCTCGGGCAGGGTCAGTTCGACCGGCGTGCCGGCCTGCCCGGCCGAGGACACGTTAACCGCCGCCATCAGTGCGACGACCAGCACCAGGAAGACGTCGACCAGGTTGATCGACGACAGCATCGGATCGCCGTCGTCCTCTTCGAAAATGCTGAAATGTTTCAGGCTCATGCCCGCTCCTTGCGGATGGCCAGCAGTTCGGCGAGCAGCCAGCGGCGGCGCAGCGAGTAGAGGACCAGGCCGATGGAGGCGGCCATCAGGGCCAGCACGACGCCGGCGAAGGCATCGCTGAACACCGCCAGCGCGGCGTTGCCGCGACCGTTGGCGACGCCCTGCAGGGCCGGACCGAGGGGGATCATCGTGGCGATCAGGCCGAGCATCGGCGTCACCCGGCTCAACAGGCGCAGCGGTTCGATGCGGCGCAGGGCGAGCAGTTCGATTTCATCCATGTCCAGGCGCTCGACCGCGCCCAGGCAGCGAAAACCCGGCTGCCGGCGCTGCCAGGCTTCCATCAGCACGGCACCGCTCATCCACAGCGCGTAGAGCAGCGCGGCGGCGAGCAGCCAGAGTATCGGCGTCAGCAGCCACTGGCTGAACTGCAGGAAAGTCGCTTCGAGCATGGCGCGCCCCTCAGAACATCACGGCCGGGAAACGCGGCCGGACGGTCAACGTCTTGCGCGCCGCGCCGTTCTGCAACTGCACGCGCAACTGCTTGAGGCCGGCGTGCTCGCGGAAGGCGGTGAAGCCGAGCGACTTCAGCGCCGCCGGGCTGGCGCAGTCGAACTTGAACTCGACGACCAGATTGACGATGTCGGTCTGCGGGTCCAATTGCTCGAGATTCGGCACGGTCGTCGGCTGGGCCGGCGAACACTGGGCGGCGGCGGCCGGTTCGACGAAGCGCAGCGGCTCCGCCAGGCGCGCCCGGAAGTCGGACCAGGTCTTCTGCTGGGCTTCGTTGCGCGGCGGATAGTCGAAGCTGAGATAGCTTTCCAGCGGCACGTCGAGGGTTACGGTCAGCGCCGCGCCGTCGACAACGACGGCGGCCTTGCCATGCCCGTGGGTATGGTCGCCATGCGCCTGGGCGGCGCCGGAAAAACAGAGAGCGACAGCAAGTGTCGCGACGGAAGAATAACGAGTGAACATGGGGAATTTCCAATCAGATTGCTCACGCCGACTTCCCCGTCGACGTCCTAGCCTTACGGTCCGGCCATGAGCCGCACCACCCTGTTGGCCGGTATCCGGGCTAATGGATGCAACCTTCATCGCCTTCCCGACGACCGTGATCGCCAGTGGCACAAGAGATGAAAGCGGGACGCAAGCGTCCGTCCACTTACCGTTGCGGGGGCAGCGCTGGTTGGAAATGCCTGATGGCGATCTCCTCCAGCTTCCCGTTTAACCGCGGCGGCAGAACACCGTCGCGAGCACCAACGGGCGGCATGGTAGCACAGGCCCGCTGGGCTTTTTTCCCGTCGCCCGCTCCGGCCGCCATGCGAAAATTCCGGCTATGCGTCCCCTAGCCTTCGTCGACCTGGAAACCACCGGTGCCACCGCCACCGTCGACCGCATCACCGAAATCGGCATCATCGAAGTCGACGCCGACGGCGCCGTCCGCGAGTGGCAGCAGCTGGTCAATCCGGGCGTGCGCATTCCGCCTTTCATCGAGCAGCTGACCGGCATCAGCAACGAGATGGTGGCCGCGGCACCGCCATTCGAACAGGTGGCGGCGGACACCCTGCGCCGCCTCGAGGGCCGGCTGTTCATCGCCCACAACGCGCGCTTCGACTACAGCTTCCTGAAGAACGAGTTCAAGCGCCTGGGCGTTACCTTCCGGGCGCCGGTGCTATGCACCGTCAAGCTGTCGCGCACGCTGTTTCCCGAGCACAAGCGGCACAACCTCGACTCGCTGATCGAACGCCACGGCCTGGCCGCCGAAGCGCGCCACCGGGCACTGGCCGATGCGCAGCTGATCCACCAGTTCTGGCAGAAGATCCACATTGAGCGCGACGGCGCCAGCATCGAGGCGGCGCTGCAGGCGCAGAACGCCCGCCCCAGCCTGCCGCCGCAGCTCGATCCGGCCATCGTCGACGACTTGCCGGACGGCCACGGCGTCTACCTGTTCTACGGCGAGAACGCGCTGCCGCTCTACGTCGGCAAGGCCAAGAACCTGCGCCAGCGGGTGCTCTCGCATTTCGCCGCTGACCACAGTTCGGCCAAGGAAATGGCCCTCGCCCAGCAGGTCCGGCGCATCGACTGGATCGAGACCGCCGGCGAGATCGGTGCCCTGCTCAAGGAGGCGACCCTGGTCAAGACATTGCAGCCGACCGCCAACCGGCTGTTGCGGCGCAATGACGAGGTGTGCACCTGGACCCTGGTCGACGAGGGCGAGGGCTGGCTGCGACCGCAGCTGGCGCTGGCCAGCGAGCTCGATTTCGGCATTCGCAGTGCCTGCTACGGCCTGTTCAAGAACAGCAAGGAAGCCAGCGAAGTGCTGCGTGCGCTGGCCGCCGAACACCGGCTGTGCGACGCCCTGCTCGGCCTGGAAAAGACGACGCCCGGCAAGCCCTGCTTCGGCTACCAGCTGAAGCGCTGCAAGGGTGCCTGCATCGGCGCCGAGCCCTATGCCAAGCACACGATGCGGCTGATCGGCGGGCTGGCCCGGCTCAAACTCGTGTCCTGGCCGGTAAATGGACCGGCGCTGATCCGCGAGGGCGAGGAAGCGCACCTGATCGACGGCTGGCGCTATCTCGGCACGGCGCGCAGCGACGAGGAACTGCAGGCGCTGCTGACGGGGAACCGGCCGGCCTTCGATCGCGACATCTACAAGCTGCTGGCCAAGCACGTCGGACGTTTGTTGGCGGTCGGACGCACCGCCGACAAGCGGTTTCTGACGGACCTCAATGCCGAGTGATGGATGCCAGGGCTGGGGGCAGCGTCCGCTTCGCCTTTCCCGCAAGCCCGTCCGGCCCAAACCCAATACGCCGGCAGGGCCTTTTTCCGGCAGAATGCAGCCTTTCTCCGCCGGCGCCGCCGCGCCTTCAACAAGATCAATAATGAACAATCCCGTTCCCGCGAAAGAAGTCGTTCGTGCCCCGCACGCCCCGCTCACCGATTACTACGCCAGCGAAGAGGAACGTCGCGGCTTTCTGCGCGGCATCTTCGACAAGACGGCCCAGGATTACGACAAGGTCGAGCGCCTGCTGGCCTTCGGCAGCGGCCCCTGGTATCGCGGCCAGGCGCTGCAGCGGGCTGGCCTGAAGCCGGGCATGAAGGTCGCCGACATCGGCGTCGGCACCGGCCTGGTCGCCTGCGAGGCGGCCCGCCTGGCCGGCGATCCGACCCTGGTCACCGGCGTCGATCCGAGCGCCGGCATGCTGGCCAATGCCCGCGTGCCGGACGGCGTGACCCTGCTCGAAGGCCGCGCCGAATCGATTCCGCTGCCCGATGCCAGCGTCGATTTCCTCAGCATGGGTTATGCGCTGCGCCATATCAGCGATCTTGCAGCCGCCTTCAAGGAATTCCACCGCGTGCTGAAGCCGGGCGGCCGCCTCTGCCTGCTCGAGATCACCGCCCCG
Organism: Betaproteobacteria bacterium HGW-Betaproteobacteria-12; assembly: GCA_002842345.1. GTDB lineage: Bacteria > Pseudomonadota > Gammaproteobacteria > Burkholderiales > Rhodocyclaceae > Azonexus. The sequence continues at coordinate 22,224 of PHCU01000075.1, read as the reverse complement.
GAAGGCCGCCTCGGTCGCGGCCTGCTGCGCGCCTATATGCGCGGCGTCGTGCCGGTGCTGGCCCGCCTCTCCGGCAGCGGCGCCGACACCGCCCTGCTCTGGCGCTATTACTGGGACAGCATCGATGCCTGCGCGCCGCCGGCCCGCGTCATCGACACGCTGCAGGCCGTCGGCTTCCAGCAACCACGCCGCCATGTCGACCAGCCGGTGCTGTCGATTTTCTCCGAGTATCAGGCGGTCAAGGCTTGAACATGACCGGCAACGTACGGCAATCCCGGGATGCGGTCGAAGCCTACGTCACCAAGGACGGCTCGGAGATCCGCGAACTGCTGCATCCCGAGCGCGATGCCGTGCGCCACCAGAGCCTGGCCGAAGCCGTCGTACCGCCGGGCACGACCACCCTGCTACACCGCCACCGGCAGAGCGAGGAGATCTACCACGTCACCTGCGGCAACGGCCTGATGACCTTGGGCGAGGCGCAGTTCGCCATCGCCGTCGGCGACAGCGTCGCCATCCTGCCGGGCACACCGCACTGCGTCGCCAATACCGGCGACGAACCGCTGCACATCCTGTGCTGCTGTGCGCCGGCCTACGCTCACGACGACACCGAGCTGCTCTAAACCCCTTGCGGCTTGCCGGCCGCGGCGCCGCAGGCGTGGCAGAAACGGGCGAAGGCGCTCTTCCGTTCATTGCACTGGCCGCAATGGTCGAACAGGCAGATGCCGCAATGCGGGCAGAAATCGATGGCGGTGTTGGTCAGCTCAACCGGCCGTTCGCAGCCAGGGCAGACCTTCTTGCCCAGTCTCGCCAGCGCCGTGTCGTAGGACAGGTCGCGCCGGCGCTCGGCGTCGGGCAGCGTTTCCGCCTGTTTCTGCCGCTCCAGGTAGCGGTTCAGCGCGACGATGGCCTGCCGGCCGACCAGCACGGTGATGACGATGCCGACCACGTAGCGCACCCAGCCGCCGTAGCTCGGGATATAAGGCACCAGCTCGACGAAGAAGGCGAACAGCGCGAAGTAGATGAAGCCCCAGACGAAGGGCCACCAGGTGCTCTGCCGCTTCTTGGCGAACAGCCAGCCGGCGATGCCGAGCAGCGGCAGGGTCAGCGTCAGGCGGTAGAGGAAGACGCGCAACTCCTGGCTGCGCAGTTCGACGTGCAGCTTGTCGCGGGCGGCAGCTTCGAGATCGCGTAGATTCGCCTGGTCCCGGGCTTCGGCCTGCTGGGCATCGAGCAGAATCTGCTGCTCGGATTCAACGAAGGCCAGCGCCTTGCGCTCGGCGGCGGCCAGCTGGTCCAGCTCCCGACTGCGGGCGATCAGCTCGGGATCCTGCTCCGGCCGGTGCGTCGCTTGGCGCGTAGACAGCCAGTTGTTGAAAGTCTGCCGGGCCGAGGCGGCATCGGCCTGTGCCGTGCTGTGGCCGAGCCGCGCCTGGTCGAGACGCTCCTGCGCCGCCTGGCGGACCTTCACGGATTCCTTGAGGGCCTGGCGCAAGGGCGCGGCCGCCTGACGATCGATGAAATCCTCCTGCGTGTAGCGCTGCTCGACGCGCGGCAGGTTCTCGACGATGTTGCCGCCGAGGCCGATCAGGAAACCGGCGAAGACGACAGCGACGATCCACAGGCCAAAACGGAACCATTTTTCCGACCAACGCAAAGCCCGGCTCATGCTCCCGCTCCTTTCAAACCCTGTCTGGCCTTGCTGACAAGCTTGAACACCAGCAAGGCGGCGATGCCGGCAACAATGCCGACGACCACATCAAGCAGCAGCGACAGCACGCCGCCAAGCAAGCCAGCGGCAACGGCCAGGTCGGCGATAGCGTGATGCAGGAAGGGCAGGCCATGCGTCAGGATGCCGCCACCGACCATGAACATGGCGGCCGTGCCGATCACCGCCAGGGCCTTCATCAATTGCGGTGCGGCCAGCAGCAGGCCCTTGCCGACCGCCTGTGCCAGGACGCCGGGGCGCTGCATCAGGTGCAGCCCGGCGTCATCCATCTTGACGATGCCGGCGACCAGGCCATAGACGCCGACCGTCATCAGCAGGCTGATGCCGGACAGCACGGCGAGCTGCGTCGAGAAGGATTGGCCGGCGACGGTGCCCAGCGCGATGACGATGATTTCGGCGGAGAGTACGAAGTCGGTGCGGATCGCTCCCTTGATCTTCTCGGCCTCGAAGGCGACCAGATCCGGGGCGGCATCCATGGCCGCCAGTTCTTCGGCAGCGCTCGGCTCGTCATCATGCGGCAGCCATTTGTGGGCCAGCTTTTCGACCCCTTCGAAACATAGGTAGAGGCCGCCCAGCATCAGCAGCGGCGTCACCGCCCACGGCGCGAAGGCGCTGATCGCCAGCGCCGCCGGCACCAGGATCAGCTTGTTCTTCAGCGAGCCGACGGCGACCGCCCAGACCACCGGCAATTCGCGTTCGGCGCGCACGCCGGCCACCTGCTGGGCGTTCAGCGCCAGATCGTCGCCGAGCACGCCGGCGGTTTTCTTGGCGGCGACCTTGGTCATCGCCGCCACGTCGTCGAGCACGCTGGCAATATCGTCGAGCAGGGCAAGCAGGCTGGCACCGGCCATGGGGAGCATCCTTCAGTGAAAGTCAGGGAAAGGCCGCAGGGCCCCGGGGGAAACGGCGCCTATTCTACGGCCGGGGCGCTGGCGGCGATCAAGGCGAATCGCCGTCGTCGCCGTTGATCAGGTACTCGCGAATCCAGGCCGAGCGGCGGTCGAGGTAGGAACGCCGGTCGCTGTCGATCAGGCCGTCGGCCGTACGATAAGGAGCCGGCAACAGGCACTTGGCGCGGCGCCGATCCGGCCGCCATGGACGACGGAAGCGAGCCGCCCGGTTTTTCGTCGATCCTTGTTCGGTCAAGTCCCTTCTCCCCTGCATTCGCGCCGCCACGGATTATGCCTGAGGCTTGCGGCAGCCAAAACCACACCGGCCGCCGCAGCGATTTGACCCGGCAGCGTTATCGAGTATGGTCAAGGCTCGGGCAAATACAAGTGAGGGCGATGATGAGCAAGATCGCGAAAATGGTGCTGGCGAGCATGCTGGCCATGGCGCTGTCCGGGCCGGCCGGCGCCGCCGAAGCGATGGTTTTCGACAGTTGCGACAGTCGGGGCAAGAGCATTCCGGCGCGCCCCGATGCCGGGCTGCCCGTGCTGGCAAAGGTTGAGGCAATCTTGCGGCCAATATGTCCGGATTTACCGCCCGCCTCTTTTTCTACGCCCACCAGTGCGCCCGCCTTGGCGGCGCCGATACTGCCGCTTCGGCACGACGGGCCGATTGCGTCGCCCTCAACACCCTGCTCGATGGCGAACAGCTCAAATACGCGGATTTGCCGGCGCTGCAAGGCGAACTGAAGTTCTCGCCGGAGGAATGGTCGCTGTTGCCCGGCCCGGCCCGCGAAATCGATCTGAGCAACTGCCGGGCCAGCAGTGGCGACGTGCTGCGCCTGCCGCCCGCCAGGCAGGCAACGCCAAGTCAGGACGCCTGGAATACCTGCGTGCGCGCCTGCGCCGACCATCTGTGGACCTGCCGCAAGGCGAGCCGGGAAGGCGCTGCCGACAACTGCCAGGCGGCCTACGAGCAATGCCGGAGCAACTGCCCGGAGTAAGCAAGTCGAGCGCCCCCCGGCTGCCGTCAGGGGTTAAGGGTTAAAATCGCGGCCGCATCGCACCCTCCACCTATCACCTGCAAAGCAACCGCATGGCCGACTACTCCGCCGCCTCCATCCGCGTCCTCAAGGACCTCGAACCCGTCAAGGAACGCCCGGGCATGTACACCCGGACGACCTGCCCGACCCATATCGTCCAGGAAGTCATCGACAACGCCGCCGACGAGGCGCTGGCCGGCTTCGCCAAGAAGATTTCGGTGGCGATCCGCGCCGACGGCAGCATCGAGGTGGCCGACAACGGCCGCGGCATCCCGGTCGAGATCCACCCGGAAGAAGGCCGGCCGGCGGTCGAACTGGTGTTCTGCAAGCTGCACGCCGGCGGCAAGTTCAACAAGACCGAAGCCGGCAACGCCTACCGCTTTTCCGGCGGCCTGCACGGCGTCGGCGTCTCGGTGACCAATGCGCTGTCCACGCGCCTCGAAGTCGAGATCAAGCGCGGTGGCGGCGTGCATCGCCTCGCCTTCGCCGCCGGCTTCGTCGTCGAACCGCTGACCCGCATTGGCGATTGCGGCCAGCGCAACACCGGCACCACGGTACGCATCTCGCCGGACCCCAAGTATTTCGACTCGCCGAAGGTCAACCTCGGCCAGCTGGAGCACCTGCTGCGCTCGAAAGCGGTGCTGATGCCCAACGTCACCGTCGAACTGGAGATTGAAGGCCAGGACAAGAAGGTCTGGTGCTACCAGAACGGCATGGCCGACTACCTCAACGAAATGATGGTCGGCACGCCGGTGGCGCCGATCTTCGTCGGCGAGAAATATGTCGACACAGCCAACGGCTTTGCCATCGGCGAAGGCGCCACCTGGGCACTGGCCTGGTTCGAGGAAGGCGGCGGCAAGCCGGAATCCTACGTCAACCTGATCCCGACGCTCGATGGCGGCACCCACGAAGCCGGGCTGAAGGCCGGCGTGTTCGAGGCGGTCAAGACCTTCGCCGAACACCACGCGATCCTGCCGGCCAAGGTCAAGCTGGCGCAGGAAGACGTCTGCGGCCGGATGACCTATCTGCTCTCGGCCAAGGTGCTTGACCCGCAGTTCCAGGGCCAGACCAAGGAAAAACTGACTTCCCGCGACGCCTACAAGCTGGTTTCGCAGATGGTGCGCGACCCGTTCGAGCTGTGGCTGAACAGCCACGCCGATTTCGGCAAGAAGATCGCCGAACTGGCGGTCAAGGCGGCACAGAACCGCATGAAATCGACGCAGAAGGTCGAGAAGAAGAAGTCGTCCGGCATCGCCACCCTGCCCGGCAAGCTGACCGATTGCGAATCCGACGACGTTTCGCGCAACGAAGTCTTCCTGGTCGAGGGCGACTCGGCCGGTGGCTCGGCCAAGCAGGGCCGCGACAAGGAAACCCAGGCGGTGCTGCCCTTGCGCGGCAAGGTGCTGAACACCTGGGAAGTCGACCGCGACCAACTGTTCAAGAACAACGAGGTGCACGACATTTCCGTAGCCATCGGCGTCGATCCGCACGGCATCGAGCAGATCGACACGGTCGATGTCTCCGGTCTGCGCTATGGGCGGATCATCGTGATGTCCGACGCCGACGTCGACGGTTCGCACATCCAGGTGCTGCTGTTCACGCTGTTCCTCAAGCACTTCCCGGCGCTGATCGAACGCGGCCACATCCACGTCGCCCAGCCGCCGCTGTTCCGGGTGGACGTCGAGGCGCGCGGCCATACGCGCAAGATCTACTGCCTGGACGAAGCCGAGAAGGAACAGGCGCTGGTCAAATTACGTGACGAAGGCGTCTCCGAGAACAGGATCACCGTCTCCCGCTTCAAGGGTCTCGGCGAAATGAACCCGGACCAGCTCTGGGAAACCACGCTGTGCCCGGACACCCGCCGCCTGGTGCCGTTCCAGGCCGGCCGCGACACCATCCGCGAGATGGCCGCCACCTTCAACCTGCTGATGGGCAAGGGCGAGGCCTCCGGCCGCCGGGCCTGGATGGAGAAGGACGGCGGTCTGGTCGAGGCCGATGTCTAGGACACTCAATCTGGCCCTGCAGGGTGGCGGCGCCCACGGCGCCTTCACCTGGGGTGTGCTCGACGCGCTGCTCGAAGACGGCGAGTTCGACTTCGAGGGCGTCAGCGGTACCAGCGCCGGTGCGATGAACGCGCTGTGCCTGGCCCACGGCCTGATGACTGGCGGCCGCGACGGCGCCCGTGAAGCGCTGGCCGGTTTCTGGACCACCGTCGCCGGCGATGCGCCGTACACGCCCTCGGCCGAAGCCGCCGGCAACATCGCCCCGGCGCTGAAGATGATGTTGCAATGGACCGACTACCTGTCGCCGGAACAGTTGAATCCGCTCGACCTGAATCCGTTGCGCGACGTCCTCGCCGCGCAATTCGATTTCGAACGGCTGCGCCGCGACAGCCCGGTCAAGCTGTTCATCGCCGCCACCCACGCCAATTCCGGCAAGCTGCGCATCTTCCGCAACGAAGAACTGAGCGTTGACGCGCTGCTCGCCTCGGCCTGCCTGCCGACCGTGCACCGGAGCATCGTCATCGACGGCGAGCCTTACTGGGACGGCGGCTACAGCGCCAATCCTGCGGTCTTTCCGCTGTTCTACCACTGCTCGGCCGCAGACATCCTGCTGGTGCTGCTGACGCCGCTGCATTACAGCGAAACACCGGTCTCCGCCGCCGACATCAAGGTCCGCCTGCGCGAACTGGCGTTCAATTCGACCTTCCTGCGCGAAATGCGCATGTTCGCCCACATGCGTGAGCAGCTCGGCGACAGCTGGCTGCCCGACTGGCTGCCGCTCGGCCGCTTCGAACGCCGCATCGGCCGCCTGCGCTTTCACGCCATCGCCGGCGACGCGCTGCTCGGCGAGATGCCGGCGCACAGCAAGCTGGCGGTCAACCTGCCCTTTTTCACAAAGCTGCGCGACCAGGGCCGTGCCCATGCCCAAGCCTGGCTGGCCACCCACCGCACGCAAGTCGGGCGCAGCGCGACGCTGGACCTGATGCAGCTGTTCTACTGAAGCGCCCGCCCATGAACGATGACCATCGCTTTTACCTGAAACGCCGCCACCTGCTCGGCGCCGGCAGCGCCCTGCTGCTCGGCGGCTGTGCGCTGCTGCGCCCGGAACCGCCGCCGGCCCCAACGGCCCGGCCGCGCAAGCTGGCACTGGCCCTGGGCGGCGGCGCGGCGCGCGGCTTCGCCCATATCGGCGTGATCAAGATGCTGGAATCGCAGGGCATCGTCCCTGACATCATCGTCGGCACCAGCGCCGGCGCCGTCGTCGGTGCGCTGTACGCGGGCGGCTTCGACGCCTTCGCCATGCAGAAGATCGCCCAGCAGCTCGACGAGAAGATCTTCGCCGACTGGACCCTGGGCGGCCGCGGCCTGTTGAAGGGCGAGGCGCTGCAGGAGTTCATCAACCACCACCTCAACCGCCGCCCGCTGGAAAAGCTGAACAAGACCTTCGCCGCCGTCGCCACCGACTTGAACAGCGGCGAGCGCGTCGTCTTCCGCACCGGCGACAGCGGCATGGCCGTGCGCGCCTCGGCCGCCGTGCCCGGCGTCTTCCAGCCGGCCGAGTTCAACGGCCACAGCTACGTCGATGGCGGCCTGAGCAGCCCGGTGCCGGTGCAGTCGGCGCGTGAGATGGGCGCCGACTTCGTCATCGCCGTCGATATCTCGGCCCGCCCGCAAGGCCAGCCGGTGGACAGCCTGAGCAGCATCCTGTGGCAGACGACGACCATCATGGGCGGCGTCATCGGCCGCAACGAGACGCGCGACGCCGACGCGCTGATCCGCCCCGCCCTGCCCTACGTCAAGTCCTGGGATTTCACCGCCCGGCACGACGCCATGCTCGAAGGCGAGCGCGCCGCACTGGCGGCGCTGCCGGCGATCCGCCAGAAGCTCGGGCGCTGACGCCTCCTTACTTCGCTGCGCGCAGCCCCAGGGCGTAATCCCGGGCGTATTGCGCACTGGCCTCGTCGAGCACCTGGGCGATCCGCTCGCTGCTGGTCGCCACATTCTGTGCCGCCCGGCCGTCGGCCCGTTTCGCCTGATCGAGATCGCCGATCGCCAGTTCGAAGAAGATCCACTGGTTCTTGGCCAGGGCGATCGCCTCGCGGCTGGCCGGCGAGTTTTCCCGGGCGGTGTCGAGTTCCCGCAGGCCGCTGGCAAACTCCAGACGCGCCTGCTGCAGGTCGGTCAGCACGCCCTGCGAACGGTCGCCAGCATGGGCCAGCAAATAGAGCCGGGCCAGGCGTTGGGACAGCATGTTGAGTCGTGACGAGAGGTCAAGCAATCGGCCAATCGGCGCCTCGCCGGCAATTTCGATCTGCATCGCCAGCTTGCCGGCGTGCAGCATCAATTCATCCGCCAGCTGGTTCACCCGCTCACCACTGGCGCGACCCGGGCTGTTCTTCAGGGCGGCCCGCAACTCCTGCCAAATGGCCTCGCTGCGAGCGAACTGGCGTTGCGTCGGCGGCTGCCGGGCATGCCGCGTCAGACGCAGGAACTCGTTGTCGACCTCTTGGCTGGCCGCCGCGATCTGTCGTTGGGCGGCCGGGGCATTCATGCCCAGCGCCGCCAGTTGGTAGAGCTTGGCCAGGCGCTGCGACTGCATGCGCAGGCGGCCGGCACTGGCGATGTCCTGGGCGATGCTGCCGGCTTCGGGCATGGGCACGGCCAGGACCGGCGCGCTGGGCGCGACGATGAGGACAAAAACGGTGGCAAACAGGGACAGACAGGAAAAGCAGCGCATCGGCGGTCAATGTCATCGGCAAGAAAGGCCCGCATTGAAACAGCCAAAGATTGCAGCCCCTTTACAAGCGGACCGTCATCCCGCTTGGCCGCCACGCTCGCCGCTTTGGTCCGGCATGCCGGAGTCGCCGCCGGCCAGCAGACGCGCCGCCAGTTCGTGAAGCGGCAGTGTGGACTCGGCTGCGGTGCCGACGGGGCGATTGCTCCAGATCAGGTAGTCCGTCACCCCGCTCGGCGCACCGAGACAGCGATAGACCTGCTCCATGATCGGCACGTGATCCCCGTACCAGCACAGGCGGGCCGGGCGCGGATGCGCCAGCAGCATCCGGCGCAACTGGCCGGCCATCCGGTCGGCATTGCGCAGATGGCGGAGATAGACCGTCAGGTCGTCGCAGCCTGCCGGCGGCGCCTGACTGTACAGCGCCGGATGATCGGCCGCGTCGGCTTTCTCGAGGTGTAGCGGCCCATGGTTCTCCATGGTGATGACGAAGACAAACAGCGGCTGCTGCGCGCTCGCCAGCATGGCCTCCACCTGGGCCGCCAGCGCGCGGTCGGCAACGTAGGGACCATAGCGTTCCGCCGTCGCGAAGGCGCCGATGTCGATGAACTCGTCGAAGCCGAGATGCGGGTAGATCCGGTCGCGGCCGTAGAAGGAGGCCGGATAGGGATGGATGCAGACCGTCCGGTAGCCGGCCGCCTTGAGCACGGCGACGGCGGTGGCCACCTCGCCGCGCAGCAACTGGCGGTAAGGATTGAAACGGTGCACGCCGAGTTGCTCCGCGGCAGCGCCGCTAAGGAAGGCGAATTCGCTGCGTACCGTATTGGCGCCCCAGGCCGGGACATGGAGTTGCCCCCAGGCCAGGGCTTCGCGGCGCAGGCCGTCGAATTCGCCCAGTACCTCCGGGCGGATGCCGGGAAACAGCCGGCGCGCATCGAAAAACGACTCGCTCTGCACGACGACGAAATCCGGCCGCTCTGCCGGCAGCGTCACGCCGGCCCAAGTCGTCGCCGGCAGCATGAGCGGCTGCCGTTCGGCCAGCGCGTAGTCCCACAGGCTGGCGAGCAGACCTGTCCGTGCCATGTCCGGGCCGGGTTCATAGCTCGGGCTCCCGCCGCGCCCGAAGGCCATCAACAGGCCGAGGCCACCACCGGCGAGCAGCAGCACCTCCGCCAGCTGTCCGTCCAGGGCGAAGCGCCCCGCCGCCGCCGGCTCCAGCCACAGGCCGACGACCAGCGCCGCCAGCACGGCCGCGGCAATGGCGGCGAATTTCCACCAGCCGAGAAACGGTATATACAGCCGCGGATGCCGGATGGCATCGGTGAAATACTCGAAATCCTGAAAGACGAAAGGCTCGCGCAGCGAATGGAACTTGGCGTTGCTGACCTGCACGATCAGCATGACGAGCGCCAGCGCCAGCGCCATCGCGAACCAGGGACGACCGAGCATCAGCGTCAGCAGCGCCTGCGCCAGACACCACAAGCCGGCATGCACGGCGATGCCGCGCGCCTGCCAGCGCCAGGGCGGCGGCAGCGCTGGACGCAACAGGGCCAGGGCGGCGAAGGACAGCAACAGCCCGGCGCCGGCCGCCGCCAATACCATCACGGTCGCCCCGTCTGCCGATAACCGAGCAGGCGCACGATGCGCAGCGACAGCGCCGCCGGCAGCACGGCCAGGAACCAGGCGCCGAGATTAAGCGGAAAGGGAAAGCTGATCCGCGCCCGGTCGCGTTCAAGTCCGCGCCGGATCACCCGCGCCGCCCGCTGCGGCGACCACAGGAAAGGCTTCGGGCCGGGCATCGCGTCGCACATCGGCGAGCTGACGTAGCCCGGCATCACGACATTGATCCGGATGCCCTCCGGCGCCAGCCAACCGCGCAGGGCCTCGCCATAGGCCTTCACCGCCGCCTTGCTGGCACAGTAGGTCGGCGTCACCGGCAGGCCGAAATATCCGGCCAGCGAACTGACCAGGGCGATCTGGCCGGCGCCGCGCCGGCGCATGCCCGGCAGCAGGCCGTTAACCATGGCCAGCGTCGCCTTGACGTTGATGTCGAGCACCGCCTCGACTTCCGGCCAGGGCTCGCCCTCGCCGGCCGGGCCGATATTGGTGTTCATGCCGGCATTCAGGATCGCCAGATCCGGCGTGCCCTCCCGGCAGAGCTCGGCCAGCCAGTCGGCGAGCGCCCGGCTGTCGCGCACGTCGCCGACCTGCGTCACCACCGCGGCGCCGAGTGCCCGGCAGCGCCCGGCGACGGCCGCGAGCAGCGCCGCGTTGCGCCCGTGCAGATGCAGTTCGACGCCCGGGGCGGCATAGGCCTCCGCCAGGGCGCCGCCGATGGCGCCGGTGGCGCCGGTGATCAAAATGCGCCGGGCGGATCGATTGGTTTCACGCATGCTTGGCGGCTCCCTCGCGCCAGGACCAGTAGAGCACCATGCCGAAGCCGACACAGGCGGTGACATTCAGCGGCACGAGGAGCCAGTTGCCGCGCAACAACCCGGCGATCACGGCGACCGCCGAGTAGGCGAACGACAAGCCCTCGCCGAGCATCAGCAGGCCATTGATCCGTGGTTGCCCGGCGGGCCGCTCATCGTGACCCTTGGGCGTCCGGTTGAATTCGCCGGAAACGCCCCGGGCCGCCCGCACGCCGCCGACGAAGTAGTACCAGGCCATGGGCAGGAACAGCGCGACGTAGGCATACAAGTCGATCAGCGTGCCGACAACGTTGCGCGCCTGGCCAAAGCGCCCGCCGGCACGGGCGCCGATGGCATTGCCGATGCTCCACACCGCCACCAGCACTGAGAAGCCGACGGCTCCCCAGCGCAACAACGGGCTGTCGAGACTGGCAAACAGGACCAACGGCAGACTGAGCAGCAGCAGGACATGGATCGCCGCCAGCAGCAACGACGACAGCATCATCGAGATCGCGTGCAGGCGTTTCAGCACCGGCATCGGCTGCTGCCACATCCGGCCGAAGTGCTTGAAGGCGCTGTGGATCAGTCCCCGGCCCCAGCGTTCGCGCTGGACGCGGAAGGCGCTGATGCTCTCGGGCAGTTCCGACAGCGAGACGACATCGCGCAGATAGGCATATTTCCAGTCGCTGATCTGGGCGCGGTAGCCGAGATCGACATCCTCGGTCACCGTCGCCGCGCTCCAGCCGCCGATGGCGTCGACGCAGGCCCGCCGCCAGACGCAGGAACTGCCGCTCAACGATGCCATGTCGCCATCGGCGCTCAAGCCGACGGTCAGGAATTGCTGGTGGCCCATTTCCATGGCCTGGAACTTGGTCAGGAACGAGGCATCCCGATTGACGTAGCCGATGCCGGTCTGCAGGAAGCCCAGGCGCGGATCGCGGAAGCACGGAATGGTTCTCAGCAGGAAGTCTTCCGGCGGAATGAAATCGGCATCGAAGATGGCAAAGAACTCGCCGTGTGAATGACTAATGCCATTGACCAGGTTGCCGGCCTTGAAGCCTTGCCGGCTGGCCCGCGTCAGCAGCCGGATATCGACGCCGGCCGCCGTATGGTGCGCCACCCGTGCCGCCGCCAGCTGCGACGTCTTGTCCGTCGAATCGTCGAGCACCAGGATTTCCAGCCGCGCTGCCGGGTAGCGCAGGCGACAGACGGCATCGATCAGCCGCTCGACCACGGCGGATTCGTTGCAGACGGGCAGGAGGACGCTGACCAGCGGGAAATCGTCGCCATCGGCCGCCGGCAGCGCCGGCTCGATCGCCGACAGCTGGCGACGCTCGACCTGGCGCGAAATCAGCACGACGCGCAGCTCCAGCAGCACGTACAGGGCAAAGTAGGCGACGACGGCAAAGAACACGCCCTGAACGAGAAGCGAGACAAACGCCATGTAGACGGCTCAGACCCCGACGATGGCGCACACTTCGCCGAGGCGGTGCGTCCAGGTATGTTCCGAGTGCACATAGCGAGCGCCGGCCGCTGCCCGCTCGCGATCATCGGCATTCGGCCCGAAGCGCATCCGGCCGAGCAGTTCGTGCATCTCCTCGCGCGTCGACACGACGTGGCAGTAATCGCGGAAATACGTGTCCACGCAGGGACTCGGGTTGGTCATCATGATCCCGCCGCAGGCCAGGATTTCCAGCAGCCGGCGGGAACACATGGTCGCCGAGTCGGTCACCGAATTGACGTTGATCGACAGCGCATGCGTCTTGTACAGGCGCGCCGTCTCCCGGTGGCTGACGCGCGGATGCACCTTCAGCCCCGGTCCCTTGGGAAAGCGGAACTCGAAATGGCGCGACAGGCGGTCATGGTTGCGATCGAAGACATGCACCAGCGATCCGGTCTGCCCTGCCGTCTGGAACACCTGATCGAGATACGCCCGCCGCCCGTCCAGGATCTTCCGGTAATAGCTGCCGGTAAAGCAGCCCTCATTGACCGCGAACTCGAAGCCGGTAAACGTATGGAACATCGGCTGGTACGGCATCATCAGCGTATTGACCGTGCTCGCCGCAGGCACCCGCTGGCGATACCGCCCCAGGCAGTTCCGGTCGGTGGTGAACACATGATCGAAATGCTGCGCGACGTCGATGAAATGCTCGAAGAAGGCACCGTCGTCCTTGTTCCAGAACACCGTCGGAATACCCAGGGAACGGGCGAAATCGACCGCCTGGTAGATCGCCTTCGGCTTGCTCAGGCGCATCCACCGTGGCTGCTTCGCCAATTCATAGCGCCAGGCGCCGTTCTCACCATGAAACACCGACTCGACGAACAGCAGATCCGGCTTCCACTCGCGGAACACCTCCTGGTAGTTCGTCGGCGTCACATTGCGGATCCGGCACTCGGCGGCCAGGCAGACCTCGGTGAAATGATCCGCCACCAACGCCACCTTCAGGTTGCGGAACGGCCCCTGCAGTTCCTCGCCAACCGGTGCCTGCGGATACTTGTAAATGGCCGTGCTCAGTTTACGAATGACGCGTGCGATCAAGCTGAAACCCTTCTCTCGGCCGAAATTGTGTCGGCAATTTCTTGCATATACTTTTGCCAATTTCTGCAACTTACCGCGTACTGGCGCGCCTTCGCCCCTGTTATGGCCAGATGTGCCTGGTCACCCAATGCATCTTCGATCGTATCCGCCAGCGAAACATGATCCCCCGCCGTAAAGAACCAACCACACCCCTCACCCAACTCGTCACGAAAAACCGGCAGATCCGGCACGATCACCGGCTTACCCATCGCAAGCGCCTCGACCATCTTGATCGGCGGCACGATCTCGCAGACTTTGAACGGCTTGCGTGGAATGCAGACCAAGGCGCACCGAGCGAGGATGTCGCGGGCCGACTCCGGCGCCACCTTGCCCAGGAAACGAATACGATCTGAAAGTGCCAGACGCTGCACCTGTTCTTCCAACTCCTTGCGCACTTCGCCATCACCGACGATGTTGACCTGGACATTAAACCCCCGTTTTGTCAGCAAATCGACGGCATCAACCAGGGTATCCAGCCCCTCGTAGTTGATCAGCGAACCGGCATAGCCAATGGTAGTCGGCTCCACGCCCCGAGTATCCGAGGGCAGAAAGCGCTGCGGGTCGACGCAGTTCGGCAACAAGGCCATGCGTTCGGACGAAACCCCCCAGTTTTGTCGCGCATAGTTCGCGAGTTGCTCCGAGATGACGAACAACCTATCCGCATGGCTCGCCACCAGGCCTTCCAGAGCAAGTCCTTGCTTGTAACCCTGCGAGTCCTTGAAATCAGACATACGCGAAACACGTGTCAGCTCCCACAAGCCGCGCATTTCGTAGTAGAACGGAATGCCCAACCGGCGTGCCGCCAGCAGTGCCGGCAATGCATTCACATGGTTCGACGCAGCATGAATCACCGCAACACGCTCGCGCGCAGCCACCTTCGCGATGACCGAAGCCCCCTTGAGGGCAAATTGAAGCACCGGCCAGCGAACGGCTGAAGGTTCGCGTTCGTGCATGTAAAGCACGTCGTCAATCAGCGTGGTTTCGCCTGCCGCATCCTTCACCCGGTCCTTGCGATCCCAGGGGTATCCGAGGCGTGTGAGAACCTTGACCTGGACACCAACAGAAACCAGCGCACAAATCACCTCATGGGTACGTGTTGTATAACCGCTGATGTGATACGGCAATGAACTCGCGGCCACATACAGCAGGCTTCCCGGAATCGGTTCGTACCCGGCAGAAGGCCGAGCAGATCGGCGCACAACTCGCTCAAGCGACTTCACTGTCATGAAGCGATTGAAGGCCAGCCATCCCTCGTGAAGCACGCGTTTCGATCTTTTCAAAGGCATATTCAGCGCTTCAATTCCGCCGCGGCAAGATCAACCGTATGGCTCGTCGTGATTTTGCCGCGCGCATGCAGATCCAGGAAATCTTCCGTGGTGATGATGTCGTAATCCTTGGCCAGTTGCCGAACCAGTTTTCTGAAATCCTCAATGCGCTTATCGTCCCGGTAGACGCCATAGCCATTCTTGTCCCAATAGAGCAGGGACCATGAATGGAGCAGGAGCACCAGCAAGGATGAGTTCTCTTGCCGCGCATAGGGACGCAGAACCCGCCAGGGTGGATTTCGGAAGTGATTCGAAACAGGAAACTGTAGCCGTCCCCACCACTCCTTGCCAAACAGTGGGAAAAACTTTCGCTCAGTAATAGGAACCTCAATCACCCCATTCGACCAAACATATGGCTGATTCGTCGGTTCGCTGTATGTGCATTGCTCAGCGAGAAAGGCGTTCATCGAAGCATTAAACGATAACGGTATCCCTACCTCCGCAAGTGCACGTACCGTTGATGCGTTCCAGCGGAAGGAGCCGGCACGGAAGGCACGGAGCGGCTTACCCGTAATCCCTGAGATGAATTCGCCAAAATGGCGGATGGTAAAGGTGGCCTTATCGTCAGCATACTGATTCAGAAATCGTGGCCGGTACGTAAACCCATGTTCAATCCAGAACCGTTCTGGCAGATACTCCGAATGCGTGTGCAATTGGACATCGTGGCCCGCCCCATCCAGCCAACGCACAACCTCAGCCACTTCATCGAGTTGGGAATAGGCCCCACAAGCATCCACAAAAAAAGTCAGTTTGGCTTCAACTTCATCCGCTACCGCACACATCTCGCGAATACCCGCAGTACCATTGCCATGCCTCCCCCAAATTAAACGGGCAACATGATTCTCTGGCGCGCGCTTGGGCAAAGCCTCCGTATCGATCGTTAGCATTACAAAGCTTTTTTTTGTAGTCATCTCGTGCAAATCAAAATTCAATAAAACAATTGAGGCGGACGCGACCTACTCTTGCAACAACTGCGGCACGAGCTCACGGCGAACATTTTTCGCGAACAATGTCGCGAATTATCAGAGCCTCTTTGGCGATGTCACCTGGCCAAGGGAAGCGAATATCGGCCGATGTTCCCAGAGGTGTACACGAAACCCGCGAGCCACCGAGCTTCACTGCGCCCAAAAGTTCTACCAAACCCACATAGGCTCAGGCGTTGGAGTGCGGCTTGCTACGACTTCTTTCACTACCGGATCGATTGATACGAGTGGGAGCGAAAGCCCCCCGGGGACGAAAAGTATCATCACGCAGCCAATTTCTCAGGCATGCCGTACCAGCCTATTGGATTTCACATACCACGCATAGGCATCACGCAGCCCCGCCTCCAGACCGATACGAGCTTCCCAGCCAAGTGCTCTCAGGCGAGACACGTCCATCAATTTACGTGGCGTGCCATCCGGTTTGCTCGCATCAAATACCAAGCGCCCGCTAAAGCCAGTCACCTTCGCAATAGTCTCAGCCAATTCGCGGATTGTGCAATCTACCCCGGTGCCCACGTTGATATGACTCAGCATGGGCTGGGTGTGGGCGCGGTAGGTGGCTGTGTCCAAGTTCATTACATGCACACAAGCCGTGGCCATGTCGTCTACATGCAGAAACTCACGCATCGGCGTGCCACTACCCCAGATCACCACCTCCTCGTCGCGAAGTCGGACCGCCTCATGAAATCGGCTTAGCAGCGCCGGAATCACGTGAGAGTTTTCCGGATGGTAGTTATCGTGTGGCCCGTAAAGATTGGTCGGCATCACGCTTCGGTAATCGCAGCCGTACTGCCGATTGTAACTTTCGCAAAGTTTTATGCCGGCGATCTTGGCTATCGCGTAAGGCTCGTTGGTGGGTTCAAGCGCCCCTGAGAGCAGCGCGGCTTCGGTCATGGGCTGCTCGGCGTGCTTTGGATAGATGCATGATGAACCCAGGAACAGTAACTTCTGCACCCCGCTAAGGTGTGCTGCGTGAATAAGGTTGGCCTCGATCATCAGGTTTTCGTAGATGAACTCGGCCGGATAGGTGCTATTTGCATGTATGCCACCGACCTTTGCAGCCGCCAGGAAAACCTGGTCGACCCTGTTCACCTCCAGCCAGGCATGCACCGCGGCTTGGTCGAGCAAGTTCAACTGCTCACGCCCCGCCGTTAGGATTTTGGTGTAACCCTGCATCTGCAACTGGCGCACGATGGCCGAGCCCACCATGCCACGATGGCCAGCGACAAATATCGTGTCGTTAATGTCCATCGCTCTCAGCTCTCCATCGAAACTGCAATGTCATGCCCATGCGCCTTCAAAAATGCATGGCGCTGCGCGACCCTCAAATCTTCCGCCACCATCTCTGCGCACATCTCCTGGGCGGTAATCTCCGGTGTCCAGCCAAGCGTCGTTTTGGCTTTGCTTGGGTCGCCCAGAAGCGTCTCCACCTCTGCGGGCCTGAAGTAACGCGGATCGACACGCACGATCAAATCACCAACCTTCAGCGCGGGCGCTTTATCGCCTTCGATATGTTCGACCACTGCATGCTCCTCCACACCCTCACCATCGAAACGCAGCGTGATGCCCAGTTCGGTAGCGGACCAGCAGATGAACTCGCGCACCGAATACTGTACCCCGGTCGCAATCACGAAGTCTTCCGGCGAATCCTGCTGCAACATCATCCACTGCATGCGCACGTAGTCCTTGGCATGTCCCCAGTCGCGCAGTGCGTCCATGTTGCCCATATAGAGGCAACTTTCCAGCCCCTGAGCGATATTGGCCAAGCCGCGGGTGATCTTGCGGGTAACGAATGTCTCGCCGCGACGCGGGCTTTCGTGGTTGAACAGAATGCCGTTGCAAGCATACATACCGTAGGCCTCGCGGTAGTTCACCGTAATCCAGTAGGCGTAGAGCTTGGCCACCGCATAGGGACTGCGGGGGTAGAACGGGGTGGTCTCCTTCTGAGGGATCTCCTGCACGAGGCCGTACAGCTCGGAGGTAGAGGCCTGATAGAAGCGGGTTGTCTTTTCCAGGCCTAGGAACCGAATTGCCTCAAGCAGGCGTAGCGTACCAATGGCATCGACATCAGCAGTGTATTCAGGCGACTCGAAACTTACCGCAACGTGGCTCTGAGCTGCGAGATTGTAGACCTCATCAGGCCTAATCTCACTCAAAATTCTCGTAAGATTTGAAGAATCACTCAGGTCACCATAATGGAGTTTGATTCTTGCGCCATCAGTATGTGGATCAACAATTAGATGATCTATACGCTGAGTATTAAAGCTGGATGCACGACGCTTAATTCCATGCACCTCGTAGCCTTTTGACAAAAGGAATTCCGCAAGGTAGCTGCCATCTTGTCCAGTAACCCCCGTGATCAATGCACGCTTCATGGCTTAATCGCTTCAACGTTAAGGCTAATCAAGCGCCCATTTTCTTTGTCCATGTGCGGTATATAGGCCTGCGAAAAATCATCAATATCAGCATGCTCTGTCGTCTGCCAATCATAGAGCGCAATATTTTGGAAACCAACACTCTCAAGAAGCTCTTTGATCGCAGAAAAATCGAAAATATTATAATGAACGTTATATTGATGATCCTGCCTACCACAAACAGGACCCACAACCAAATCCAATCGCCCCATCTGAACATACAGTTCGGCCAACGCTCTAAAGTCAGGCACGCTAATCCTAATTAGCCCCCCAGGCCTAATCACCCTATACCACTCCTGCAATACACTTTTAACCTCGCCACGTTTGAAATGTTCTAACACATGACAAACATAAATTAAATCAACGGAATTATCTTGAATGTTATCTAGCCTGTCAATTGCTTGAACATAATCAACATGCGGAAATTCCATGGCATCGATATGAACAAACCCCGGTATATATCGCCTACCGCAACCCAAATGCAATTTCATAATCAACCCTTTAATGTTAACCTATCACCAACCCCAACCCATCAAAATAATCAAAACGCGACAAAATATTGACAACACAATTGATGAATAACGAGTCAGCACAACATAACTTTAAGAACGACACGAAAATTTCACGGAATAATGGAAAACCTCTAACGCTTCGGAAAACCATCAACGTCAAATTTTAGCGCCTCCAGATCAAAACATCGACAATCTTCAATTTCAACATTCTTATGCGAAAGCGCTCCAACATATGATTTTCTCATGTTCGCGTAAAATTTTTGATAAGAACCATGATTACACTTAAAGTTTGATAAGACATTGAAAATAAATGTCCGCGCACTTGAGAATATTATTTTTGATTTAAGAATACATGAAACCGCAGCGATAAATTCATCAGAATTAGAATCTCCGGCAACAATCGTATCGAATGAAATTCGCCTAATCACAGACAACCGATCATTCACAGCATCATTTACAATTGAATCACTACACCCAATACCCTCGCACGCCAACCTCCTCAAAATTTCTTCAGAGAGAAGTATTTTTACACCATCACCATACAAGTCCGTAACCAAACCAATACGTATATCCGGCACCTCCATCCTAATATCGACAACAAGGCGCTCAATTTTTTCTAACACGCCGAAATCCGATAAAACATTAGCATCACCGGTACATTCCAAAGTGTTATAAATACCTTTTCCTCGGCGAGAAAACTCAAATGGGTTAATAAGGCAATGACCTAACTTGAGTGCACCGACATCGCCTAAGCGAACATGAAAAAGAAGATCAATATCGTACTTTTCTTCAGCGGAATTCGAAGATGGCAAAATTCGGGAAGTAAACCTATCTAAAAACCAATCGTTAAAAGAATTTAGTAAAAAATCTCTCGGAAATTTTCCTATTTTCTCGCACCCCTCAAATGCCAAGACATTTTTTGGAATAATGCATAAAAAATTACCCTCCAAAGAAACCTTCGAGTGACAAAGCCTCTCGATACCCTCCCAAAGATCATCCAAATTTGAAAATGGAACACTCTGTACATTTTTATTTACTTCGACTGGATTAACACCCAATCGCTGCCACAAATCGAGATAGTGAGGCCTTGAGAATCCATTTTTTACATCGATTAGAACGCTATTATATTGCAAACCAAGGCAATCACAAAAATACGCCGACATGTTCGCGAGAGTTAGCGCATCGCCGAAACCGGAAGCTTCTAATATTTTCACGTAATAGCCGGAAACACCAAGCCGTTTTAATTTATCGCCAAAACCTGTGACACGCTTCTCGAACTCATGGGAGATATTCTCATCACCTACCGGAACGCGCCTAGAAAAAATACGTCCCCCAAATCTTAGGAACCCTACAACCTCTACCCACCCTTCGATTTTCTCTGGACGATATTCAAAGCATCGCTCACCACTATATCCAGAAGAAAATACCCTAACTCCATCAACATAGATGTAAATCGCATACAACCCACCACCAGACTGCACCAGTTCACCATTAAACAAAACAGTCAAACCAGATGCAGATACCTGGACAGTAATATAAAACCCTAGATTACTCATAATTTATTAGAAATAATCACAGCCGGGATATCATTCCAAACCAGCAAGTTTTAATATATCGCGAACCATGTCGACTGACTCACCAACATGCCCACGCTCGTCTCTGTATAACCAGCACGTATCACCGACCGGATTTGCCGAGGTTTCTTTTCGACCAACAGACTCCCAGAAAGGCTTAAAATGATCCTCAAAATGATGAACATCTAATTCATTTTGCATATATATAACTCGTGAATTATTTGATCGGCTTCCGAACGCATGAACCAAATCAAACCGACCCCTATCCTTATTACACAAACTATCGGAGCTTTCACCCTTAAAACATACATTACGAATAATATTTGCATGCCGCAAAATATTGTAACTAAAAATATTGGTTTGGGGATTAATTACCACCGCGGTAGAAAATGGCACTCGAAGTGAATGCGCCAAGGCTGCAAACCCACCGCCTGACGACCCCCATAGATAAATCTCATCCTGAGAAATGTTTTTAGACAATGCAAAGTCGCAAATAAATTGCGAAATAATTTCTGTTACATTAACCTCGAAATTTCCCAAATACCAACCTAAAGAAATATGCTCATTCAAAGCAACGGTTGGATCTGCAATACACAAAACATGGCCAGGGAAGACTCCATCGCGCGCCCACGTCCACCGATTAAATACTGGCGGGTGTATTTTGATGCGATTAAAATCCGCCGAAAACATTACAAACAACCGCGGCGTCTTGCTTGAAAAATAGAGCGCCGGGATAGATAACCCGTTAAATGAAATATCCAGAAATTTACCATCTTTCTCGCCATGGCAAATATCAATCAATTTAGCTTTTGTTGGATTGGCGAATCTAGCATCCGAGTCAAAAATTGAAATATTTCCGTTTTTGTCCTTAATGAAGCCACGCACTCTAACAAACCCAGATAATAAGCCAAATTCAAAATTAAAATTATACGATTCAGAATATGGTCGATAATATATTCTATGGCCATCAAGCATGACATAAAACGCAAACGAAACGCCCTTATTCGCAAGTGTCCATTGATACGAGAGATGAAATGCCCCGAACAACCGTACTCCATCACTGATGGAAAACCTAACTTCCGGTGGGCCATCTATACTCAATCTCAATTTGTCAATAAAGCAAGCATAATATCTATCAACATAATGAAATGGGCTTTTACCCCATTTGTGAGATTCACTTCCTAAACGGACCTGTTCTGGCAGATCAACAAACTGATAGTCACCCAAGTATTCTTTGATAATTTCGTATATTTTCCTCAAGATATCATTTGCCTTTGATATCTTCTCGTCAGAAAATATCGGCATAAAGTTGGTTCCTGACTCTGTATACTCGGTCCAGTATGACCGATGTATTCTTAATTTTGATAACGCATTATATTTATCCAAATCAGAAATAAGTAGTTTCCACCCAGCCACCCAAAGTCTCCACCATTCTTCACTTCCACAAGGAATCAGCCTACCGGCATTCAAATCTGGTTTGGTTTGCAGCAACTCGCCTGACAACGTGCAGAGCGCACCGCTTGGAGAACACCACAAATCGAATCTTTCATCGATAAAATCAATTAGTAAAATATCAAACTCTTGGTGCGGTAGATTTTCACGAAATGATTTTCCGATATCACGCTTAACTATTCTTCTTTGGAAATCCGAATCTATACCTTCGACGTTTATATCATCCCAAGTAGTCTCGCAAAAAGCGCTCGCAATCGAGCTCCTCGCATAATAGTCAATCAGAACAAAATCTCGGTTTTTGACGATTTCAAATGCGTCCCGAGTAACACAACTACCGAAGATCAGCGTTTTAATACTGCTTTGTTTCATATTAATATCGGCTCAACTAATAGTAAGTGCAAATATTCGATAATCCTTCTTTTGCAAAATCTTCCAACATTACTGCGTGCGTACTTGTGCAGGGCTTCCGCGCACGAACATCATAGAAGGTTGAGGCCAGCTCGCAAATCATCATCCCAAGCCGCGTGTTTTCGTCTCAGGCGTAGGCCGGTCTTTTTGCGGCCGGAGGTATCCGTGCGGAGG
>PHCU01000004.1 GCA_002842345.1 Betaproteobacteria bacterium HGW-Betaproteobacteria-12 | reverse complement strand
CCTGCAGGGCCACGACCTCGCCGCCCTCGGCATACCGGGCGAAGCCGACTACGTCGCCCAGTACTGCCGCCGCACAGGGCGCGCATCGATCCCGGCGGCCGAATGGGAGTACTACCTCGCCTTCAACATGTTCCGGCTCACCGCCATCCTGCAGGGGATCATGGCGCGCGCCCTGCAGGGCAACGCTTCAAGCCAGGAGGCCATTGATACCGGCAAGCGTGCCCGCTCGCTCGCCGAGGAAGCATGGCTTCATGTAGAAAGGATAGAGGCTGATAGGATTTGACGGCCGTAAACTCTTGACTAAAATAATCTATTTGCGATGGACAAGTTACTTGATCGAGTGCCAGAAGCGGAATTGCTGCGGTTGAATGACACGATGAGTGCAGAGTAGTCACTAACCGGCATAATCAGTGCAGATGCGCCGACACCGGCGCGCTGTCCTCGGGCAGTTCGGCGTGGGAGGTCTCGCCTTCCGGCGTCGGGTACATCGGCATGCCGCAGTCGTCGCAGAACTCCAGCGGGAAGCGTTGCTCCAGGGAGATCACGCTGCCGATGCCGGCTTCCTCCAGCACGGTCTCGATCTGGCCCACGCAGTCGGTCGACTCGTCCTCCGCGCCGAGCAGGGGCCACACGACGCCGTGCACCACATCGCTCGCGTCGGAGAGCGTGAAGCCCACCCGGTATTCCTCCAGCCTTTCCTCGTGAAAGGGCGCCACCACGGCGCGCAGCTGCTGCGGCTTGACATTGAGCACCGTCTGCAGGAACGCCACGGCCGCGCGCAGCGAGTAGAGGCGCAGGCCCTCGTCGGCGTTGCGGCAGGCGGCGTGATAGGCGTCCGGCAGCAGCGGCTCCAGGGCGCAGCCCGTGAACAGCGGCTGCAGCGCGCTGCCGCCCTGGGCGATCCATTGCGTCGCGGCCTGCTCGCGCGAGCCATCGTCCTCCTGCCAGCGAAAGAGGGCCTGGCCGCGCGGCGCGACGACGGCGCCGATGAGGTAGCGGGTGTCGGAGATGAAGCGGGTCGTCTCGGGCAGCTGGCGCGGGTCGACATGCGCATCCTTGCCGTCGGCCGCCGCCTTGGCGAGCTGGTTGGCGAGGCGATAGGTCTCGACGAAGCCGCGCGGCAACTGGTCCGGACTGTAGAGGAAATCCACCAGCGCCACCTTGGTGCCACCCGCCATGGCGTGGGCCTGCAGCTGGGTGCGTGCCGTGGCGAGCGTGCCGGCGGCAAGCGGGCCGGAGGGGATCGTGAAGCGCGACCAGGCCAGCAGGGGCGCGGCAAACATCGCCACGTCGAACTCGCCATGGCCGGCGCCGAGCACGCCGCCCTCGGCGCGCGACTCGACGAGATCGGCCAGCGAATCGTAGGCGCGGCTGTTGGCGCCGGAGAGGTGATCGAGGGCGAAGGTGAGCGTGTCCTCGTTGCCGGTGCGCAGTTGGCGGTCGACCGCTTCGGCAAGCCGGCTTTCCCAAAAGGAGTCTTCGATGCGGCTGGCGGAGGCGGCGAGCCCGGTGGCCAGGCGCGCAAGCTGCTCGGCGTCGCGGTTCAGGGCGCCCCGGCGGGCGAAGCGGCTTCTCTTCATGGCAGGTCCTTGAGTTCGGCTGGCGATTTTACCCCCATGCCTTCATGGTGAGCGGGTTTTCTGAGATGACAATAAGCTTGACAATATGACAATAAACATGTCAAATCGCCGGCATGAAGCGAAGTGCGCCTGCGGCGACAGCGTCCGCCCAGCCGCTCGCCCAGGCGATCCGGGCGCTGCGGCGGTTGTTCCACGCTCTCGCGGGGGCGGCCGACCGCAGCCATGCCGAACTCGGCATCACCGCCAGCATGTGCGCGGTGATGGAGACCCTGCACAGTCGCGGGCCGTGCCGGGTGCCGCAGGTGGCGCGGGAGAAGGGCGTCAGCCGGCAGCACATCCAGACCGTGGTCAATGCCCTGATCGCGGCAGGACTGGTCGAGTGTCTCGACAATCCCGATCACCTGCGTTCGCCGATGCTGCGCCTGAGCGCGGCGGGCTCGCGGGCGTTCGAGGCGATCCGGCGGCGCGAGGCGCGGCTGCTCACCGACCTGGCGAAACAGATTCCCGGGTCCGATCTCGAAGTGACCCTGAACACCCTGAGTGCAATGGAGATGGGGCTGAACCGGCTGGAGGCGAAGTCGGGCCGGGCCGGTTCGCGTGTGTGATGTGCAAACTTGAAAGGAGGGGAATGATGCGGCGATACGGAAATGTGCTGGGAATTCTGCTGGTGGGGCTGGGTTCGCTGCTCGGCGCGGCGCTGCTGATTCGGCTGATGTGGAACTGGTCCATTCCGGATGTGCTCGGCTTCGGGCCGATCGCGTTCAAGCATGCCCTGGGCTTCATGCTGCTCGGCCTGGTTTCCGCCGGTTTGCTGCGCCTCGCCCGTCATCGCGACGGCTGGCGCCACTTCAGCGGCCGCTGGTAAACAACGCCGCCCCCGGCAAGGGGGCGGCGGTGCCGGTCAGTAACCGCCGTAGGCGCGCCGCTTGGCGCCGGCCGGCGTGCTGCGCTTTTCGCTGCCGGGGCGAGTGCCCTCGCGGTGGCCGTAGCCCGACTTTTCCCCGAAAGATGACTGCTTTTCCCCATAGGCGGCCTTGCGGTCGCCATAGCCGCCCTTGCTGCCGTAGCCGTTGCCATTGCCCTTGCCGTAGCCGCCCGTGGGACGGGGCGCGGATGAACGGCGCTTGTCGCCGAAGCCTTCGGGGCGCTGCGGCCTTGCCTTCGGCTCGAGGCCGGGTATGACACCGACGCGGATGGACTGCGCCGTGTAGCGCTCGATGTCGCGGATCTGCCGCTTCTCGAAATGCGCCGCCAGGCTGATGGCGATGCCTTCGCGCCCGGCGCGGCCGGTGCGACCGATGCGGTGCACGTAGTCCTCGGCCTGGCGCGGCAGGTCGAAGTTGATGACGTGGCTGATGCCCGGCACGTCGAGGCCGCGCGCGGCGACGTCGGTCGCCACCAACACGCGGGTGCGGCCCAGGCGCAAGCCCTGCAGGGTGCGGTTGCGGTCGCGCTGGCTCATGTCGCCATGCAGGGCCTCGGCGGAAAAGCCTTCGCCGCGCAGCTGCACGGCGAGGTCGTCGGCGGATTTCTTGGTCGAGGTGAACACCACCGCCTGCGACAGCCCGACGTCGCGCAGCAGGTGGTCGAGCAGGCGCGACTTGTGCGAGAAATCGTCGGCGAAATGGATGCGCTGCTCGATCTTCGCCTTGTGCGCCGGCGCTGCCATGATCTCGATGCGGCGGGCATCCTTCGTCACGCGCTGCGCCAGGCGGCCGACCACGCCTTCCAGCGTGGCGGAGAAGAGCAGGGTCTGGCGATTGGCCGGCGTGCGCGCGATGATGGCCTCGATGTCGTCGATGAAGCCCATGTCGAGCATGCGGTCGGCTTCGTCGAGGATCAGCGTCTCCAGGCGCGAGAAGTCGATGCGGCCGCGCTCCAGGTGGTCGATCAGGCGGCCCGGCGTGGCGACGACGACGTCGACCGGCTGCGACAGCAGCTTGGCCTGGACGTGCAGGGGCGCGCCGCCGACGGCAGCGACGATGCGCAGGCGCTTGAGGAACTTGCCGTAGGTTTCGGCGGCCTTGGTGACCTGCTGCGCCAGTTCGCGCGTCGGCGTCAGCACCAGCACGCGCGGGCCGCGGCCGGGCAGCGCCGAGGGCTGGTCGAGGCGGTGCAGGCAGGGCAGCATGAAAGCCGCCGTCTTGCCGCTGCCGGTCTGCGAGGAGACGAGCAGATCCTTGCCTTCGAGCGTGGCGGGGATCGCCTGCACCTGGACAGGCGTGGGTTCAGTGTAGCCGCTGGCCTCGACGGCCTTGACGACTAACGGGTTCAAACCGAGCTGGGCAAACGCCATGGCTCATTCCTTTCGAATATGGATGGGCGTCGCAACCCGGGGACTCAAGCCCAGAGGCGACGCGATATCACCGGCAACAACTCAGGCCGTTCGGAAGGGAAGGGCGGGAGAGATCGAGGACGGAGACTGTGTGTGGAATACAGTCACGTGAGCCCGATGTATCTGGAGGGCTGAAGAACTACTGTTTGCTGCATTGCACAAAGCGGATTATACAGACCTGCGGCATTTGCGCCAGAAAAATCTTCTCAGGCGACGACCTGCACGCCGTGGTCGCGGCGGTCGGTGAGTATCTCTGCGGCCGGCCCTTCGGGCTGAAGATCGTGTAGCGGGTTCAGAAGGCGAGCCGCCGGTTGTGGCGTTCATGGGATTTGCCATTCAATGACGTAACTGCTGCTGCGTCCGCCCTTGCCTGTCGGCGTCAGGCAGCCCTTTTCCACCAGGTCGGCCAATTCCCGGTAGGCTGTGACGCGGCTGGTTTTGGTCAGGCTCATGTACTTGCGTGTCGTGATGCCTCCTGCAAAGCCGTCCGGGCCGGCATCCAGCAGGCGGTTGAGCACCTTGCGCTGGCGCTCGTTGAGATTCGTGCCCTGGTGGCGCAGCCAGAAGCGGGCCTTGGAGAGCGTGCATGCCACCGTGCCTTCTGCGGCGCTGGCGGACGCCTCGACCTGTGCCATGAACCAGGCCAGCCAATCGGTAATGTCCAGTCCGCCGCGCTGCGTCCGCTCCAGTATGGCGTAGTAGCCTTTGCGCTCGCGCAGAATCTGCGCGGACAGGCTGAAGAACCGTCGCGGCTGTCGTTCGTCCTGCGACAGCGCCATGTCGGTGATGGCGCGGGCGAGTCGTCCGTTGCCGTCCTCGAAGGGGTGCAGGGTGACGAACCAGAGGTGGGCGACGCCGGCGCGGACAAGGCCGTCGAACCCGGCGGGGGCCGCATCGAACCACGCCAGGAAATTGTCCAGCTCGGCTTCCAGCCCTTCCCGGGGAGGGGCGAGGAAATGGATGCGCTCCCGGCCAGCACCACCCGAGACCACCTGCATCGGATCGTCGCCGCGCAGGGCGCCGCTGCGGATCGTATGCAGGCCCGAGCGGCCGTAAGGAAACAGCGCGGCGTGCCATCCGAACAGGCGCCGGGTGGTCAGCGGCTTGTCGTATCCGCCGGTCGCATCCAGCAGCACATCGATCAGACCGTCCACCGCGCGCGGCGGTGCGGGCAGTCCGGCCGTCGGCAGACCGAGGTGGCGCGCCACCGACGAGCGCACTGCATCGAGATCAAGCCGCTCTCCCTCGATGGCGCTGGTGGTGATGCCGTCCTCGACGAGAATGGCTGCCGCTGCTTCCAGGGTCAGTCCGGCGTCCAGCAGCCGCGTAACCCCGAGCGCCTTGCCCTGGGCCAGCCGCGCCCGCGCAAGCAGGGGCGCAAGCACGCCCTGATCCCAGCGCATGCGCGGCCATTCCGGTTCCTGCCAGATCCATTGATGAAGCGTTTGCATGCTTTATTCGCTCCAGAATATGAAGCGATTATGGGGGCTAATCGCTTCATGAGCAAGGCGTGCCCGTCAGGCCGCCAGTAGCTCGAGCAGCGCTGCGCCGTAATTCTCCAGCTTGCGCACGCCGATGCCGCTGACGTGGCGCATCGCGTCGAGGCTTTGCGGGCGCTGGCGCACCAGTTCCAGCAGGGTGGTGTCGTGCAGGATGACGTAGGCGGGCACGCCATGGGCTTTCGCCGTTTCGCCGCGCCAGGCGCGCAGGCGTTCCCACAACGCATGTTCCTCGGCGGTGAGTTCGGCGTCGATGCGGCGGCTCTTCGGCGTGGCGGCCTTCCGCTTCTCGGGGGCGCGGCGCAGCGGCACGTCCTGCTCGCCCTTCAGCACCGGGCGGCTGGCGGCGGTGAGGAGCAGCGAACCGTGGGCGTGGTCGACGGCCAGCAGGCCGAGCGCCGCCATCTGGCGGAAGATGCCGCGCCACTCCTTCTCCGGGATGTCGGCGCCGATGCCGAAGGTGGACAGCTTGTCGTGATCCCACTGGCGCACGCGCTCGTCGTCGCGGCCCATCAGCACGTCGATGACGTGGCCGGCGCCGAAGCGCTGGCCGGTGCGATAGACGCAGGACAGCGCCTTGCGCACTGCCTCGGTGCCGTCCCAGGTCTGCGGCGGCTCGAGGCAGGTGTCGCAGTTGCCGCAGGGGCCGCTCTCCTCGCCGAAATAGGCGAGCAGGCGCTGGCGGCGGCAGGCACTGGTCTCGCACAGGCCGAGCAGGGCGTCGAGCTTGGCGGCGGCGACGCGCTTGTGGCGCGCGTCGGCCGCCGACTCGGCGATCATGCGCCGCTGCTGCACGACGTCGGCGAGGCCGTAGGCCATCCACGCATCGGCGGGCAGGCCGTCGCGCCCGGCGCGGCCGGTTTCCTGGTAGTAGCCCTCGATGCTCTTCGGCAGGTCGAGGTGGGCGACGAAGCGCACGTCGGGCTTGTCGATGCCCATGCCGAAGGCGATGGTCGCCACCATCGTCACGCCGTCCTCGCGCAGGAAGGCAGTCTGGTTGCGGCTGCGGTCGGGCGCATCCATGCCGGCGTGATACGGCAGGGCGCGGATGCCGGAGGCCGTGAGCCAGGCCGCCGTCTCCTCCACCTTGCGCCGCGACAGGCAATAGACGATGCCGGCCTCGCCTTCGTGCTCGGCGCGCAGGAAGGCCAGCAACTGGGCGCGGGCGTTGGCTTTCTCGACGATCTGGTAGCGGATGTTGGGCCGGTCGAAGCTGGCGATGAAGACGCCCGCGCCTTCGAGGCGCAGGTTGGCGATGATCTCCTTGCGCGTCGCCGCGTCGGCCGTCGCCGTCAGCGCGATGCGCGGCACGCCGGGATAGCGCTCGTGCAGGAAAGTGAGCTTGAGGTAGTCCGGGCGGAAATCGTGGCCCCACTGCGAGACGCAGTGCGCCTCGTCGATGGCGAAAAGGGCGAAACCGTGGGGCTCGGCCTTCGTCAGGAGGTGCGTGAAATAGGGCGAGAGCAGGCGCTCCGGCGAGATGTAGAGCAGATCCAGCTGGCCGTCGGTGAAGGCGCGTTCGGCGCGGTTGGCGTCCGTCCCCGTCTGCCCGGAATGGATGCTGGCGGCACGCACCCCGGCTTCGGTGAGCGCGGCCACCTGGTCCTGCATCAGCGCAATCAGGGGTGAAATCACGATGGCCGTGCCGGTGCGCAACAGGGCGGGGATCTGGTAGCAAAGCGACTTGCCGCCGCCCGTGGGCATGAGCACCAGCGCGTCGCCGCCGGCGGCGACGCGATCGATGATCTCGGCCTGCTGTCCGCGGAAGGCGGGATAGCCGAAGACGTCGTAGAGCAGAGAGAGGGCAGTGGGCATTCTGGCGATGGATGGAGGTGCGTGGCAGTGCGAGTTATTTGTGCCTGATCGTGAATAAGTGCCTTGTGAATGCAGTATTAAATGCTAATATTCATGGCAAATAAATGACGCCACGCCGTGACCCGCAAGGGCAGGGGCTGGCGCAAGGGCGGACGGCCAACAGAGGGTTTGAAGCATGACGAATTACGTCTACCACACCGAGAAGCTCGCTCGGCTGCTGAAGGCGAAAGAGCAGGTGTTGCGCCTCGAGCGGCAGTTCGGGCCGCCGCACGATTATCCCCAGAAAATGCTGGAAACGGTGCGCAAGCAATTGCCGGCGAGCCGTGCCGTCTATCGTCTCGAATGCCAGACCCGCGTGCCGCAGACGAACGGTGACGCCTCGGTCGTCCTGCGCATTCCGGAGCGCAATGCCCTGTTCGCCGAAGTGACGCGCATACCCGATGAGCGCAACCTGGCGTCGGGCGTGATCTATTTCGGCGTCGACGACGCGGTGAATCCGACCAACAAGCTGAGTCCGAATCTGGCCATTCCCTTCGAGAAGGTCGATGTTCAGGTCGGCGGCGCATGGGTGCGGCTGACGCCCGCAGCGCTGGACAAGCTCTCCGCCTGATCTTCTGCAAACAGCGCCGTCGCCCCTGCCGGGGTGGCGATGCGAAAACCCAGCCGTCGGGACTTTTTCGCCAGCGCCAGCAGCGCCTTGTCCTTGGTGACGAGGAGATCGGCCCTGGCGGCCTGCGCCAGTTCGAGGAATTTCTGGTCGTCCGGGTCGCGGCACTGCGGCAGCGCGATGCTTGCTGGGGCTTCGCAGGGCAGCGCCAGGGCAGCATAGTCGTCGAGGATGCGGCGGGCTTCATCTTCGGCGATTTTCAACTGAGGATAGCTCAGCACGTGAGCCAGCTCGTCGCGGCAGGCGGCATTGCCGAAGCAGGCCGCCCGGCCGTTGCGCAGGGCTTCCCGGAGCGGCTCGACGGCCGGGTCGCGGAAATGCAGCAGGTCGAGCACCACGTTGGTGTCGAGAACGAGCGACAGCCGCCGCATCAGAGACCCAGTTCGCCGCAAGCGTGTTCGGCCAGCGCCAGGCAGGCGGTCAGCCCCGGCGATTCTATGCCGAACAGGTTGATGAGGCCGGGCAGGCCGTGCGTGGCGTGCGATTGGACGAGAAAATCCGCCTGCCGCTCGCCCGGACCGGCGAGCTTCGGCCGGATGCCGGAATAGGCCGGCTGCAGCGCGCCGTCCGGCAGGTCGGGCCAGTACTTGCGCACCTCGCCGTAGAAGACCTCCGCGCGGCGCGGGTCGACCGCATAGTCGATGGTGTCGACCCATTCCACGTCGGGGCCGAAGCGCGCCTGGCCGCCGAGATCCAGCGTGATATGCACGCCAAGGCCGCCCGGCTCGGGCAGGGGATAGATCAGGCGCGAGAAGGGCGCCTTGCCCGCCAGCGAGAAATAATGCCCCCTCGCCAGATGCAGGCGCGGCACATGGCGGACGTCCAGCCCGTCGATCGTTGCGGCCACCCGCGCGGCATGCAGGCCGGCGGAATTGATGAGCAGGCCCGCTTGCAGCCGCATCGGTTCCGCGCCGCCGACTTCCAGCAGGAAGCCGCCGTCGTTCGCCTCGGCGCGCAGCAGCGGGCTCTTCAGGGCCAGCGCCGCGCCGTGCGCCTCGGCCTCGCCGAGCAGGGCCAGCATGAGGCCGTGGCTGTCGACGATGCCGGTGGACGGCGAGAGCAGGGCGGCGCTGGCGCGCAGTTCGGGCTCCAGCGCCTTCAGTTGCGCGATGCCCAGCGGCTGCAGGTCGAGCACGCCGTTGGCTTCCGCCTTGCGCCGCAGGGCGGCGAGGCCTTCCTCCTGTGCGGGCGTGGTGGCGACGAGCAGCTTGCCGCAGCGGCGGTGCGCGACATGTTGCGCGGCGCAGTAGTCGTAGAGCATCGACTTGCCGGCCACGCACAGGCGCGCCTTGAGCGAGCCGGCGGGATAATAGATGCCGGCGTGGATCACCTCGCTGTTGCGCGAGCTGGTCTCCATGCCGATGGCGGCATTGGCTTCGAGCACGACCGTCTCGATGCCGCGCAATGCCAGGGCGCGCGCGCAGGCCAGGCCGACCACGCCCGCGCCGATCACCGCTGCACCGATTTTTTCCGTCATGGGGCTATACAACCAATCGTTTTGACTCGACAGGGGCGGCATTGTAACGTTTGCCGCTCGTTACCGAAGGAGAAATGCATGAACAAATACGGATTCGGCAAGGCGGTGGACTACGGCTTCGATGATGCGCTGGCGAAGGTGACCGAGGCGCTTTCCAAGGAGGGCTTCGGCGTGCTCACCGAAATCGACGTGGCGGCGACGATGAAAAAGAAGATCAATGTCGACATGCCGTCCTACCGCATTCTCGGTGCCTGCAACCCGCAGCTGGCCAACCGCGCCATCGGCGCCGAGCCTTCCATCGGCCTGCTGCTGCCCTGCAACGTGGTGGTGCGTCAGGATGCCGCCGGCACGGTGCACGTGGAGTTCATGGACCCCATCGCCATCATGCAGCTGGTCGACAAGCCGGAGGTCGAGGAACTGGCGAAGGACGTGCGCGGCCGCCTCGATCGCGTCCTGGCTTCAATCTGATGCATCGTCATTCCCGCGCAAGCGGGAATCCATGACCTGGTCGAAAGGCATTGGATCCCCGCTTGCGCGGGGATGACGGTCAATCCGGCAGCGACAGCAGTTCCGCCACCCGCGCCGCATCGGGCGCGGCCTGGTGCGGCACGAAGCCCAGCAGCGGCGCTTCCAGCCGTGCCTTCAGCATCTCGACGTTCTCCTCCACGCAGGCCATCCCCACGTCGACCTGGTTGGCGATCCAGCCGGCCAGCCGCAGGCCGCGCGCGGCGACGGCTTCCTGCGTCAGCAGGGCGTGGTTGAGGCAGCCCAGGCGCAGGCCCACCACCAGCACCACCGGCAGGCCCAAGCGCGCGGCGAGGTCGGCGCTGTCCCAGCGCTCGCCCAGCGGCACGCGAAAGCCGCCCACGCCTTCCACGATGACCACATCGGCCAGCGCGCACAGCGCCTGGTAGGCGGCCACGATGCGCGCCATGTTGATTGTCGCGCCTTCACGCTGCGCCGCGATGTGCGGCGCCAGCGGTTCGCGAAACAGAAAGGGATTCACCAGGTCGTACGGCGCGTCGACCGTGCTCGCGGCGCGCAACTGCGCCACATCCTCATTGACGCCGTCGGCGCCGACGCCTGCCGCGACCGGCTTCATGCCGGCCACCCGCCGCCCCTTGCCTGCATGGGCGTGCAGCAGGGCGCAGCTGGCCAGGGTCTTGCCGATTTCCGTGTCGGTGCCGGTGACAAACAGGTTCATGCCGGTTCTCTTTCAAGTTGCATCAATGCGGCAACGAGGGCTTCGACCTGGGCCCCGCTGTGTGCGGCGGAGAGCGTGATGCGCAGCCGCGCCGTGCCGGCGGGCACGGTGGGCGGGCGGATGCCCGGCACCCACAGGCCGCGCTCGAACAGCTTGTTCGCGACGGCCATGGTCTCGGCGTTGTCGCCGATCAGCAGCGGCTGGATGGCGGTGTGCGAGGGCAGGAGCTTCCAGCGCTTCAGTTGCAGCGTGCCGCGCAGTTGCGCGATCAGCGCGGCGAGGTGCCGCCGGCGCGCATCGCCCTGCTCGATGAGATCGATGCCCGTCAGCAGGGCGTGGGCGATCAGCGGCGGCTCGGCGGTGCTGAAGATGTAGGTGCGCGCTTTCTGCAGGATCCACTCGATGGCGTTCTCCGCCCCGGCGACAAAGGCGCCGGCCGCGCCGGCCGCCTTGCCCAGCGTGCCCATGACGAGCAGGCGCGGCGAGGCGAGGCCGAAATGCGCCGCGCTGCCGCGCCCCTGCGGGCCGAGCACGCCGAAGCCGTGGGCGTCGTCGACCAGCAGCCAGGCATCGTGGCGCCCGGCGAGCGCAAGCAGGTCGGGCAAAGGCGCGAGGTCGCCGTCCATGCTGAACACCGCATCGGTGACGATCAGCTTGCGCTTGGCGCTTGAAGCGGCGAGCGCAGCGTCGAGCGCGGCGAGATCGCAATGCGGGTAGACATGCAGCTCGGCGCGCGCGAGCTTCGCCGCATCGATGAGCGAGGCGTGGTTGAGGCGGTCGGAGAAGATGGCGTCGCCGCGCGCAACCAGCGCCGGCACCACGCCGAGGTTGGCGAGGTAGCCGGTGGAGAAGAGCAGCGCGCGCTCCATGCCGGTGAAGGCGGCGAGGCGCCGCTGCAGCGCGGCATGCGGCGCCATGTGGCCGGTGATAAGCGGCGAGGCGCCGGCGCCGAGGCCGTACAGGCGGGCGCCCTCCTGCGCCGCGGCGACGAGCGCCGGGTCGTTGGCGAGGCCGAGGTAGTCGTTGCTGCAGAAGGCGAGGATGCGGCGGCCGTCGACGACGAGCTCCGGCGCGCAGGGGGAGTCGACCACGCGCCGGGTGCGCCGCAGCGTCAGTGCGTCTAGGGCGGCGAGTTCTTCGGAAAAGTCAGTCACGGCAACACGGCGCCCTGTAGGAGCGGCGTCCACGCCGCGAACCCCCTTTGCAAAAGGGGGTGGCCCGCAGGGCCGGGGGATTTATCGCGGCGTGGACGCCGCTCCCACAAATGCAAAAGTCCCGAATCACCCCAGCACCTCGTCGAGCGCGCCGATCGTGCCGTCGACGAGCAACTCGATCTCCTCGCCGCCGACGACGTAGGGCGGCATGAAGTACACCGTGTTGCCGAGCGGGCGCAGCAGCAGGCCGCGCGCCATCGCCGCCTGGTGGAAGCGCCGCGCGAAGAGCGGGTCGTCCGTGGCGGCGTCGAAGGCCCAGATCATGCCGGTATTGCGGAAGTGGCGTGCGCGCGGATCGGCGGCGAGCGGGGCGGCCGCGGCAGTGATCTGCGCGGCGAGGCGGCGGTTGGCGGCGATGACGCCGTCCGTCTCGAAGATCTCGAGCGTGGCCAGCGCGGCGCGGCAGGCGAGCGGGTTGCCGGTATAGGAATGCGAATGAAGGAAGCCGCGCGCCGTGCTGTCGTCCCAGAAGGCGGCATACACCGCGTCGGTGGTCATCACCAGCGACAGCGGCAGCGTGCCGCCGCTGATGCCCTTCGACAGGCAGAGGAAGTCCGGCCGGATGCCGGCCTGCTCATGGGCGAAGAACGTGCCGGTGCGGCCGCAGCCGACGGCGATCTCGTCGGCGATGAGGTGCACGCCGTAGTGGTCGCACAAGTTGCGTGCGCGGCGCAGGTATTCCGCGTCGTGCATGGCCATGCCGGTGGCGCACTGCACCAGCGGCTCGACGATGAGGGCCGCCACTTCGGCATGGTGCGCGGCGAGATAGGCCTCCAGCGCTATGGCCGCCGTCACCGCCGCATCGCGCGGCGACTGGCCAGCGCCGGCGAGCCGCCAGTCCGGGCTGGGCACGGTGTCGCAGGCGCGCAGCAGCGGCGCGTAGGCGTCGCGGAAGAGGGCGACGTCGGTCACCGCCAGCGCGCCGAGGGTCTCGCCGTGGTAGCTGCCGGCGAGGCTGAGGAAGCGGTTCTTGCCCGGATGGCCCGTGTTGCGCCAGAAGTGGAAGCTCATCTTCAGCGCGATCTCCACCGCCGAGGCGCCGTCGGAGGCGTAGAAGCAGTGGCCGAGCGCGTGCCCGGTCAGGGCGGAGAGTTTTTCCGACAGCGCCACCACCGGCTCATGGGTAAAGCCGGCCAGCATGACGTGGTCGAGCGTGTCGAGCTGGTCGCGCAGCGCCGCGACGATGCGCGGGTTGGCATGGCCGAACAGGTTCACCCACCAGGAGCTGATGGCATCCAGGTAGCGGCGGCCCTCGAAGTCGATCAGCCAGGGGCCTTCGCCCGAGCGGATCGGCACCAGCGGCAGGGTTTCGTGCACTTTCATCTGCGTGCACGGGTGCCAGACGGCGTCGAGGCTGCGGCGGAGGAGGGTGTCGTTGTCCATGGATGAAGCCGGAAAAGAGCCGTGATTTTACGGGACATCATGCTTCGGCTGGGCATCTGTATGCGCGGCGACAATTCCGCCGCCCGTCTCCTGTAAACTAGCGGGCTGTGCGGGGCGACGGGAGACGCTGCCGCGAACTTCGAAAGGATGAACATGGCATTCAGGAAAATCGGCGTCGTCGGCGCCGGCACGATGGGCAACGGCATTGCCCAGGCCTTCGCCCAGGCGGGCTTCGACGTGGTCATGAGCGACGTGGCGCAGGCTGCGCTCGAGCGCGCCATGAACACGATCTCCGGCAGCTACGACCGCCTCATCAAGAAGGAGAAGATGACGGCCGAGCAGAAGGCCGCGGCGCTGGCGCGCATCCAGACCGCCACGGACCTCGCCGCGCTCAAGGACAGCGACCTCATCATCGAGGCCGCCACCGAGAATCTCGACCTCAAGCTGAAGATATTCAAACAGCTCGACGGGCTGGCCAAGGCCGACGCCGTCATCGCCAGCAACACCTCGTCGATCTCCATCACCAAGCTGGCCGCCTCGACCCAGCGCCCGGACAAGGTGATCGGCATGCACTTCTTCAATCCGGTGCCGCTGATGGCGCTGGTGGAGCTGATCCGCGGCCTGCAGACCTCCGACGCCACCTATGCGGCGGTCGAGGAAGTCTCCAAGGCCGTCGGCAAGTCGCCGGTGCAGGTGAGGAACAGCCCCGGCTTCGTGGTGAACCGCATGCTCTGCCCGATGATCAACGAGGCCATCTTCGCCCTCGGCGAGGGGCTCGCCACCGCCGCGCAGATCGACGAGGCGATGAAGCTCGGCGCCAACCACCCGATCGGCCCGCTGGCGCTGTGCGACATGATCGGCCTCGACGTGCAGCTGGCGGTGATGAACGTGCTCTTCGACGGCTTCAAGGATCCGAAGTACCGCCCGGCGCCGCTGCTGGTCGAGATGGTCGAGGCGGGCTATCTCGGGCGCAAGACGGGGAAGGGCTTCTTCACCTACGCCTGATCCGGACTGTGGGAGCGGCCTCCAGGCCGCGACGCCCCGAAGGAAGTCCTCTTGGGGGATATCGCGGTGTGGACACCGCTCCCACATTCTCCATCTCCCCCATGTCCCGCCTCATCCTCGCTCCCATGGAGGGCCTCGCCGACGACATCCTGCGCGGCGTGCTGACGCGCGCGGGGCGCTACGACTGGGCCGTCACCGAGTTCGTGCGCGTTTCCGGCACAGTCTTGCCGCGACGCAGCTTTACCCGCGTCAGTCCTGAACTGATGCACGGCGCGCGTACCGCGGCGGGCACGCCGGTGCGGGTGCAGCTGATGGGATCGGACCCTGTTTGCCTTGCCGAAAATGCCGCACGCCTGGCCGAGCTCAACCCAGCCGGCATCGACCTCAACTTCGGCTGCCCGGCGCCGCTGGTCAATCGCCACCGCGGCGGCGCGGCACTGCTCGACGAGCCGGAACTGCTCCATCGCATCGCCGCCGCGGTGCGCAGCGCCGTGCCGCAGGGACTGACTGTCAGCGCCAAGATGCGCCTCGGCATCGACGACACGTCGCGCGCCCTCGACTGCGCGCGGGCGCTGGCGGCGGGCGGCGCGCAGGAACTGGCGGTGCACGCGCGCACCCGGACGGACGGCTACCGGCCGCAGGTGCGCTGGGAGTGGGTGGCGCGCATCCGCGAGGCGGTGGCCGTGCCGGTGATCGCCAACGGCGAGGTGTGGAACGTGGCCGGCTGGCGTGCCATCCGTGTTGCCACCGGCTGCGACGACGTCATGCTCGGGCGCGGCGCGGTGGCCGATCCTTTTCTGGCCGAGCGCATCCGCGGCGCGCGCGCCGAGGCGCCCGATGCCGCAGACTGGCAGGCGCTGCAGCCGCTGTTGGCCGATTTCTGGGCGCAGGTTCGGGCGAAGCTGGCGCCGCGCCACGCGCCGGGCCGGCTCAAGCAATGGCTGAATCTGCTGCGGCGGAACTATGCCGAGGCGGAAGCCCTGTATTGCCGTGTGCGCGAACTGGAGCGCGCCGAGGCGCTCGATGCGGCGCTGGCGGCATGAGCGCCGAAGACTCCCGCTAGGGCGTGTTCTCAATCATTCTGTCGCACCAACAGAATGATTGAGAACACGCCCTAGGCCTGCAGCCAGGCGCGACGACGGCTTGGACTGGCGCCGCTAGCCTGACTCAGGGCGCCACGGAGGCGCTGACGCAATTGCGCCCAGCCTGTTTGGCGGCATACATCGTGGCATCGGCACGGCCGACCAGGCTGTCCTGGTCATCGCCGTCCTCCGGAAAGGTGGACACGCCATAGCTGGCCGTCAGGCTGACGCCGTCGCCGCGATCGATGCCCAGGGCGCCAACCCGCTTGCGCAGGCGCTGCGCCGTTTCGATGGCGTGCGCCTTGTCCGTGTCGGGCAGGACGACGACGAATTCCTCCCCGCCATAGCGCGCCAGCAGGTCGGTGGCGCGAAGTTGCTGCTGTGTTGCGGCGGCCACGCTTCGCAGGGCCATGTCGCCGGCCTGGTGGCCGAGGCGGTCGTTGAGCGCCTTGAAGTGGTCCAGGTCGAACATCAGCAGGGAAAGGGCGTGCTTGCCGCGGCGCGCGCGTGAGAGTTCGCGCGCAAGGGTTTCGTCCAGCGCCAGGCGGTTCAAGACGCCGGTGAGCGGATCGGTGCGGGCCTGCTGCTCAAGTTCCTCCGCCAGATACGCCGAGACCATCCAGACGCAGCCGAAGGAACTCACCACCAGCAGGAAGAAGATCGACAGAAAGATCGCCGCCTGCATCGGGCCGGCCGTCATCAGGTCTGCGGGCGGCGAGATCAGCGTATGCGCGATGCGCCCGACCGAGACGACGGCAAACTGGATGAAGCCGGCGGCGGTGAAATAATGCGAGAACCGCATGGGGCGCGGAATGTCCCTGATGAGCAGCCAGGCGGCCAGGGTGACCGGGACCGCATTGGTCAGCGACACGGCGACGATGCGCGCGGCCACGCTTGCTTCGGCATAGGTGAAGTACAGCAGCAGCAGAGTCAGGATGGCAATCAGGGGCGCACTGATGCGCCAGACGTAGCCCCGGGGCAGGCGGCGGAAGACGACGACGCCTTCGAGGAACAGGCACAGGGCCAGGAGCATCAGGTCGTTGGCGACGACGACGGAAAGTAAATCCGGGATGCTGCTGCGCAGCGAGAGCAGCAGGAAGCCTGCCCCGGCGGCGATGATCGCCCCAGACCACCAGCGCAGGGCGCGCAGGCGCGGCTGGCTGCGTTGCAGGAGGAAGATGCCGATGGCGAAAACCAGCGCGAACAGCAGCAGGTTGATGATGAGGGTGCGGATGTCGAGCTGCAAATGTTCTTTCCGGTCAAGCCGGCAGGCTGGGGCTGCAGGCCGTTCCATTCTATAGAATCTATATTGTCATGTCCCATTCGCCCGTATGTTGTCAATAAGGACCCTGCGTTCATTGCGGGGTCGATTGTCCTGGCAAATCGCGACTGGATGCTTGTCAGGCAAAGCGCATGTTTGCGAATACGGTTCGCGGGTATTACCTCCGGTCATAAAAACCCTAAATGCTGCACCGCGCCTTGCTGGGATAAACTCTGCTCGATACGGGCCGCCGGCCCGTTTTTCTTGTTCCGTCTGCCTACTTTAGCCATGAAGAAAATCCGCAGCATCCTCATCGCCAACCGCAGCGAAATCGCCATCCGCGTCATGCGCGCCGCCTCCGAGCTGGGCATCCGCACGGTGGCCATCTATTCCAACGAGGACCGCTTCGCGCTGCACCGCTTCAAGGCGGACGAATCCTACCTGGTCGGCGCCGGCAAGAAGCCGATCCAGGCCTACCTCGACATCGACGACATCATCCGCGTGGCGAAGGAGGCGCATGTCGACGCCATCCATCCCGGCTACGGCTTCCTCTCCGAGAACCCGGATTTCGCCGAGGCGTGCGCCACTGCCGGCATCGTCTTCATCGGGCCGAAGCCGGAGGTGATGCGCAAGCTGGGCAACAAGGTGTCGGCGCGGGCACTGGCCGAGCGCGCCGGCGTGCCGGTGGTGCCGGCCACCGGCGCCCTGCCGGCCGACCTCGAGGGCGCGAAGAAGCTGGCGGCGCAGGTCGGCTACCCGCTCATGCTCAAGGCGAGCTGGGGCGGCGGCGGGCGCGGCATGCGCGTGGTGGAGACCGAGGCCGACCTGGGGCCGGCGATGGAGGTGGCGCGGCGCGAAGCCGCCGCGGCCTTCGGCAACGACGAGGTGTACCTGGAGAAGCTGGTGCGCCGCGCGCGCCACGTCGAGGTGCAGGTGCTCGGCGACACGCACGGGAATCTGGTGCACGCCTTCGAGCGCGACTGCTCGGTGCAGCGGCGCAACCAGAAGGTGGTCGAGCGCGCCCCGGCGCCCTATCTTGCCGACACGCGTCGCGCCGAGCTGTGCGACGCGGCCCTGAAGCTTGCCCGCGCTGCGAAGTACACCCACGCCGGCACGGTGGAGTTCCTCATGGACGCCGACACCGACGCCTTCTATTTCATCGAGGTGAACCCGCGCATCCAGGTCGAGCACACCGTCACCGAGCAGGTGACGGGCATCGACATCGTCAAGGCGCAGATCCGCATCTCCGAGGGGCGGCGCATCGGCGACGAGGACAGCTACGTGCCGCGCCAGGAGGACATCCGCCTGAACGGCCATGCCGTGCAGTGCCGCGTCACCACGGAGGACCCGGAGAACGGCTTCACGCCGGACTACGGCCGCATCGCCGTGTATCGCAGCGCCGCCGGCTTCGGCATCCGCCTCGACGGCGGCACCGCCTATGCCGGCGCGGTGATCACGCCGTACTACGACTCGCTGCTGGTGAAGGTGACGGCCTGGGGCCACACGCCCGACGAGGCCGGCGCGCGCATGGACCGCGCGCTGCGCGAGTTCCGCATCCGCGGCGTCGCCTCCAACCTGCAGTTCCTCGAGAACGTCATCGACCATCCGCTGTTCCGCTCGGGCGAATGCACCACGCGCTTCATCGACGAGACGCCGGAGCTGTTCAAGTTCCAGCGCCGCCGCGACCGCGCCACGCGGCTGCTGAAGTTCCTAGGCGAGGTGGCGGTCAACGGCAATCCCGAGATGAAGGGGCGCATCCTGCCGGCGCTGCCACTGGCCCGGCCGATCCGGCCGCGCGTCGACCTCACTGCCGCGCCGCCGCCTGGCACGCGCGACCGGCTGAAGGAACTCGGCGCCGATAAGTTCGCCGAGTGGATGAAGGCCGAAAGGCGCGTGCTGCTCACCGACACCACGCTGCGCGACGCGCACCAGTCGCTGTTCGCCACGCGCATGCGCAGCCACGACATGCTGGAGATCGCGCCGCACTACGCGCGCCTGCTGCCCGACCTCTTCTCGCTCGAATGCTGGGGCGGGGCGACCTTCGACGTGGCGCTGCGCTTCCTCAAGGAAGACCCCTGGGAGCGCCTGGCCGCGTTGCGCTCCGCCGTGCCCAACGTGCTGCTGCAGATGCTGCTGCGTGCCTCCAACGCGGTGGGCTACACCAACTATTCGGACAATGTCGTGCGCTACTTCGTCAGGCAGGCGGCGAAGGAGGGGGTCGACGTCTTCCGCGTCTTCGATTCGCTCAACTGGGTGGACAACATGCGCGTGGCGATGGATGCCGTGCGCGCGGAGGGCGCGCTGTGCGAGGCGGCCATCTGCTACACCGGCGACCTGTTCGACGCGAAGCGGCCGAAGTACAACCTGAAGTACTACGTCGACCTGGCGAAGCAGCTGGAGCGCGCCGGCGCCCACATCCTCGGCATCAAGGACATGGCCGGCGTGTGCCGGCCGCGCGCCGCCGCCGAGCTGGTGCGTGCGCTCAAGCAGGAGGTCGGCCTGCCGATCCACTTCCACACCCACGACACCAGCGGCATCGCCGCCGCCAGCGTGCTGGCCGCCGTCGAGGCGGGCGCGGACGCGGTGGACGGCGCCCTCGACGCCATGAGCGGGCTCACCTCGCAGCCCAACCTGAGTTCCATCGCGGCAGCGCTGGCCGGCTCGCCGCGCGACCCCGGCGTGGACCTCGACGCCATGCAGGCGCTGTCGCTCTACTGGGAGGGCGTGCGCCGCTGCTACGCGCCCTTCGAGGCGGACATCCGCTCCGGCACCGCCGACGTCTATCGCCACGAGATGCCGGGCGGGCAATACACCAACCTGCGCGAGCAGGCGCGCGCCATGGGCCTCGAGCACCGCTGGGCGGAGGTGTCGAAGGCCTATGCCGAGGTGAACCTGCTGTTTGGCGACATCGTCAAGGTGACGCCGACCTCCAAGGTGGTGGGCGACATGGCGCTGTTCATGGTGGCCAACGACCTCACGCCGGAGCAGGTGCGCGACCCGGCGCGCGAGGTCGCCTTCCCCGAATCGGTGATCTCGCTCATGAAGGGCGAGCTGGGCTATCCGCCCGACGGCTTCCCCGAGGCCTTGCAGAAGAAGGTG
The DNA here is from genome assembly GCA_002842345.1 of Betaproteobacteria bacterium HGW-Betaproteobacteria-12. Taxonomy (GTDB): domain Bacteria; phylum Pseudomonadota; class Gammaproteobacteria; order Burkholderiales; family Rhodocyclaceae; genus Azonexus. The sequence continues at coordinate 48,141 of PHCU01000004.1, read as the reverse complement.
CTCAAGGGCGAGCCGCCCCTGCCCGGGCGCGCCGGCGATTCGCTGCCCGACGTCGATCTCGAAGCGAAGCGCGCCGAGGCCGAGGCGGCGGTGGGGCGCAAGGTCGGCGACACGGACCTCGCCTCGTATCTCATGTATCCGAAAGTGTTCAAGGACTACGCCGCGCATCGCAGCCACTACGGCGACGTCTCCCAGTTGCCGACGCCGGCCTTTTTCTACGGGCTGGCCGAGCGCGAGGAGATCGCCGTCGAGATCGACCGCGGCAAGACCCTGATAGTCAGCCTGCACGGCACGGCGGGGCCGGACCAGGATGGCTTCGTGCGGGCGACGTTCGAGCTGAACGGCCAGTCGCGCACGCTGAAGATCGCCAAGGCCGGCATGGCCGCGGCGAAGGAGAAGCCGCGCGCCGAGGAGGGCAACCCGAAACATGTCGGCGCGCCGATGCCGGGCAGCGTCGTCACCATCGCCGTGAAGACGGGGCAGAAAGTCGCCAAGGGCGACCCGCTGCTGTCCATCGAGGCGATGAAGATGGAGACCATGCTCACCGCCGAGCGCGACGCCGTCGTCGCCGCCATCCACGCCCGGCCGGGCGAGGCGGTGAACGCCAAGGACCTGCTGCTGGAGTTCGCCTGATACGGCGCGATGCCACGGGCCCGGCGTTACAATCCTTCCATCATGGCCCATCCGCGCATCTTCGACCGTCGCAGCCTGCTGCTGCTGCTGGCCCTGCTGCTGTCCGCCGGCTTTGCCGCGACGGCCCTGTTCGGCTATTTCGCCTCCAGCCGGGCCATCCAGAAGGCCATCATCGAGCAGGACCTGCCGCTCACCTCGAGCAACATCTATTCGGAAATCCAGAAGGACCTGGTGCGGCCGGTGCTGATCTCCTCGACCATGGCGCACGACACCTTCCTGCGCGACTGGGTGCTGCGCGGCGAGAAGGACGTCGCCGAGGTGGCGCGCTACCTGGCCGAAGTGAAGCGGCGCTACGGCGCCTTCAGCAGCTTCTTCGTTTCGGAGAGATCCGCCACCTACTACACCGGCGAAGGCATCCTCAAGCGGGTGCGGCCCGACGAGCCGCGCGACGCCTGGTATTTCCGTGTCAGGGAAATGAAGGAGGACTACGAGATCAACGTCGATCCGGACATGGCGAATGCCGACGCGCTGACCATCTTCATCAACTACCGCGTCTTCGACTTCGACGGCCGCTTCATCGGCGCCACGGGCATCGGGCTGACCGTCGATGCCGTCAGCCGCCTGGTCGCGGAATACCAGGCGCGCTTCAGCCGCACCATCTATTTCGTCGATGCCAACGGCCGCGCGGTGCAGCTGGGCGCGGGCCGCGGCGTGCCGGGCGCCGACCTGCGCACGGTGCCCGGGCTGGGCCCGCTGATCGACGGCATCCTGCAGAAGCAGCGCGGCTCGCATATGTTCGAGGCGAACGGCGACAGCCACATCCTGCATTTCAACTACCTGCCCGAGTTGAAGTGGTACCTGTTCGTCGAGCAGAACGCGTCGGCCGCCCTCGCCGACATCCGCCGCACGCTGTACGCCAACCTGGCCATCAGCCTGGTGGTGACGCTGTTGGTGGTGTTCCTTGCCCACCTTGCGCTGGAGCGCTACCAGCACCGCATCGAGGAGATGGCCACGACCGACGCGCTGACCGGCCTCCTCAATCGCCATGCCTTCGACATCCTCATCGACAAGCTGATGGCAGAGCACCGACGCGATCCCAGGCCGACTGCCGCGCTGCTCGCCGACATCGACCATTTCAAGGAGATCAACGACCGGCATGGCCACCAGGTGGGGGATGCGGTGCTGAAGGAGGTGGCGCGGCTTCTGCAGCAACGGCTGCGCGCATCCGACCTGGCCGTGCGCTGGGGCGGCGAAGAGTTCCTGCTGGTGCTCAAGGGCTGCGACCTGCCCGAGGCGCGCCGCATCGCCGAAGACCTGCGGCAGGCTGTTTCGGCCGCCCCCGTCGCGGTCGGGGATTTGCAGCTTTCCGTGACCATCAGCATCGGCGTTAGCCTGTACAACGGCACCGAATCCCCCGACAGCATGGTCAACCGAGCCGACAACGCGATGTATGCGGCCAAGCACGGCGGGCGCAACCGGGTGGACGTGGCCTAGCCTGCCTGCGCCGTCCCGCAGCGGCTGACTTTCGAGGAAGGCCGGCAATTCCTGCCGTCTCGCCGCTTCGGAGACCGGCAAGCCTTGCAGGGCGTCGCCCCGCCGACTCGGCCTCTCCTGGGGAATCAACACTACGAATGCCCTGGCCGGAATCTTGCTGTGAGATGTCCGCAGACGCTCATTCGGAGCAGACAGGCAGGAGATCGGAAATGGCCATTGGCGCGATTATCGGAATCGTAACCTCGGTGATTCAGGCCGTGCGGGCCTTCACTCCGCCGGAGCCGCAGCAGATGGCGGACAAGCTGTTTTCCAAACTCGATGCGCTGGGGCAGGGTGAGATCCAGAGTGCCGACCTGCAGACGGCATTCGAGAAGATCAAGTCGACCGCGGCCGGCGGTGCGGACAAGCTTTTCACGAAGCTCGACAGCGACGGCGACGGCAAGCTCACGCGGAGCGAGTTTTCCGGTTCGATCAACAATCTGGCCGAGCAGCTCGACCAGCATTACCAGCGCGTGCGCATGCACGGCGAGGGCGCCATGCCGCCCCCTGTCGGCGATGCGGGCTTCACCCGCGAAGACCTGGGCGGCCTGGTGTCGGGCATCGCCGGCAATTTCAACAGGGCGGATGCCGACGGCGACGGCCGGGTCAGCCTGAAGGAGGCTCGGGATTTCGGCAAGGCTGTCGGCGGCGGTGCCGCGGCGCAGGTGCAGACGGCCGCCGCGGACAGCCGCAACGTGGAGATGATGCTGATGGTGGTGCGCCTGATGCAGGCCTACGGCGTCGTCAATGGAACAGGCGACACTGCCGGCGGCGGCAGCACGGCGGCCGTCAAGGTGTCTGACCAGGCCTAGGGCCTGTTCGCAATTGTTTTGTCGGATGCGTTGTGGCCAAAAGCGTCGACTGCTAGACGCGCGTCGCTTGCGCTTTGCCCCGCACCCTGAGACACCCGTTCGCACCGACAAAACAATTGTGAACAGGCACTTGATTCCCGATCTGCACACGGACGGCATGGCGCGGATTGTGGCGCAAGACGACACCGCGCATTCGGAGTCCGTGCCGATCGGATACGTCTGAAAGCGACGCGGTTGTCCTGCCGTCGCCATGGCGCTAGACTGAACAGCCATTCCTCAACTCCGTCATTTCCCCAATGCATCCTGAGGACAATCAACGGGTTGGCAGCATCAGCCGCAGCCTGGTCTGGCGGCAGGTGGTGATTATCGTATCCACAGTGTGCGTCTTCGCCGTGGGATTCCATTATCTGCTGGTACGGCCGGCGCTGTCCGAACTCATCGAAAAGCATTTCCAGGCGTCCTCTGATGCGGCACGCGACAAGCTCTGGTGCGTGTTCGGCTATGTCGAGGAAGCATTGCGCGTCAATCGCGAACGCATGCGCGTCGGCGGATTCGACTTCGGTGACTATCGCCAATTCAATACCCGCTTCGCCCCTCTGCTCAGGCAGAACGCGTGGATCTCGTCGGCGCTCTACGCCGACGACGAAGGCCGCGAGCTCCTGCTGCTGGAACGCGGCAACGACGCCTGGACCAATCGCCTGAGCGGGCTGCCGGGGGCGAATGGCCGATCCCGTTATCTGGATCTGCAGGGAACGGAGGTCACGCGCGAGGAGTGGCGCGACATCGGCTACGACCCGCGGCAGCGGCCATGGTATGCGGGCGCCCTCAAGTTGAAGAACGAGCGTGAGGTGCATTGGACGCATCCCTATGCTTTCTTCACCACGCGCGAGCCGGGCATCACCGCGTCTTTGCGCTGGCAGGCCGAGGACGGGCATGTCCGCGTGCTGGCCATCGACGTGCTCCTGCGCGACCTGAGTGCGATCACTGCCGAGATTGGGATCGACACCAATGGCAAGGTTGCGGTGATGACCGATGACGGCCGCCTGCTCGCCGCGCCGGAACTGCAGGGAACCAGGACGGAAGACTTGCACACTGCCCTGATGCAGCCTGTAGCGGTCAACGGCCAGCCCTACCTGGCGGCGTCTTATGCGGCCTGGAAGCGTAGCGGCAGCCCGGAAGACCGGATTCTGAGTTACCTGGTCGGGGAGGAGAAGTGGCTGGCGCGTTTTGACGGATACAAGCTGAATGGCACCCATCTGTGGATCACCTCGATGATTCCGGCCGATAAATTCTCGATCCTGCATGGCGGCGCCCTGTCCGCGCTGGGCGGGCTCGGACTGCTGGTGCTCGCTGGCGGCATAACGATGGCGTTGTCCTTGTCGCGCCGCTTCAGCCAGCCGCTGGAATTTCTCGCCGCCGTGAGCAAACGCATCGGCCGCCTCGAATTCGAGAACGGGGCGACGGTGAAGACCCGCTGGCTAGAGGTAAACCGCCTTGCGGCTGCGCAGTCGCAGATGCGCAGCCTGCTGAAAGGCGCGACGCAGCGCCTGGAAGGCACCAACGAGGAATTGGAAAAACGCGTGGCGGTCCGTACCCAGGAGCTGGAAATGGCCAACCGCGAACTGCAGTCCTTCAGTTATTCGGTGTCGCACGACCTGCGCGCGCCGTTGCGGGCCATCAACGGTTACAGCACCCTGCTGGAGGAGGATTGGGGCGACCGGCTGGACGAGGAGGCCCGCAGCCACCTTGCCCGCATCCGCACTGCCAGCGAGAAGATGGGCGAGTTGATCGACGGCATGCTCGAACTGGCCCAGCTGGCGCGCAAGGAACTCGATCCGGTCAAGGTGGATTTGTCCGAAATGGCGCGGGAAGTTGTCGAAGAGCTGCGCGGTGCCAGCCCGGATCGCCAGGTGCGCGTGGATATCGAACCCGACTTGACGGCGTTGGCCGATGCCACACTGCTGCGCAACGTGCTGTCCAACCTGCTCGGCAATGCATGGAAGTACAGCGAGAAGACGCCCGCGCCGGAGATTGCGTTCGGCAAGGTGCAGCAGCAGGATGAAGCCGCCTATTTCGTGCGCGACAACGGCGCCGGCTTCGACATGCAATACGCCGGCAAGCTCTTCCAGCCTTTCCAGCGCATGCACCGCGACAGCGAGTTCGCCGGCACCGGACTTGGCCTGGCCTCGGCCAGGCGCATCGTCGAGCGCCACGGCGGCCGCATCTGGGCGGAGGCCGAAATCGGCAAGGGTGCGACGTTCTGGTTTACGCTCGGCTCCTATTGAGCCTCTGATAACGGCTGACACGGTATGCGCGGGTCGCGCTTCAGCCCGATGACCGCGGGAAACCCGACCGAAGGAAGCGCAAAGCCCTGTGGGGCGGCAGCGGCTGCGTCGGCCTGAAGGCCGACCTACGTTCGGCAGGCGCGCATACGACTCAATATGTAGGTCGGGCTTCAGCCCGACAGCGGCCTCAATAGATGCGCCGGTAGCGGCCATCCTCCAGCGCAATGGCGCCATTCTTCAGCAGGCGCTCCAGATGCTTGCCCATGATGGCGCCTTCGCCCCACTCGAAGAAGGCGCGCGGCTCGCGCGGCTTGCGGTAGACGATGCACTTGGCGACGATGTCCGCCAGCGTGCGCGGCGCGGCGAGGAAATCCAGCAGCTTCGCCTCGCGCTCGTCGATGACGGCAAGGTAGCGGTCGAAGGTTTCCGCAACGTCCCCCTCGAAGCAGCCGTCCTCGTGGCTGGTCAGCCATGCTTTCGCCGGCAGCTGCTGCAGGCGGCGCACCGAGGCGATGGTCTCGTCGATGGAGCCGTCGCGGTCGCCGTACCAGGGGCCGAAGCGGGTGAGGTCGTAGTCGCCGAGGAACGCCACGGCCGGCTCGCGGAAGAAGAAGGCGGTGAAGCCGGGCGTGTGCCCCGGAGCGTGGATGACCTCGGCGGTGCACGAACCCAGGTCGATGACCTCGCCCGGCGTGAAGGGATGCGTCACCCGGCGCGGGCGGTAGTGGAACTGCGTCGTCAGCTGATGGCGCCAGTATTCGCGGAACTCTTCCTCGGCGAAACCGTACCAGTCGAGAAACGTCTCCAGGCCGGACAGGGGCGCGGATTCGCCGGCCATCTGCCGCAGCGGCAGGCCCTCGAAGAGGTCGAGGTACGTCAGGTGGTCCTCATGCCAGTGGCTCAGCCACACCTCCTTCACGCCGGGGCCGTCGATGAGCGCGCGGTAGCGATCTTCATCGGCGCCGGCATCGATGAGCACGCCGGCACCTTCGACATAGACGGAATGCGAATGCGGGTAGCGGCCCTGGTTCGCGGCCGGAATCAGGCGCACGGGGCCGAAGGCGCGTTCCTCGGCCATGGCTAGTCGATGATCTTGTTGATGGGCAGCTCGATGATGCCGCGCGCGCCGGCCTCGTAGAGGCGCGGGATCAGTTCGCGCACCTGTTTTTCCTCGACCACCGTGCTGAGGTCCACCCAGTCCGGATCGGAGAGGGTGGACACCGTCGGCGTGGCCAGGGCGGGAAGTATCCTGAGCACGGCGTCGACCCTGTCGCGCGCCACGTTCATGGCCAGCAGCACGCGCGTGGCGGCGGCGATGGCGCCCTTCAGCAGCATCAGCATGCGCTCGATCTTGGCGCGCTTCCAGACGTCCTGCGCGGCGGCGCGGTTGGCGATGAAGCGCGGCGTGCTTTCCAGCACCACGTGCATCACGCGCAGCTGGTTGGCGCGCAGCGAGGAGCCGGTCTCGGAGACGTCCACGATGGCGTCGGCGAGGATCGGCGGCTTCACCTCGGTGGCGCCCCAGGAAAACTCCACGCTGGCATTCACGCCGTGCTCGGCGAGGAAGCGCTTCGTCATGCCGACCGCCTCGGTGGCGATGTGGCGGCCCTCGAGGTCTTTCACCGAGTTGAAGGCCGAGCCTTCCTTGGAGGCCATCACCCAGCGCACCGTGCCGTAGTTGGGCCAGGGCGCGCGCAGGTCGGCCAGTTCCGCGACGTCGGCGCCGGTTTCCAGCATCCAGTCCAGGCCGGTGATGGCGCAGTCGAGCACGCCCTGCTCGACGTAGCGCGCCATCTCCTGCGGGCGGATGAGGATGCACTGGATTTCGGCGTCGTCGATGTCAGGGTAGTACGAGCGGCCGGAAATGCGCAGGTCGTAGCCGGCGCGCTGGAACAGCTTCTGGGTGGTGTCCTGCAGGCTGCCCTTGGGGATGCCGAGGCGCAGGCGGGGGGTGGCGTCGCTCATTGCATGGTCTCCGTTGCGAAGCGGCAATGCTATCACTCCACTCACCCCGTGCGCGGGGAGAGCGGGGGATGAGTGGGGCAACCTTGCCCGAGGTGGCGTCCCGGTGCATTATTCATGGCGCCATGTTCACCCTTCCCAACCTGATCACCATCGGCCGGGTGCTGCTCATCCCGGTGGTGGCCTTCCTGCTGCTCGACCACGACTACAGGCTGGCCTTCGCCGTCTTCGTCGTCGCCGCCGTCGGCGACTGGGTGGACGGCTTCCTCGCGCGGCGCCTCAACCAGATGTCGCAGCTCGGCGCGGTGCTCGATCCGGTCGCCGACAAGATGACCATGATGATCGTCGCCATCCTCATGGCGGCGCAGGGCATGCTGCCGATCTGGCTGGCGGTGGTGATCGTCATGCGCGACGCCATCATCGTCGCCGGCGCGGTGGCCTACCGCTTCGTCGTCGGCCGCATCGAGATGGCGCCGACGCGCCTGTCGAAGGCCAACACCTTCCTCGAATTCGGCGTCATCTCGCTGGTCATGGCGCAGGCGGCGCAATTGGTCGCGCTCCAGGCTTGGCTGATGCCGCTGTTCCTCCTGCTTTTCGCCTCGGTGCTGGTGTCCGGCGCGCATTACGTCTGGGTCTGGCGCCGCAAGGCGATCGAGGACAGCCGGGGAGGCTGAAAGCAGTCACTGCGGGAAAGTCAGCCCCCGCAACACGGCGCCCGCAGTCTGGTTGCTCACTTCTCCGCTTCCCGCACCGTTTTGTTCGCCTCCGCCAGCAGCCATGCCGCGAAGCCTTCCACCTCGGGCCGCGCGACGCCGGGGGCACGCACGAGGAAGTAGCCGCGTGCGGCAACGCGCTGGCGCGATTTGCCCAGCGGCCTGAGTTTCCTTTCGGCAATCAGATGTCCCACCAGCGGGCCGCGCCCCAGGGCGATGCCGCGGCCGTCCTCGGCGGCGCGGATGAGCTGGTCGTACTGGTTGAACTCGAGCACCGCCTTGGGTCGGGCATGGGCGAGCCCGAGTCCGATCAGCCAAGGCTCCCACGAGAACCACGGCGCCTTGTGGCCGTTGTCGAAGGCCAGCAGCGTCAGCTTGGCGAGGTCTTCGGGCCGCAGCACGGCGGGCAGCTTCGCCGCGAGTTTCGGCGCGGCAACCGGAAAGACTTCCTCCTCGAACAGCAGCGCAGCGCCGGGCGGCGCGGCATCGGGGTGGATGTAGCGCAGGGCGAGGTCGATGTCCTCGCGCGCCAGATCCACCATGCGATTGTCGGCGGAAAGCCGCACGTCGACGTCGGGCTCTATCTCCTGGAAGGCGGCCAGGCGCGGCACCAGCCACAGCGAGGCGATGCCGACGGCGGCCGAGACATTCACGCGCGGTCGCCGCTGTGAGGCCCTCAGGCCGGCGCACACGTCGGCGAGGCGGCCGAGCGTTTCGGCCACCGCGCGCGCGAGCACCTCGCCCTCCGGCGTCAGGCTGAGACGCCGCGCCTCGCGGCGGAACAGCTTCACGCCGAGCTGTTCCTCCAGCGTCTGGATCTGCCGGCTGATGGCCGACTGGGTGAGGAACAGTTCCGCGGCGGCCCGGGTGAAACTCAAATGGCGCGCGGCTGCATCGAAACCCTTCAGCGGGTCGAGGGCGGGCAGCCGGTACGGATCTTTATTCATGCGTTTTTCTCATGCATAGGATTCGCTTTTCTCGTTTGCGGCACTTGGGACATAGGCCTACTGTGAGCGCACATGCAGGCACCATTCGATGCATGGAACGCATGGAGGATAGAGTCATGGCGAAGATAGTGCAAGAGACCCGCATAGAAATGGCGGCGCGCGAACTGCTGGCCCTGGGGTGCATCGAGGACCACGAACTGGCCTGCAACTCGGGGGAACTTTGGATCACGGTCGACGGCATGCAGGAGGACATCATCCTCGGCCCCGGCGAGCGCTGGCAGGTGACCGGCAATACGCCGGTCGTGGTGTCGGCGCTGAAGCCTTCGCTGCTCGTTACCACGGATGCACGCAAGCAGGCCACGCTCGCCGCGCCGTGCATCGGGACGCCTGCGCAGGCGGAGTCGATCCTGGCGAGGCTGCTGCGCTGGCGGCATCCGGGTCTGGCGGCGATCCCCGTGACGATGCTGCGCTGAGGAGGGCGAACTTGGTTCCTCACGCTCACCTTCGTTCGCTGCCCATCGAGGGGGCGCATGTCTCCCTCGGGGCGGCGGAGGCGATCCTCGGCAGGCTCGATGCGGCGAGCTATGTCATCGTGCGCGAGGTGGCGGCCGATGCCTGGGGCTATCAGGGGCAGACACAGGCGGCGCGCGCGTCGAGGCCCAGATCAGCCCAGGGTAGGGCGACTGACTGACGCGCAGCGTCCAATCCTGGCGCGATGCGTCAGCGCTCCTCCAATCGCCATGAATAAACAATAAACAAATCAAAAAGATATGAAGTTTTCCTGAGCTGGCACGTTGATTGCAAAGCCTTGTACTGACTGACTCATTAGGCTCAACTTAGGAGAAAATCATGGCAAACAAGGCAGGCGATCAGAAGAATTCTTCCTGGAAAATCCTGGCATTTCTCTGGCTGGTGATTTCGTTGGCCATTTTCCAACCGGCCTATTCGATGCTGGTGTCGATAGGGCTCAACGAGGCATTTTCCGTCGTGATGGTGTTGCTCGGCATCTGCCTGATGTACGACATCCCCTACCGCGCCAAGGTCAAGGCGCAGCACGAAGCCTCCATGAGCCGCGCCGATCAGTGGCGCGGCAGGCACTGCTGAATCCGTTACCGGACTCACAAACGACAACCCCGCCAATCGGCGGGGTTGTCGTTTTACGGCAGGCAAAAGTCAGCCGCCGGGATACGGCGGCTTACACCGTCACGCCCTCCGCCACATCCCTGAACTCGGCGATCTGGTCGAAGTTCATGTAGCGGTAGACGTCGGCGGCCTTGGCATTCACCGCCTTCACCTGTTCCAGGTACTCGGCCGCTGTCGGAATTTTCCCCATCAGCGCGCACACCGCTGCCAGTTCGGCCGAGCCGAGATAGACGCGGGTGTCGATGCCGAGGCGGTTGGGGAAGTTGCGCGTCGAGGTGGACATCGCCGTGCTGCCCTTGCGGATCTGCGCCTGGTTGCCCATGCACAGCGAGCAGCCGGGCATCTCCATGCGCGCGCCGCTCTTGCCGAGGATGGCGTAGTAGCCTTCCTCGTTGAGGATCATGGCGTCCATCTTGGTCGGCGGGGCGATCCACAGGCGCGTCGGGATGTCGCTCTTGCCCTCGAGCACCTTGCCGGCGGCGCGGAAGTGGCCGATGTTGGTCATGCACGAACCGATGAAGACCTCGTCGATCTTGTCGCCGGCGACTTCGGAGAGCGTCTTCACGTCGTCCGGGTCGTTCGGGCAGGCGACCAGCGGCTCCTTGACGTCGGCGAGGTCGATCTCGATCACCGCGGCGTACTCGGCGTCGGCGTCGGCCTTGAGCAGTTGCGGGTTGGCGATCCAGGCTTCCATGGCCTGGATGCGGCGGCCGAGCGTGCGCTTGTCCTCGTAGCCGTTGGCAATCATCCACTTCATGAGCACGATGTTCGAGCGCATGTATTCGATGATCGGCGCCTTGTCGAGGTGCACTGAGCAGGCAGCGGCGGAGCGCTCGGCAGCGGCGTCCGACAGCTCGAAGGCCTGCTCCACCTTCAGGTCGGGCAGGCCCTCGATCTCGAGGATGCGGCCGGAGAAGACGTTCTTCTTGCCCTTCTTCTCGACGGTGAGCAGGCCCGCCTTGAGGGCGTAGTAGGGGATGGCGTTGACCAGGTCGCGCAGGGTGACGCCGCGCTTGCCGGCCTCCTCCAGCGAGCCCTTGAAGCGCACCAGCACCGACTCCGGCATGTCGAGCGGCATGACGCCGGTGGCGGCGGCGAAGGCGACGAGGCCCGAGCCGGCCGGGAAGGAGATGCCGATGGGGAAGCGGGTGTGCGAGTCGCCGCCGGTGCCCACCGTGTCGGGCAGCAGCAGGCGGTTGAGCCAGGAGTGGATGACGCCGTCGCCGGGGCGGAGCGCCACGCCGCCGCGCGTGCTGATGAAGGACGGCAGCTCGCGATGCATCCTGACGTCGACCAGCTTCGGATAGGCGGCGGTGTGGCAGAACGACTGCATCACCATGTCGGCGGAGAAGCCGAGGCAGGCGAGGTCCTTCAACTCATCGCGCGTCATCGGGCCGGTGGTGTCCTGGGAGCCGACGGTGGTCATCTTCGGCTCGCAGTAGGTGCCGGGGCGAATACCTTGCTGTTTCCCATTTGCCTCAGGCAAACCACATGCCCGGCCGACCATCTTCTGCGCCAGCGAATAGCCCTTGCCGGAATCCTTCGGCGCCTGCGGCAGGCGGAACAGCGTGGACACGGGCAGGCCGAGCGCCTCGCGCGCGCGGGCGGTGAGGCCGCGGCCGATGATGAGGTTGATGCGGCCGCCGGCGCGCACTTCGTCGAGCAGCACTTCCGACTTGTACTCGAAAGTGGCGATGGCCTTGCCGTCCTTCTCGATCTTCTTCTCGTACGGGAAGATGTCGATGACGTCGCCCATGTTCATGCCGCTGACGTCGCACTCGATGGGGAAGGCGCCGGCGTCTTCCTGCGTGTTGAAGAAGATCGGCGCGATCTTGCCGCCGAGGCAGAAGCCGCCGTAGCGCTTGTTCGGCACGAACGGAATGTCCTCGCCGGTCCACCAGATCACGGAGTTGGTGGCGGACTTGCGCGAGGAGCCGGTGCCGACCACGTCGCCGACGTAGGCGACCGGATGGCCCTTCTGCTTGAGTTCCTCGATGAGCTTCATCGGGCCGCGCTCGCCCGGCTTCTCCGGGGTGATGCCTTCACGCGCGTTCTTCAGCATGGCCAGGCCGTGCAGCGGGATGTCCGGGCGGCTCCAGGCATCGGGCGCGGGCGAGAGGTCGTCGGTGTTGGTTTCGCCGGTGACCTTGAAGACGGTGACGCTGATCTTCTTCGGCACTTCCGGGCGCGAGGTGAACCACTCGGCGTCGGCCCAGGACTGCATGACGGCCTTGGCGTTGGCGTTGCCCTTTTTGGCTTTCTCGGCAACGTCGTGGAAGGCGTCGAACATCAGCAGCGTGCCCTTGAGGCCTTGCGCCGCGATGGCGCCGACGGCGGCATCGTCGAGCAGGTCGATGAGCGGCTTGACGTTGTAGCCGCCGAGCATGGTGCCGAGCAGTTCGGTGGCCTTTTCGCGGGAAATCAGCGCGCACGCCGTCTCGCCGCGGCTGACTTTCGCCAGGAACGCGGCCTTCACCTTGGCGGCGTCGTCCACGCCGGCCGGCACGCGGTGGGTGAGGAGGTCGACGAGGAAAGCTTCCTCGCCCTTGGGCGGAGCCTGCAGCAGCGCGACCAGTTCTTCAGTCTGTTTGGCGGTCAGGGGCAGCGGCGGGATGCCGAGCGCGGCGCGTTCGGCGACATGTTGGCGGTAGGCTTCTAGCACGGAGGTGTCCTCTCGATCATGGGGTAGGGGGTGAAGGGGTTGCGGAAAAGAAGCGGTGGCGCGCGGCGGGCGGCAGGGCCATGCCGGTCGCGTGGGCGCGCTGCAGCAGTTCCCAGTAATAGCGGTACGAAGCGCGGTCGTGCAGGCGGCCGTCGTGGCGGATCGGTCCCCAGCCGGCGGCCTGCGCGGCGAGCAGGATGCCGCTGGCCACGTCGACCTCGTCGAAATCGGGCCGCATGGCATCGACGATGGGCTGCACCTGGTTCGGATGGATGCTCCACATGCGCAGGAAGCCGAACTGCTCGCGCGCGCGACGGGCGTCGGCGTAGACCACCTGCGTGTCGTGCAATTCGGTGGTGACATTGTGCGAGGGCACCACGCCGTGGCCGAGGGCGGCGGCGGCGATGGCGCACTTGGCGCGCGCCACCAGCGGATGCTCGAACTGCCCCGGGCTTTTCATGGCTGCGGCAGGGATGGCGCCGTGGTGGCCGCTGACGAAGTCCATCAGGCCGAAATCCAGCGTCTCGACGCCGGGCAGGGCGGCGATGTCCTCCACCTCGCGCAGCGCGCCGTGGGTCTCGATCAGCACGTGTGCGGGAATTTGCCGATCCAAACTGCAGTTCTTCGCGATGGCGGCGAGCGCCATCAGCATCGTCTGCACGTCCTGCCGACCGGCGGCCTTGGGCAGGGTGACGTAGGCCAGTCGTTTGCCGGCTTCGCCGACAATGATTTCCAGGTCGGTGCGCCAGTGCGGGTGCGTGATGTCGTGGATGCGCGCGCCGACGCGTCCGTGGCGGTTGTCCGCGCCGTTGATGGCGGCGGCGACCATTTCGGCATGGGCCTTTTCCGCGCCGGCCGGCGCGCCGTCCTCGCAGTCGCAGGTGACGTCGAATATCGGCCCGAGCGTGCGCTGCAGCGCGAGCGCCTTGCCGATCAGCTTTTCACTGCCGGCGTAATGCTCGCAGGCCGGCAGGGCGGGGAAAGGTTTTTTTTCGCGGTAGAGAACTGCGGCGGGGTGAAGGGGACCCTTCATGAACCTTCCCCCCAGCCCCCTTCCCGCGGAAGGGGGTGACGGTTGTTCGCCGCTACGCAGCTCCATGCAGTTGGCGGCGCCATCCTTGGGGCGGCCCGGCGGATGTCGCTCATGCCAGCAGCCGTTCCATTCCGGTTTGCGATGCTCAGCCGAGCATGGAGGCGACGCCGGCCTGCTCTTCCTGCAGTTCGGCGAGCGTCTTGTCCATCATGGTGCGCGAGAAATCGTCGATGGCGAGATCCTTGACGCGGGTGTATTCGCCATTGGCGCAGGTGACCGGCACGCCGTAGACGATGTCCTGCGGAATGCCGTAGCTGCCGTCGGAGGGGATGCCCATGGTGACCCACTTGCCGTTGGTGCCCAGCGCCCAGTCGCGCATGTGGTCGATGGCTGCATTGGCGGCGGAGGCGGCGGAGGAGGCGCCGCGCGCCTCGATGATGGCGGCGCCGCGCTTGCCGACCTTCGGGATGTACTCGTTGCGATACCAGGCTTCGTCATTGACGGCCTGCGGGGCTGGCTGGCCGGCGACGGTGGCGAAGCGGATGTCCGGGTACATGGTGGGGGAGTGGTTGCCCCAGACGATCATTTTTTCGATGTCAGTGACGGCCTTGCCGGTACGCGTGGCGATCTGCGAGGTGGCACGGTTGTGATCGAGGCGCAGCATGGCGGTGAAGTTCTGCTTCGGCAGGTCGGGGGCCGACTTCATGGCGATGTAGGCATTGGTGTTGGCCGGGTTGCCGACCACCAGCACGCGCACCTTGCGCGAGGCGACGGCGTTGAGCGCCTTGCCCTGCTCGATGAAGATCTTGGCGTTCTCGAGCAGCAGGTCCTTGCGTTCCATGCCCGGGCCGCGCGGCTTCGAGCCGACCAGCAGGGCGTAGTCGGCGTCCTTGAAGGCCACGAGCGGGTCGGCCGTGCCGATCATGCCGGCCAGGAGCGGGAAGGCGCAGTCGTCGAGTTCCATCATGACGCCCTTCAGTGCGGCCTGGGCCTTCTCCATCGGCAGTTCGAGCATCTGCAGGATGATCGGCTGGTCCTTGCCGAGCATTTCACCGCTGGCGATGCGGAAAACCAGGGCATAACCGATTTGTCCGGCAGCGCCGGTAACGGTGACACGAACGGGGGCTTTGGCCATTGATGTGACTCCTCGAGACAGGTTTTTCGGAAACGCTTGCTTGCAAGGCGACGCGCTGGAAGGGCCGGATTGCAAGCCCGGACAATGCACGCAGAGTGAGCCGGGTACGGCGAAAATGTTAGAATTCTTTTTGCAGTGTGTCAATAGCTAACTTATATCTTATATAAGACATAAGAGAGCCTATAGACGATGAGGTTATTTTGTGGTGAAATTGCCGCATGGCGCAAGTGTCCCCGACCTTCAGTCCTCTCTACCGCCAGATCAAGGACCTGATCATGCAAGGCCTTGCGTCGGGCGAGTGGCGTCCCGGTGAGGCCATTCCCAGCGAGGCCGAGCTGGCCATCCGCTTCAACGTCAGCCAGGGTACCGTGCGCAAGGCCATCGACGAGATGGCTGCCGAGAACCTTGTCGTGCGCAAGCAGGGCAAGGGCACTTATGTTGCCTCGCACAACGACCCTCGCGCTTTTTTCCGCTTCCTTCGCGTCGTTCCCAACGAGGGCGGCGTCAGCGTACCGCAGAGCGTGCCGCTGGAATGCTGGCGCGCCAAGGCCGGCCAGGAAGCCGCCCGCATCCTCGACATTGCGCCGGGCGCACCCATCACCATCGTGCGACGCGTGCTCAAGTTCAACGGCAAGCCAGTCGTAGTCGACGAAATCTACCTGCCCGGCGACATCTTTCAGGGGCTATCGCTGGAAGTGCTGCAGGAATACCAGGCGTCGCTCTACAGCCTGTTCGAAACGCGCTTCGGCGTGCGCATGATCCGTGCCGAGGAGCGCATCCGTGCCATTGCGGCGGACAGGACTTCGGCGGAGCTGCTGGCGGTGGAGGAAGGCAGCCCGCTGCTGTCGGTGGAACGCGTCACCTACACCTACGGCGACAAGCCGGTGGAGTGGCGGCGCGGCCTGTATTCCACCGCCGAGCACTATTACCTGAACGAATTGATCTGAGGCCGCAGGGCGTGGGCCGGTGGCTGACGAAACGCTATAATCAGCAGTTTATTGGGGTATCGCGGCGCTTTATGGTGCGCCGCACAGCGTAGGAGAAGGGCCTATATGACGGAAACAATCATGAAGAAGGAAAGACCTAAGCATCTGGATCTGCGGGTCATCAAGCAGCCGCTGCCTGCCATCGCCTCGATCCTGCATCGCGTCAGCGGGGCGGGGCTGTTTCTCATGCTCCCTTTTCTCATTTACCTTTTCGAGCTGAGCCTGGATTCCTCGCTGGGCTTCAACATATTCAAGGCCTTCGTCGCCTATCCGCTCGTCAAACTGATCCTGATCGGCCTGCTCTGGGCCTTTCTGCATCACTTCTGCATGGGCATCCGCATCCTCCTGCTCGACATGAACATGGGCACGGACCTCAAGCCGGCGCGCACCAGCGCGAAGGTCGTCATGGTCGTCAGCCTGGCGCTGACCGCCATCCTGGGAGCGAAACTATGGTGAAGGACATCATCGTCGGCGCGCATTACGGCCTGAAGGACTGGCTGGGGCAGCGCATCACCGCCGCGGTCATGGCGCTCTATACCGTCATCCTGGTGGTCCTGCTGGCCGGGCAGGAGCAACTGACCTATGAAACCTGGCACGCCTTCATGGCGGGCGGCTTCATGCGCTTCCTCACTTTCCTTTTCATCGTCAGCCTCATGTTCCACGCCTGGGTCGGCGTGCGCGACATCTGGATGGACTATGTCAAGCCAACGAGCGTGCGCCTTGCGCTGCATGTCGTCACGCTCCTTGCCCTCGTCGGCTACACCGGCTGGGCAGTCTCGATCCTCTGGAGGCTGTAAGTGAAAGTCACCAAACGCACCTTTGACGCGGTCATCGTCGGCGCCGGCGGCGCCGGCCTGCGCGCCGCGCTGCAACTGTCCGAATCCGGACTCAAGACGGCCGTCATCACCAAGGTCTTTCCGACCCGCTCGCACACCGTCGCCGCGCAGGGCGGCGTGGCCGCCTCGCTGGGCAACTCCGAGGAGGATCACTGGCACTGGCACATGTACGACACCGTCAAGGGGTCGGACTGGCTGGGCGACCAGGATGCCATCGAGTTCATGTGCCGCAAGGCGAATGAAGTGGTCATCGAACTCGAGCACTACGGCATGCCTTTCGACCGTACCGATGCCGGCAAGATCTACCAGCGCCCCTTCGGCGGCCACATGTCCAACTTCGGCGAGAAGCCGGTGCGCCGTTCCTGCGCGGCGGCCGATCGCACCGGGCACGCCATGCTGCACGCGCTGTATCAGCGCAACGTGCGCGCCAACACCCAGTTCTTCGTCGAGTGGATGGCCCTAGACCTGATCCGCGACGCCGAGGGCGAGGTGCTCGGCGTCACGGCGCTGGAAATGGAAACCGGCGAGATCGTCGCCTTCCAGTCCAAGGCCACCATCTTCGCCACCGGCGGGGCGGGGCGCATCTACTATTCCTCGACCAACGCCTTCATCAACACCGGCGACGGCCTCGGCATGGCGGCGCGCGCCGGCATTCCGCTCGAGGACATGGAGTTCTGGCAGTTCCACCCGACCGGCGTGGCCGGCGCCGGCGTGCTCATCACCGAGGGCGTGCGCGGTGAGGGCGGCATCCTGAGGAACAGCGCCGGCGAACGCTTCATGGAGCGTTATGCCCCCAATGCCAAGGACCTCGCCTCGCGCGACGTCGTCTCGCGCGCCATGGTCACCGAGATCAACGAGGGGCGCGGCTGCGGCCCGAACAAGGATTACGTCCTGCTCGACATCACGCACCTCGACCCGAAGGTGATCATGCAGCGCTTGCCGGGCATCCACGAGATCTCCATCCAGTTCGCCGGCACCGACCCGATCAAGGAACCGATCCCGGTGGTGCCGACCTGCCACTACCAGATGGGCGGCATTCCCACCAACTACAGCGGCCAAGTGGTCGCGCCGCGCGGCGGCAGCATGAACGTCGCCGTGCCGGGCTTCTACGCCGCCGGCGAATGCGCCTGCGCTTCGGTGCATGGCGCCAACCGCCTTGGCACCAACTCGCTGCTCGACCTGCTGGTGTTCGGCAAGTCGGCTGGCGAGACGGCGGTCGAGGACGTCCGGAAGTCGGTCAAGGCGCACAAGCCGCTGCCGCAGGAGGCGATCGACCGCACGCTCGCGCGCATCAACCGCCTCGACACGCAGAAGGACGGCGCCGACGTGCACCAGGCCCGCCTGGCCATGCAGCGCACCATGCAGAACCATTGCGGCGTGTTCCGCTTCGCCGACAAGATGAAGGAAGGCGTGTCGAAGATCCTCGAGGTGCAGAAGGACGTCGAGCGCGCCGAGATCCGCGACAAGTCGCAGGTCTTCAACACCGCGCGCATCGAGGCGCTGGAACTGGAGAACCTGATCGAGGTGGCAGTCTCCACCATGATCTCGGCCGAGGCGCGCAAGGAGTCGCGCGGCGCCCACGTGCGCGACGATGCGCCGGACACGCCCGAGCACCCCAACGGCCGCGACGACGTGAACTGGCTCAAGCACAGCCTGTGGTTCAAGGAGGGCAACCGCCTCGACTACAAATCGGTGAAGCTGACTCCGCTCACCGTCGACACCATCGAACTCAAGAAGCGCGCGTACTGAGGATCCGGACATGACCACCAGAACCATGCAATTCAAGATCTACCGCTACGATCCGGACAAGGACGACAAGCCTTACATGCAGGACATCTCGGTGGAACTGGATTCCACCGACCGCAAGCTGCTCGATGCCATGGTCAAGCTGAAGGCCAAGGACGATACACTGTCCTTCCGGCGTTCCTGCCGCGAGGGCGTGTGCGGTTCCGATGCGGTGAACATCAACGGCCGCAACGGGCTCGCCTGCCTCACCGACCTGAAGGACCTGCCGGAGCCCGTGGTGCTGCGCCCGCTGCCCGGCCTGCCCGTCATCCGCGACCTGATCGTGGACATGACCCAGTTCTTCAAGCAGTACCACTCGATCAAGCCGTATCTCATCAACAACGATCCGCCGCCGGAGACCGAGCGGCTGCAGTCGCCGGAGGAGCGCGACGAGCTGAACGGCCTCTATGAGTGCATCCTGTGCGCCTGCTGCTCCACCGCCTGTCCGTCGTTCTGGTGGAACCCGGACAAGTTCGTCGGCCCGGCCGGGCTGCTTCAGGCTTACCGCTTCATAGCCGATACGCGGGATCAGGCGACCAGCGAGCGCCTCGACAACCTCGAGGACCCGTACCGCCTGTTCCGCTGCCACAGCATCATGAACTGCGTCGACGTCTGCCCGAAGAACCTCAACCCGACACGGGCGATCGGCAAGATCAAGGATGCGATGGTGCGGCGGGCAGTCTAGCCGCATGGACGAACGTGCGGCGCGCTTGCGTCGTCTGCGCTGGCACTGCCGGCGCGCGCTGCTGGAGCTGGACTTGAAATTCCAGCGCTACTGGCTACAGGCCGGTGACGATGTGGATGCGGAGCAGGAGACAGCGCTGGAGCTTTTGCTTGAAATGGAAGACCACGATTTGTGGGAACTGGTGAGCGGACGGAGAGAGACGGATGATCCGCGGTTGCAAGGCATGCTCGTCCGGCTGCGCCAGGTGTGATGGGAGAGTTTCAACGTTTTAATGGGGATGCAGACATGGATAAACAACGCAACGCAACGCTGAACGTCGACGGCAAGTCCATCGACCTGCCCATCTACAGCGGCAGCATCGGACCCGATGTGATCGACATTCGCTCGCTGTATGCCAAGACCGGCATGTTCACCTTCGATCCGGGCTTCGTGTCCACGGCTGCCTGCAAGTCCGACATCACCTATATCGACGGCGACGAAGGGGTGCTGCTCTATCGCGGCTATCCGATCGAGCAACTGGCGATGAAGTGCGACTTCCTCGAGGTGGCCTACCTGATCCTGCATGGCGAACTGCCTAACGCGAAACAGAAAGGCGAGTTCGACAGCATCATCAAGAACCACACGATGGTGCATGACCAGCTGACGCGCTTCTACAGCGGCTTCCGCCGCGATGCGCATCCGATGGCCATCCTCGTCGGCGTGGTCGGCGCGCTGTCCGCCTTCTATCACGAGGCCATGGATATCAGCGACGAGTATCACCGCACTGTCTCGGCGCACCGGCTGATCGCCAAGCTGCCCAACATCACCGCCATGGCCTACAAGTACAACGCCGGCCAGCCGTTCATGTATCCGCGCAATGATCTGTCCTACACGGCCAACTTCATGCACATGATGTTCGGCACGCCGTGCGAGAAGTACGAGCCGAACCCGGTGCTGGTGCGTGCGCTCGACCGCATCCTCATCCTGCACGCCGACCACGAGCAGAACGCCTCCACCTCGACAGTGCGCCTGGCCGGCTCCTCCGGCGCCAATCCCTTCGCCTGCATTTCCTCCGGCATCGCCTGCCTGTGGGGTCCGGCGCACGGCGGCGCCAACGAGGCCTGCCTCAACATGCTCGAGGAAATCGGCGACGTGTCCCGCGTCGGCGAATTCATCAAGCGCGCCAAGGACAAGGACGACCCCTTCAAGCTGATGGGCTTCGGCCACCGCGTGTACAAGAACTTCGACCCACGCGCCAAACTGATGCGCGAGACCTGCCACGAAGTGCTGAACGAACTCGGCCTGCAGGACGACCGCCTCTTCAAGCTGGCGATCGCGCTGGAGAAGATCGCCCTGGAGGACGACTACTTCATCAGCAAGAAACTCTATCCGAACGTCGATTTCTATTCCGGCATCGTGCAGCGCGCGCTGGGCATACCCGTCAAGCTGTTCACCGGCATCTTCGCCATGGCGCGCACCGTCGGCTGGATCGCCCAGTGGAACGAGATGATCGGCGATCCGGAGCAGAAGATTGGCCGTCCGCGCCAGCTGTTTACCGGCGCCACCCAGCGCGACGTGATTGCCATGGACAAGCGCTGAATTTGGTGAGGAGTGAGGTGGGAGGAGTGAGGGGTAGAACCCACGCGCCTTTCTCCTCACCCCTCACTCCTCCCTCCTCACAGAGATTCCAGTCATGAGCGTGATGAAGCAGATGCAAGGCAACTCCTACCTCTTCGGCGCCAACGCGCCCTTCATCGAAGAGCTCTACGAGTCCTATCTTGAGAATCCCGCGTCCGTCACCGACGTCTGGCGCGATTATTTCGACCGCCTGCAGAACCTGCCTGGCGCCAACGGCGGCCGCGACGTCGCCCACGCCCCGGTCATCGCCTCGTTTGCGCAGCGCGCCAAGCTCGGCACGCTGCGCGCTGCTACGGCCGGCTCAGTCACCGGCACCGAGCAGAAGCAGGTCGCCGTCCTGCAGCTCATCAATGCCTACCGCTTCCTCGGCAACCGCTGGGCACAGCTCGATCCGCTCAAGCGCATCGAGCGTCCGGCGATCCCGGAACTGGATCCGGCCCACTACGGTTTCACCGAGGCCGACCTCGGCCATGTCTTCGCCACCGGCAGCTTCGCCGCAGCGCCCGAGCAGGCCACGCTGCGCGAGATCCTCGAGGCGTTGCGTCAGACCTATTGCGGCACCATCGGCGCCGAGTACATGTACCTTTCCGACGTTGCGCAGAAGCGCTGGATCCAGGCCCGGCTGGAACCCGTCCGCTCCGCGCCCGGCTACGGCGCCGACGACAAAAAGCGCTTTCTGCGCCAGATCACCCAGGCCGAGACGCTGGAGCGCTACCTGCATACCCGCTACGTCGGGCAAAAACGTTTTTCCCTCGAGGGCAGCGAATCGCTCATCCTCGCCATGGACCAGCTCATCCGCACTGCCGGCACGGTCGGCGTGCAGGAAATGGTCATCGGCATGGCCCACCGCGGCCGCCTCAACGTGTTGGTGAACACCCTCGGCAAGCAGCCCGGCATGCTGTTCGAGGAGTTCGAGGGCAAGAAGGCCAGCGTGCTCTCCGCCGGCGACGTGAAGTACCACATGGGCTATTCCTCGGACGTCGCCACCCCGGCAGGCCCGATGCACCTGACCCTGGCCTTCAACCCTTCCCACCTGGAAATCGTCAATCCCGTCGTTGCCGGCTCGGTGTATGCGCGCCAGGTGCGCCGCGGCCCGAACGGCAAGGCCGAAGCGCTGCCGGTGCTGATCCACGGCGATGCCGCGGTGGCCGGCCAGGGCGTCAACCAGGAAATGCTCAACTTCTCGCAGACGCGCGGCTTCGGCACCGGTGGCACGGTGCACCTGATCGTGAACAACCAGATCGGCTTCACCACCTCCGACCTGCGCGACTACCGCTCCTCGCTCTACTGCACCGATCTCTTCAAGATGGTCGAGGCGCCGATCTTCCACGTGAACGGCGACGATCCTGAGGCGGTGGCGCTCGTGACCCAAATTGCCATGGAGTTCCGCCAGGAATTCAGCAAGGACGTCGTGGTGGACATCGTCTGCTTCCGCAAGCTCGGCCACAACGAGCAGGACGAGCCGATGGTCACCCAGCCGCTCATGTACAAGAAGATCGCCCAGCATCAGGGCACGCGCAAGCTGTATGCCGACAAACTGGAGACGCAGGGCGTCATCGCGGCAGGCGACGCCGATCAGATGATCAAGGACTACCGTGCCGCGCTCGACGAGGGCCGCCACCTCATCGATCCCGTCATCACCGACTACCACAGCAAGTTCGCCATCGACTGGCGGCCGCACATCAACGTGCCCTACACGGAGAAGTGCGACACCACCGTGCCGATGAAGGAGCTCAAGCGCATCGCGGCGCGGCTTACCGCCATCCCGGAGAACTTCACGCTGCATTCCCGCGTGCAGAAGATCATCGACGACCGCCGGGCGATGGGCGAGGGCAAGCTGCCGGTCGACTGGGGCATGGGCGAGAACCTCGCCTATGCGACGCTGCTCGCCGCCGGCTTCAACGTGCGCCTGTCCGGCGAGGACATTGCGCGCGGCACCTTCTTCCACCGCCACGCCACGCTGCACGACCAGAACCGCGAGAGATGGGACGAAGGCAGCTACTGGCCGCTTGCCCACATCCAGGAGAAGCAGGGCTGGTTCCATTGCTTCGACTCCGTCCTCTCCGAGGAGGCCGTGCTGGCCTTCGAGTACGGCTTCGCCACCGCCAGCCCCAACGAGCTGGTGGTCTGGGAGGCGCAGTTCGGCGATTTCGCCAACGGCGCCCAGGTCGTCATCGACCAGTTCCTCTCCTCCGGCGAGGCGAAGTGGGGGCGCGGCTGCGGCCTCGTGATGCTGCTGCCGCACGGCTACGAGGGGCAGGGGCCGGAGCACTCCTCCGGACGCCTCGAGCGCTACATGCAGTTGTCGGCGGAGTTCAACTGGGAGGTCTGCATGCCCTCCAGCGCCGGCCAGATGTACCACCTGCTGCGCCGGCAGATGCTGCGCAAGCAGCGCAAGCCGCTCATCGTGTTCACGCCCAAGTCCCTGCTGCGCCACAAGGACGCCGCGACCACGCTCGAGGACATCGCCAACGACACCTTCAACACCGTCATCGGCGAGATCGACGAGATCGATACGAAGAAGGTGAAACGCGTCGTCGCCTGCGCCGGCAAGGTCTACTTCGACCTGCTGGCGGCGCGACGCGAGCGCAAGATCGGCAACGTCGCGTTGCTGCGCATCGAGCAGCTGTATCCGTTCGACGATCGGCGCTTTGCCGACGAGCTGAAGCGCTACCCCAACGCCAAGGAACTCGTGTGGTGCCAGGAAGAGCCGCTCAACCAGGGCGCCTGGTACGCCAAGGCGCATCGCCTGGTCGCCGTCCTGCGCAAGGGCCAGGAACTCAAGGTGGTGTCGCGGCCGGCTTCAGCCTCGCCCGCGGTCGGCTATGCCGCCAAGCACATGGAACAACAGAAAGACCTCGTCAACGAGGCCCTCGGAACGAAGAAGTGATACGCATAAGCGGAGAGAATAATGCTGATTGACGTCAAGGTCCCCCAACTGTCCGAATCCGTCGCCGAGGCGACGCTGGTCTCCTGGCACAAGCAGGAAGGCCAGGCCGTCTCCCGCGACGAGAACCTCATCGACATCGAAACCGACAAGGTGGTGCTCGAGCTGCCCGCCCCCGACGACGGCGTGCTGGTGAAGATCCTCAAGGGCGACGGCGAGAGCGTCGTCGCCGGCGAGGTCATCGCCCAGCTCGACACCGAAGCCAAGGCCGCTGCAGCCGCGCCCGCCGCGGCGCCCGCCAAGCCGGCCGCACCAGCCAAGTCCGCCCCTGCAGCGGCGGCAACCGCGCCGGCCGGGCCTGCCGCGCGCAAGCTGATGGCCGAGAAGGGCATCGACGCGGCCGGCATCGAAGGCTCCGGCCGCGGCGGCCGCGTCACCAAGGCCGACGTGCTGGAAGCCGGCCAGCGTCCCGCCTCACCTCCCCCCTTTGACAAAGGGGGGGCGGGGGGGATTTCAGCCGCGCCGGCGCGACCCGCCCTGGCCCAGCCCGCTGCCCCGGTGAATGTCGACGCCATCGTCGGCGAGCGCACCGAGCAGCGCGTGCCGATGAGCCGCTTGCGCGCGCGCGTCGCCGAGCGCCTCGTGCAGTCGCAATCGACCGCCGCCATCCTCACCACCTTCAACGAAGTGAACATGGCGCCAGTGATGGAGCTGCGCAACAAGTACAAGGACAAGTTCGAGAAGGAGCACGGCGCCAAGCTGGGTTTCATGAGCTTCTTCGTCAAGGCGGCCGTCGCCGCGCTGAAGAAGTACCCGGTGATCAACGCTTCGATCGACGGCAACGACATCGTCTACCACGGCTACTTCGACATCGGCATCGCCGTCGGCAGCCCGCGCGGCCTGGTGGTGCCGATCCTGCGCGACGCCGACCAGATGTCACTCGCCGAGATTGAGAAGAAGATCGGCGAGTTCGGCGCCAAGGCCAAGGACGGCAAGCTCTCCATCGAGGAGCTCACCGGCGGCACCTTCTCCATTTCCAATGGCGGCGTGTTCGGTTCGATGCTGTCCACGCCCATCATCAACCCGCCGCAGTCGGCCATCCTCGGCATTCATGCCACCAAGGAGCGCCCGGTGGTGGAGAACGGCCAGATCGTCATCCGCCCGATCAACTTCCTGGCGCTGTCCTACGACCACCGCATCATCGACGGCCGCGAGGCGGTGCTCGGCCTCGTCGCCATAAAAGAGGCGCTGGAAGACCCGGCGCGCCTGCTGCTGGAAATTTAAGAACCATTAACCACAGAGGCACAGAGACACAGAGAAATCTTTTCTCCATGAATCTCTCTGTGCCTCTGTGTCTCTGTGGTGAGAAAGGGTTTTACCATGGCTAAGCAATTCGATGTCGTAGTCATCGGCGGCGGCCCCGGCGGCTATATCGCCGCCATCCGCGCCGCGCAGCTCGGCTTTTCCACCGCCTGCGTCGAATCCGAGGCCTACGACGACCCGAAGGGCGAGGTGCGCCTCGGCGGCACCTGCCTCAACGTCGGCTGCATTCCCTCCAAGGCGCTGCTGCAGTCCTCAGAGCATTTCGACAACGCGCGCCACGGCTTCGTCATGCACGGCATCACCGCCGACGACGTCAAGATCGACGTCAAGACGATGGTCAAGCGCAAGGACAACATCGTCACGCAGCTCACCGGCGGCATCAAGGGCCTGTTCAAGAAGAACAAGGTCACGCTGCTGCCCGGCCACGGCAAGTTCGTTGGCGGCGGCGAGGACGCCTGGGAAGTCGACGTCGCCGGCGAGGTCGTCACGGCGAAGCATGTCATCGTCGCCACCGGTTCGCGCCCGCGCCACCTCGACGGCGTGCCGGTCGACAACAAGCTGGTGTGCGACAACGTCGGCGCGCTCGCCTTCGATGCCGTGCCCAAGCGCCTCGGCGTCATCGGCGCCGGCGTCATCGGCCTGGAGCTGGGCAGCGTCTGGAAGCGCCTCGGCGCCCAGGTAACCATCCTCGAAGCTCTGCCGGATTTCCTTGCCGCAGCCGATGCCGCCGTCGCCAAGGAGGCCTGGAAGGTGTTTACCCAGAAGCAGGGCCTCGACATCCAGCTCGGCGCCAACATCACCGCCGTGAAAGTCGGAAAGAAGGGCGTCACCGTTGAATACGAGTCCGGCGACGACAACCATGTCCTCGAATGCGACCGCCTCATCGTCTCGGTCGGCCGCGTGCCGAATACCGAGGGTCTCGGCTGCGAGGCCGTCGGCCTCAAGCTGGACGATCGTGGTCGCGTCGATGTCGACGAGCATTGCCGCAGCTACCTCCCCGGCGTCTGGGCGGTGGGCGACGTCGTGCGCGGCCCCATGCTGGCGCACAAGGGCATGGAAGAGGGCGTCATGGTTGCCGAGCTGATCGCCGGCCAGGCCGGCCACTGCAACTACGACGCCGTGCCGTGGGTCATTTACACGCATCCCGAGATCGCCTGGGTGGGCAAGACCGAGCAGCAGTTGAAAAGCGCCGGCATCGACTACCGCGCTGGCCAGATTCCCTTCGCCGCGAACGGCCGTGCCCTTGGGCAGGGCGACACCACCGGCTTCGTCAAGATGCTGGCCGATGCGAAGACTGACCGCATCCTCGGCGTGCACATCATCGGCACCAATGCCTCCGAGCTCATTTCGGAGGCCGTCGTCGCCATGGAGTTCCACGCCAGCTCGGAAGACATCGCCCGCATCGTGCATGCCCATCCGACGCTGTCCGAAGTCATGCACGAAACCGCCCTCGCCGTCGACAAGCGCCCGCTGCACTTCTGATGGCCTGGTCTCCCCCTTTGGAAAAGGGGGACGGAAGGGGGATTTCCGCCGGGCACAAGGCCGCAGGTAAAATTGCATCACCATGAACACCCCCGCACCACGCTCCCAAAAGCAAGGCATGCTCCGCGCCCTGGACGCCCAGTTCAAGGCGCGCCAGATCATCCCCGATGCCGCCCAGCAGGCTGCCGCCGAGCGGCTGCAGCGCCTCTACGACGAACTCGTCGCCTTCAAGCACCAGCGCCGCAGCACGCTGCGCAAGCTGGTCGTGCATCCGCCGCTGCCGCGCGGCACCTATCTGTGGGGCGGCGTCGGCCGCGGCAAGAGCCTGCTGATGGACTGCTTCTTCGACACCGTGCCCTACCAGCGCAAGCGGCGCGTGCATTTCCACGCCTTCATGCGCGAGGTGCACGAGCGCCTGCGCGCGCTCAAGGCCGAGGACGATCCCCTGCTCAAGGTCGCTGATGCCATCGCCCGCCAGACGCGGCTGATGTGCTTCGACGAATTCCACGTCTCCGACATCGCCGACGCCATGATCCTCGGCCGCCTGATGGAGGCGCTGTTCGAGCGCGGCGTGGTGTTCTGCCTGACGTCCAACTACCCGCCCGACGGCCTTTATCCCAACGGCCTGCAGCGGCACAACTTCTTGCCCACCATCCAGCTATTGAAGGACCGGCTCGACGTGCTGGAAGTCGACGGCGGCATCGACTACCGACTGCGCACGCTGGAAAAGGCCGCGGTCTATCACGTCCCGGCCGACGCCAGGAGCGAGGCCAGGATGGAGGCCGCATTTCGCGAACTGTCAGGCGGCGAGGGCCATAACCGTCCGGTGCACATCCTCGAGCGCGAGCTGCCGGTCAAGCGCCGCGCCATCGGCGTCATCTGGTTCGACTTCGCCACCTTGTGCATGGGGCCGCGCTCGCAGAACGACTATCTGGAGATCGCGCGCCGCTACCACACCGTGTTCCTCTCCGGCGTGCCGCGCATGACGCGCGAGCAGGCCTCCGAGGCGCGCCGCTTCACCTGGCTGGTCGACATCTTCTACGACCACAAGGTCAAGCTCGTCATGACCGCCGAATGCGAGGCCGGCGAGCTCTACCGCGAAGGCACCCAGGCCGGCGAGTTCCACCGCACCGTCAGCCGCCTCATCGAGATGCGCACGCGCGACTACCTTGGCGCGCAGCATAGGGCGGAGTAGGGCGGAATAGGGGGTTATCCGAACGTCCAGCAGGGCTGGATCAAAAGTCAGCCTCCACAGGACGGCGGCCGGGTGCCGCGCAGTCCGCTGAATGAAGGGTTTGGTCTCTGGAGTATCGCCGCGCTATGGGCTTCGCGAATGGGCGCTGGCCCCGCACCGCAGAGCACCTTGAGCAATTCCCATCGTTTTTCAGTCAGCACCCGCCAAAGCAGCTCAGGCGTGGCGAAGCTGATACGCGTAGTTTTCCGAGGCTTTCCTGTTTTTCAGGCGCGCGCAGAATCCGCCATTGAATCGGC
This sequence comes from Betaproteobacteria bacterium HGW-Betaproteobacteria-12, assembly GCA_002842345.1. GTDB lineage: Bacteria > Pseudomonadota > Gammaproteobacteria > Burkholderiales > Rhodocyclaceae > Azonexus. Next base: position 20,191 of record PHCU01000004.1, on the reverse strand, counting down.
GGGCGCTCGTACATCAAGAGTTACGGTTTTCATGTTTCCGCCAAGTTCATATGAGAACCCAGGGGGCAGAACGTTCATGGTCAGGGGCGCTGCGCGGCTTTATCGCGCAGCGTCCAGAGAGCGAAGCGAATAGGGTCGCACGCCGGGTTGGGCGTACTGTTCCTAATGCTCACGTGTATCTCGGAGAAATTGTTCCTTCGCTTCGGAAGCCCACATATCGAAAGACGCCCCGTCAAGGGACTGGGCCAAAGCTCGCGCAAACGGATCAAGTTGCTTCTGGCATCTCTGGACTGTGGAGCGAAGACCTCTGATTTCTTTTATCAGAGCATCGTGCTCCCGTACCTCCAGCATTCGTTCGACGTTATCAATGAGGAAGCGATGAACTAAGCAATTGCGCGCCCGCAGCGCCTTGGCAAGTCCCTCCTCAAGGTCTTCGCTGATGCGAAGATGCTTTTGAAGCAATTGAGCGAGTTGGCCAGCAGTCTTCTTCTCTTCGTCGTCCAGAATTGCAGCGCAGTGGGCAGGATCTAGGCCAGTGGCTCCAAGGCGCGAGAACAGATAGAGCAAATAGGCGATGCCGTATTCGAAGGTCTGACAGTCGTATAGCGCCGCGCCGGCCTCGAAGAAAATTGGCGCAAGTACCTGTTTCTTTCTTTCTTCGAACATATCAGGCATGCGGGACAACTCCTAGTACGCTCAACGTGGAGGTCGCCGGCGCTGCGCGGCTTTATCGCTCTGCGTCTGGTGGCCTGTAGGGTTATGCCTCATGTTTTCGCGCCAAGTATGTTGCGAGAGCTGCAACAACACCGACAACCAACTCAGCCTCCTCGAACGTTGGCGCTCTTCCCTCGCTGATATGGCGTGCGTTTTCCGAAGCGTAACCCCATGTCTTCGCGATAGCCTCATCAAGGGGGCGAGGAACAATATCGCGGTAGCGCTTCATGATGTCACCGAGATTGGCCTTGGAGTCACCACAAGCTTCGCGGGCCACACATTCGAGCGCGGCCATTGAATGCTGTATCGCGCCGGTTATATCGGAGACAGGACGCCGAGACAAATCGCGTAGCGCCTCATGTAGTTCATTCTTAGCAGTACTGAAGTATTTGGTTTCAAGTTCCCGTTCAGCAGTACCGACAACTTCCTCGAAAATTTCCGGGCCACGCATCTCGACTACGCCATTCGACAATTTCCAACCGATGCCATTTTCGAGGAAGTAGTCGTTGAGCTCGCTCTCGAACTTCTCTGTTTCGTAGGAGGAAGGCATCTCGCGTATAGCGCCGGCGATCCCTTCGATGATGTCGTACACCTGATACCAATCACAATCATCAACAAGGCCGCGCACTTCGTTGTCGATGTTTGGGTACTCAGACCAATTGATCGGGTCGGGACGCTTTCTGAGAATGCGACACACAAGAGGGCGAAGGCTTTTCGGCCGAAAGCCGCACTCGTATGCAAGCTGGACAACGATGCCACGCAGTTCATGTGGCGCATCCTGCCGCACGGAAATTTCGGCTTTGTGAGCTGGGTGGTAACCGTGTCTCTTCGAGAATCGTTCAGTCATCGTGGGTGCCAGTCATGAGGCAAACGTTCGAGTTAGGATTCATGGCCAAACCTGTGTTCATTTGTTGGTGCTGTCGTGCTCGATCTTGCGGAGCACGACATGGATAGTTGCAAGGTAGAAATAGAACATCCAGCTCAACCAGAGTGCTGCATCATAGGCTGTCTTCTGTTTGTCATTGTGGTGTCTGACGCCAAAGTTATTAGCAATGTTGAACAGAGCTTTGTCGTCCTCAGAAGTGAGCAGCGTTTTGACCTTCGGTCGGAGATACTCAAGAACGTCTGCCAAATCACGAACCGCCTGTCTGCGGTCGTCAATCGTCGAGCCATGCCTGCGATACCGAAGAATAGCGGCATTGATACGGCCTACGACATTTGAGTCTTTAGACGGTACATCAGCTTCAAAGATCGCCTCAAAGCCGGCCTCCGGTTTCGATAAAACCTCGCCATTTTGCGAAAGCTCAAACGGATTTACGTAGCGCGCTAGGACGGAATTAACCTTCGCTCTGAACTCGGTTTGCCCCTCGGATTGGTTGAATGTTTCCCAGTGCATTCCACAGTTATTCCAACTGTGAAAGGTTCCATCAATAGGTTTGGATACGTGCTGATAGAGAAACTCAAGAATGTCGAAGAAATCGTCCTCTGAGTAAGTGGAGGCCGTTTTATGTATCGGCCAAAGCCCCTTCTTTCCGATGCTTAGGAGCATCTCCAACTCGACATCTCGAACGCGCCCATCAATGTGATCGGCATCGACGCACTCGAATCCAAATGCCTCATGGAAATAGCCGTCATCTTGTAGTTGCGCGAATACGCGAAGAAACAAATCAATGATGTCTGGCAAAGGTAAGCCTTTGAGATTCGGGTTGGTCCCTCTGCGTTGCGAGTAGTAAGTGTGCTTCATGTGAGGTGAATAAAACCTAACCTAAAGTAGGTACCAAATTTGCAAATAATATTGCATCGGACATGGAGGCATAGCCAAAGTTTGTTTATCTCAAGGATTTTCCTTTATGGCAAGCTTCTTCCTGCCAGTAACAGGGCAGGCATGCGCCGTGCTTGCGAGCGAGCGTATCGTGGCAGGCATGGGTGCGCCGTGCTGCAGGGACTGACTTTTACTTTCCCGAGCCGCAACTGGCGCTGAGCTTTTCTTCCTGGAGCTGGATGTTCGGCGGTTGCTCGCCGCAAAGCTTGGCGAGGTCGGCGGCCGCGGCGTCGAGGGCGCTGCGCCAGTTGCCGGTGCGGGTGGCGGTGTAGTTGACCATGGTGCGGCCCTGCGTGCCGGTGGAGTGGATGTGGAACCAGGTGACTTGCGGGCCGGCGCAGTCGGTGCGGCGGACGTTGGAGATGTCGGTGCGCTTCACTTGCCCGCCGGCGGCGGCGCAAAGCGCGTCGAGGTCGGCGGCTTCGTCGGCGTGGGCGGGGGCCAGGCAGAGCAGGGCGAAGAGGGGGAGGAGGCGTTTCATGGGGCGAGTATACCGCTGTCGGTGTTGCCCCTCACCCCGGCCCTCTCCCCGATTCCGGGGAGAGGGGGGTTAATTGGCGCGGCGCTTCATCCAGAGGATGGCGCTGCCCAGCGCGGTCAGGGCGACGAAGGGGATGGCGATCTGGTTGAGCACGCTCCAGCCGGCGCTGGTGACGACGACGCCGGAGGCGAAGGAGGAGCCGGCCATGGCGAAGAACATGAGGAAGTCGTTGAGGCCCTGCGTCTTGGCTTTCTCCGCCGGCGTGTAGGCCTCGGTGAGCAGCGTCGTGCCGCCGATGTAGAGGAAGTTCCAGCCGACGCCGAGCAGCAGCAGCGCCCACCAGAAGTGCATCAGCGTGATCCCCTGCACGGCGATGCCGATGCAGGCGAACATCAGCACGGCGCCGGCGAAGAGGACGTTGAGCACGCCGAAGCGGGCAATGAGGTGGCCGGTGAAGAAGCTCGGCGCGAACATGCCGATGACGTGCCACTGCAGGACGAAGGCGGTGTCGCCGAAGCCGAGGCCGCAGAAGTCCATCGCCAGCGGCGTGGCGTTCATCAGCAAATTCATGACGCCGTAGCCGGCGGCGGCGGCCAGCGCGGCGACGATGAAGACGGGCTGGCGCGCAATCTCTTTCAGCGGCCGGCCGCCGCCGTGCTGCTCGGCCTGACTTTGCGGCGGGAAGCGCAGGCTGGCGGCGATCATCATGGCGACGAGGGCGAAGCCGATGAGCGAGGCATACGAGGCGATGTACTGCGGCTGCGCCAGGTCGCGCGTCCATTTGCCGACGGCCGGGCCGATGAAACCGCCGAGGATGCCGCCGGCCAGCGTCAGCGAGATGGCGCGGCTTTTCCAGTCGGCCGGCGCCACTTCCGCCGCGGCGAAGCGCAGGTACTGGCCGAAGGCCTGGTAGATGCCCGAGCAGAAGGTGGCCGCGCAGAGCAGCCAGAAGCTCTGCAGGAGGATCGCCGCCGCACCGATGGCGCCGCCGAGCATGCCGCAGAAGGTGCCGAGCAGGAAGCCGGCGCGGCGGCCATGCCGGCGCATGAAGTGCGAGGCGGGCAGGGTCGACACCGCCGAGCCGAGCACGTAACCGACGACAGGCAGCGTGGCCAGCCGCTTGTCCGGCGCCAGCGCGAAACCGGCCAGGGCATTGATGGCAACGAGGGTGACGCCGTTGGTGAGCAGCAGCGCCTGGCAGGCGGCAAGGAGGCCGACGGCGCGATGGGCGGGATTCATCCAACCATTCTATTCGATGAGGTCGCGATAGGCGTGCCAGGTGGCGTGGCCAAGGATGGGGCCGGCGATGAGCATGCCGGCGAGGAAGGTGACGAGGCCGAGGCCGCCGAGCAGCGCGATGAGGCCGGCCCAGACGAACATGGCGGCCGGGTTGGCGAAGAGGGCACGCACGCTGGTGATGGCGGCGGTGATGGCGTCGAGGTTGCGGTCGAGCATGAGCGGGATGGTGATCAGGCTGATGGAGAAGGCGATCAGGGAAAAAATGCCGCCGATGGCGAAATAGGCCAGCAGGAAGCCGATGTGGTCGGTGGAAATGACATGCCGCAGGAAGCCGCTCATGCTCGGCATCTCGCCCGAGTAGAAGAGGGCGAAGGCGACCATCGAGGCGCGCGCCCAGACCAGGAAGATGACCAGCAGGACAGCCGTGAAGATGCCCAGGTTGCCGGCATTGCCCTTCCATGCCATGAGCGTGGGCATGAGGCTGCAGGGCTGCTGCTTTTCGTGCCGGCGGCTGATCTCGTAGAGGCCGATGGCGAAGAAGGGGCCGAGGATGAGGAAGCCCGAGGTGACGGCGGCGATGTACTCGGGCGCGCCGCCGAGCGCCAGCACCATCAGCGCGCCGCCGGCGACGAAGCAGAAGCCGTAGAACAGGCTGGCGGTGGGGCAGGAGATCAGGTCGCCCCAGCCGAGCTTGAGCCATTTCAGCGGCTGTTCCATCGGCACGTCGCGGATTTTCGGGAAGTCCCGGCGCGGCTCGACCTCGGTCATCTGTGATGCCATTTCTCCTCCTCTGCGGGGTGGGCACGCGGTGAGCCGCGTTTCTTTATATATGAAACGATTCTAGCCGGGGGCGGCGCTCATGACAACTCCCGCAACCCTCTCCCCCGGCCCCTCTCCCACAAGCGGGAGAGGGGAGTACATCGACTCCCTCTCCCCCGGCACCGGGGGAGAGGGTTGGGGAGAGGGGGCGCGTTCAGGCACACCCCAAGAGTACTTCTTCGGACTGGGTTCCCCAGTCTTCAGGCACGAAACCGGATGCGGCTGGCAAGCGCCATCGCCAGCAGGGTGGCGGCGACGGCGAGCCAGCCCACCCAGTCATAGCGCACGATGTGCCCCGCCGCGTCCTGCGCGATGATGAGGCCGCCGACGAAGGAGGCCGCGCCGGAGGCCAGCTGCTGGGTGGCGCCGCTTATCGAGAGGAAGGTGCCGCGCAGCCGCGACTGCACCGCCGAGGTGACGATGGCCATGGCCGGCACCATGCGGCCCGGCACGAAGATGAAGAAGAGGGTCGAGACGACGATCATCAGCCACAGCGGCACCGGAACGAGATGCGTCTGGATGATCAGCGGCACCATGGAGCAGAACGCGACGATGCGGTAGACGCGCACCTTGCCGTGGCGGTCCGCCAGCCGCCCGATCAGTCGCGAAGTGAAGAAGGTGGCGCAGCCGCCGGCGAGATAGATCAGGTAGAGATCCTCCTGGCGGATGCCGACGTTGGCTACCGAGTAGAGGGTGATGTAGGGAATCACGGTGAAGCCGGAGAACATGATCAGCGCCATGAAGCCGAGCGCGCGCAGGTGGTTGGCGTCGCGCAGCACTTCCCCCATCGCGGCGAGGGGATGGGCGCGCTCCGTTTCGCCGATGACGGCGGAACGCAGGTGCCCGCGCAGCGTGGGCAGCATCTTCCAGCCGAGCACGAGCAGGCCGGTGGCGAGGGCGGCGATGAAGATGAAGGGCGCGCGCCAGCCGAAGTGGTTGGCGAGCACCAGCGAGAGCGGCACGCCGGCAACGGTCGACAGGGCGAAGGCCGACATGATGGTGCCGCTGGCGCGGCCGCGGCGCTCGAAGGGAATCAGGTCGCCGACCATGGTCTGCACCATCGAGCCGAGCACGCCGCCGAAGGCGCCGGCGGCGCAGCGCGCCAGCATCAGGAGGCCGAAGCTCGGCGCCAGGCCGCAGGCCAGCGTGGCCAGCGTGAAGAGGGCGAACATGCCCAGCAGCAGGCGCTTCCTCTCGAAGCGGTCGACGAAAGTGGCCGCCAGCAGGCCGGTGGCGGCACCGCTGAAGGTATACGCCGAGACGAGCAGACCGAATTCGTGCGTGCCGATGCCGAACGCGCGCACCAGGATCGGCCCGAGCGGCATCATGATCATGAAATCGAGGATGTGCGCGAACTGGATGCCGGCCAGCATCAGCAGCAAGGCGCGTTCGCGCAGCGGATCGAGCGGCTGGATGACTGTCATGGGAATGCCCGTGGGAGCGGCGTCCACGCCGCGATAATGCCTCGCAGGAAACACCCTTGGGGTGCAGCCGCTGATATCGCGGCGTGGACGCCGCTCCCACGGGGAAGCCTCATTCGCTGCGCAGCGCTTCGAGCGGATCGAGGCGCGCGGCGCGGCGCGCGGGCACAACACCGGCGGCCAGCCCCACGCCGATGGCGACCCCTTCGGCCAGCACGGCATACAGCCAGGGCGTGTGCACCGGCAGCGCCGGGAAAGTCAGCGTCAGCAGGACGGCGATGCTCCAGCCCAGCAGCAGGCCGGCCGCGCCGCCGAGGGCGGAGAGCAGCGCGGCCTCGCCGAGGAAGAGCAGCAGGATGCGTTTTCGTGTCGCGCCGATGGCGCGCAGCAGGCCGATCTCGGAGGTGCGCTCGGCCACGCCGATGGTGAGGATGGTGAGGATGCCGACGCCGCCCACCACCAGCGAGATGCCGCCGATGGCCGCCACGGCGAAGGTGATGGCATCGAGCACCGTGCCGAACACCTCCAGCATCTTCTGCTGCGGGGTGATGGTGAAGTCCTCGGCGCCATGGCGCGCGACGAGGATGCTGCGCAGGCCTTCCTCCACTTCGGCCAATGGCGCCGTCGGTTCATAGATGACGTCGATCTCCATCAGGCTCTCGCGGTTGAACATGTCGAGCGCGCGCGCCACCGGGATGTAGACCGTGTCGTCGAGGTCGAAGCCGAGCACCTGCCCCTTGGATTCCATGACGCCGACGACGCGGTAGCGCTCGCCGCCGACGCGGATGCGGCTGCCGAGCGGGTTGTCGTCGCCGAACAGTTCGCGTGCGACCTTGGAGCCGAGCACGACGAAGGCGCGTGCCGCATGCACGTCGTCGTGGGGCAGGAATTCGCCGCTGGCCACGCGCATGGTGAACGCTTTGGAGAAATCCGGCCCGGTGCCATAAAGGGTGACGCGGCGGCTTTTGCCCGCATGCACGACTTCGGCGTTGCCCTGCACGACAGGAACGGAGAGCAGGACATACGGCGCGCGGCGCAAGGCCACAGCGTCGTCGATGGAAAGCGGGCGCACGGTGTTCACTGCGCCGAGGGCGCCGCCATGCGTCTGGGTGCGGCCGGGCGAGATGCCGATGATGTTGGTGCCGAACTGGGTGAACTCGGCAATGACGAAGCGGTGCAGGCCCTCGCCGATGGAAGTGAGCAGGATCACCGAGGCGATGCCCACGGCGATGCCCAGCGCCGTGAGCACCGTGCGCAGGCGGTGCGCCTTGAGCGAGGCGAGGGTGAAGGCGATGAAGTCGGTGGTGATCATTCCCCTCTCCCCAGCCCTCTCCCCGCAAGCGGGGCGAGGGGGTTGTCCTGCTCCCCTCTCCCCAGCCCCCTCCCCGCAAGCGGGGCGAGGGGGTTGTCTTGCTCCCCTCTCCCGCTCGCGGGAGAGGGGTCGGGGGAGAGGGTAAGCCGAATCCTCTCCAGCACCCCCTCCATTCCCTGCATCACCTCGTTGTTCCAGAACCGCAGCACCGTATAGCCCTCACCGCGCAGCCAGCCGTCACGCTCCGTGTCGTAGGCTGTCTGGTCGGCATGCTGTCCGCCATCCAGTTCGACGATCAGTTTTTGTTCGACGCAGATGAAGTCGGCAATGTAGCGGCCAATTGGCTTCTGTCGCTTGAATTTCAGCCCCATGAAGCGGTGGGCGCGCAGGTGGTACCAGAGCTTCTGTTCGGCGTCGGTCTGGTTGCTGCGGAGTGATTTGGCGTTTTGCAGCAGTACCCTCTCCCCCTTCCCCTCTCCCGCGTGCGGGAGAGGGGTGTTTACTCCCTCTCCCCGCTTGCGGGGAGAGGGCTGGGGAGAGGGGCTGCTTTTCCTCATCGCTTGGACAGCGCCTGGATGGGATCGAGCTGCGCCGCGCGCCGGGCCGGCACCACGGTGAACAGCACCGAGGTGACGATGGCGGTGAGCGGAGCGGCGATTACCGCCCACCAGGGCGCCGTGAAGGGGATGTCCGGGAAGGCCTGGCCGATGGCGACCTGGCCCAGCTTGCCGACGATCAGGCCGAGCGCGGCGCCGCCCAGCGCCAGCATCGCCGCCTCGGTGAAGAAAGCGGCGCGGATCTGCGCGCCGGTGGCGCCCAACGCCTTGAGCAGGCCGATCTCGCGCCGCCGCTGCGTTACGGCGATGAGCATGACGTTCATGATGAGGATGCCGGCCACGGCGAGGCTGATGGCGGCGATGCCGCCGACGGCCAGCGTCAGCGCGCGCAGGATGCGGTCGAAGGTCTCCAGCACGGCGTCCTGGGTGATCACCGTGACGTCGCGCTCGCCCTCGTGGCGCAGTCGGATGATCTCCTCGACGTCGGCCTTGGCCAGGGGAATCTGCTCGCGGCTCTTCGCCTCGACGAGGACGCGGAACAGCGCCTCCGTGTTGAAGAGGGCCTGCGCCGCGGCGAGCGGGATGACGACGATCTCGTCGGTGTTGAAGCCGAGCGACTGGCCCTGCTTGGCGAGCACGCCGACGATGCGGAAGCGGCGGTCGCCGATGCGCAGCCACTCGCCCAGCGCCGGGCGCGCGCCGAACAGCTCGCTGGCCACCTTCGCGCCGATGACGCATACCGGCTGGCCGTGGCGCGGATCGCCCGGCGGCAGGAACAGGCCGTGTGCCATGTCCATCTGGCGCACCTGGATGAATTCGGCGGTGGTGCCGAGCACCGGCGTCTCGCGGCTGCGGCTGCCGACGCGCACGTCGCCGGCGCCGACGATGAGCGGGGCGAAGCGCAGGATGGCCGGGCTGCGCTTGAGCGCCAGGGCATCGTCGATGGTGAGGTCGCGCGGCGTCTTGCCGATCAGCACGCCGGGCATGGCGCCGGCCGTCTCGGAGCGGCCGGGCAGGACGATGATCAGGTTGGTGCCGAGCGAGCCGAACTGGTTGACGACGTAGAGGCGCGCTCCCTCGCCGATGGAGCTCACCGCCACCACTGCGGCGACGCCGATGCCCATGGCGAGCAGGATCAGCGCCGTGCGGGCGCGGTAGCCGCCCAGCACCTGCCAGGCGAAGCGGAGGAGGTCAGCGAAGCGCATGATTAAGAGCCACCCTCTCCCCCGACCCCTCTCCCGCAAGCGGGAGAGGGGAGGAAGACGGCGCCTTCTCCCCGCCGGGAAGAGGGGAGGAAGACGGCCACCTCTCCCCAGCGGGGAGAGGGTTGGGGAGAGGGGGAAAGGGCGATGATCATTCCCGGAAATCCTCGACGACTTCGCCGTCGACGAGACGGATGCGGCGGTGCGCACGCGCACCGATCTCCGGGTCGTGGGTGACGACCGCCAGGGTGCCACCGTCGTGATGCACCTGTTCGAGCACTGCCATGACCTCCTGCCCGGTATGGCGGTCGAGGTTGCCGGTCGGCTCGTCGGCGAGGATCAGCGTCGGGCCCATCGACATGGCGCGGGCGATGGCGACGCGCTGGCACTGGCCGCCGGAGAGCTGGTCGGGGCGGTGGCCGGCGCGCGCTTCCAGGCCGTAGGCGGCGAGCAGCTTGTCGAGGCGCCGCCGCCGCTCCGCCGGGGCGATGCCGGCCAGCACCATCGGCAGCTCGATGTTCTGCCCGGCGGTGAGCCGCGGCACGAGGTGGAAGAACTGGAAGACGAAACCGATGTTCTCCCGGCGCACCCGTGCCAACTCGTCGTCGGGCAGGCCGGTGACGTCGTGGCCGTTCAGTTCGTAGCGGCCGGCGTTCGGCCGGTCGAGCAGGCCGAGGATGTTGAGCAGGGTGGACTTGCCCGAGCCCGACGGGCCCATGATGGAGAGGTACTCGCCCTGCTCGATGTCCAGGCTGACGCCGCGCAGCGCGTGCACCTCTTCGTCGCCGACGCGGAAGACCCGTTCGATGCCGGTGAGGCTGATCATTTGCCGAGGACCGCCATTCCCGCGAAAGCGGGAATCCATTGTCGATCCAAAGCCGCTGGATTCCCGCTTTCGCGGGAATGACGGCAAGGGCCCGCGCCGCTCATGGTTTCTTGGTTTCCGGCTTTTCCTCGGCCACGGCACGCACGCCCGCCTTGACGCCGGCGCGCTCGAGCGAAGTGACGACACGCGCGCCGCGTTCGATGCCGGATTTCGCCTCGGTGAATTCCCAGTTGGTCAGGCCGGTCTCGATTTTTCTTTCCTCGAGCATGCCCTCTTCGGTCAGCACCAGCACGCGGCTGCCGGGCATGAGCGCGGTGGTCGGGATGCGCAGGACGTTGTCGCGCGTGTCCACCACCACCTCGATGTCTGCGCTGTAGCCCACCAGCAGGTGGCGGATGTCGCCCGGGTTGTCGAACTCGACTTCCACCTCGACCGTGCGCGCCTGCTTCTCCAGCGCCAGGACATACGGCGCGATGCGTCGCACCTTGCCGCTGAAATGCCTGTCGCGGTAGGCGTCCAGCGTGATGCGGCCGCTCAGCCCCACCTTCAGGCGGGCGGCGTCTACTTCGTCGATGGGCGCGGTGACGTAGAGGCAGGAATCGTCGATGAGGTCTACTGCCGGCAGGGTCATGATGCCCGGCGGCGAGGGCGTGAGGTATTCGCCCACCTCGCCGTTGACCTCGGCGACGATGCCGTCGAAGGGGGCGCGCACGACTGAGCGCGCCGTGTCGGCGCGCGAGGCGCCGATGCGCGCGTTGGCCTCCTGTACCTGGGCGCGTGCAGAGTCGCAGCCGGCCTGTTTCGCCTTGGCCTCGCTTTCGGCACGGTCGACCTGGCCCTCGGAGACAAAACCCTTGTCGCGCAGGGCGCGGCTGCGGGCCGCCTCGCGCGTGGCCGTGTCGGCCAGCAGGCAGGCTTCACGCACGTGCGCTAGGGCGGTGGCGCGCTGCTCGCGCGAGATGCGCTCGCGCGCGGCGAGGTCGTCGTTCCACAGTTCGACGAGCAGTTGTCCGGCCTTGACGCGGTCGCCCTCGCGCACATGCAGCTTTTCGATGCGGCCGCCCAGCGGCGGCGCCAGCTTGGCGCGGCGGCAGGCGGCGACGGAGCCGGCGCGGGTGTTGGCGACCGTGGTTTCGACGCGGCCGACCTCAACCGCCCTCACGACGACGGCAATCGGCTTGGGTCGGGTGGCCCACCAGATGACGCCTGCGACAAGCGACAAGATCAGAACAGCCAGAACGATGCGGCGGACGGTGCGGGAGGTTCCAGCGGAAGTAGTGTTCATGTCGTCAGATTATGCCCGTTTCGAGCTTTTATTGCCTTATAGATTGTTTTTCCTAAAGAAATACAGCTATTGGCCGTAAATCGGGCATCAGTGGCTGCGTGGCTCGTATGGATCTTAAAATCAGCATCAAAACAAGAATTTGGCTTCTCGGACTGTTGTTTCTGGGCAGCCTGCTATTGGTTTTTGGCCTCCAGTATCAGCTCTCCGGCAAGGAACTGACAAGCCATCGCACCATGCTGGATCAGCTAGCGCAGGCGGAGCGCATGGCACGCCTCGTTCATGAAGTGCAGAAGGAGCGGGGCCTGTCATCCGCCTTTCTTGCCGACGCGGGGGGCAACGCCCGCAAGGAAATGTCTGCGCAACGCATTGCGACGGATTTCAGATTGTCGCAGGTGGATTCAGCTCAGGAGCCTGCCTTGCTGCCAGGCCTGGGGGCGATGCGGGAGAAGGTGGACCAGACTGCGGTCGAAGAACGGGAATCCTTCGATTTCTACACGCTCAGCCTGAACGGCATTTTCGAGCAAATGGACAGACTGAGCCTCGCTGCGAACGGGCATCCCGCACAGCATGACCTGATCGCCCTCGTGCATCTGGTCCGCGCCAAGGAGTATCTTGGCCAGGCCCGCGCCACCGTGCTGGCTATGCCCGGCAAGGGCAGGCCCGACCCCGCCTGGCACGCGGCGATGGGCAGCCGCTTTGGCCTGTTCGAAGCCGGCATCCAGCGCTTCCTCAAGGAATCCAGTCCATCCATGCGGGCCACGCTGACGGGGGCGCTTGGCGAGCCGGCGATGCAGTCGTCGATGCGGCTCTTGCGAGCGGCCAGGGATGGCCGCGCCATCGACCCGATCAGCATGCCGCGAACGCGCTGGTACGGGATCGTGACGGAAGCGATCAACCTGCTGCGCGAGGTCGAACGCTATTCCCTGATCGAATTGATCGACCAGACGCAGGCAATCCACGACAAGGTCCGCGCGGAAATCCTGCTGCAGCGAGGCGGGCTGCTCCTCATATCAGTCCTCCTGACCTGGCTCGCCATCTCCTCGTTGCTGCTCCTCATGCGGGCGTTCGAAAGCGTCCTGCGGGGAGCGCGCCGGGCTGCGGGCAAGCAGGAGTGGGAGCGCGGGGTGAAGGGGATGCGCGATGAGCCGATCGATATCGCGCAAAGCTTCAATCAGTTGCTCGACATGGTTGACAGCCTCAACATCAAGGCGTCGACCGATGCCCTCACCGGGGCTTTGAACCGCCATGGCTTTCACGAACTCGCCGGGGGCGAACTGCAGCGTGCGCTGCGCTACCATCGCAAGCTGTCCATGATCATCGCGGACGTAGACCATTTCAAGCGGATCAACGACAGCCATGGGCATGCGGTTGGCGACCGGGTGCTTATCGAACTGGCCTGCCTGATTCGCGACAACATGCGCGGGACGGACATCTTCGCCCGCTGGGGGGGCGAGGAATTCATCATCCTGACGCCGGAAACCTCGGCCGAGGAAGCCGCCCGGCTCGCCGAAAAGCTGCGCCTGTTGTTCGAGACATTCCACGCGAAGGACTTGCCGAGGTTCACCGTGAGTTTCGGCGTCGCCGAGTTCGCGAAAGGCGACAACCTGGAGACGCTCTTCGCCAAGGCCGATCAGGCGCTCTACCTTGCCAAGGATACGGGCCGCAACCGGGTCGAGACATTTACCCGGACTGATGCGAAGAGCGGGCCAAGGCCCTCTTCGCGAAACATCAGGGTCGTGTCGGACCGCTCACGCGCCTGAGCCGGGAACCGCCGCTGCTCAGGCGGCAATCAGGAAGCCGCGCAGCGCATCGAGCACCGCATCGGGGTATTCCGCCATGAGGGCATGGCCGCTGCCTTCGATGGGGGCGATGCGGGCATCCTTCATCGCCGCCGCCAGCTTGGGCGCGCCGCGCGGGCTGGTCATCATGTCGCGGCTGCCGACGACGAGCAGCGCCGGGCATTGCGCCGCGGCGGCGGCTTCCGGGCCGCGCGCATAGGCGTTGCAGGCGTGCAGATCGTTGTGCAGCACGCCCGGGGCGGCGCGCTCCATCAGGCGCAGGCTGGCGCCCATCATCCACATGCCGGGCACGGTGTTGCCGCCGATGGCGCCGCGCGCGCCATGCGACCAGACGTTGACCATCCCGTCGGCCTTGGGCCGCGCATCGCGCGCGGCGGTGAGCAGCGCCTCGGAAACGGGCATCGGCACGGCGGTGCCGACGAGGACGATGCTCGACACCCGCTCCGGAAAGCGCGACGCGGCTTCGAGCGCGATGAGCGAACCCATGCTGTGGCCGACCAGCGCGGCGTCTTCCACGCCAGCGGCATCGAGCAGGGCGACGAGCCACTCGGCCTGCGCCTCGACGGTGGGCAGCAGCGGCCCGTCGGAACGGCCATGGCCGGGCAGGTCGACCGCCAGCACGCCGCAGCCGTGGTGGGCGAACCAGCGGCTTTGCAGGCCCCATACGCTGTGGTCGTTCTCGGCGCCGTGGATGAAGACGATGGTCGGCAGTTCCGGGTTGAAGGGCTTGCCGCCGGTGTAGGCGTAGGTGGCGGCGCCATTGACGGTGAGTTCCATGTTCAAGCCTTCTGTGCGGCGCGCAGGCCGCTGTCGAGGTCCGCGATGAGATCGTCCGCATCCTCCAGTCCGATCGACAGGCGCACCGTGCCCTCGTGGATGCCGGAGGCGCGCAGGGCCTCGTCGGACATGCGGAAATGCGTGGTGCTCGCCGGGTGGATGACCAGCGACTTGGCATCGCCGACGTTGGCCAGGTGCGAGAAGACGCGCAGGTTCTCGATGAACTTGCGCCCCGCGGCCCGGCCGCCTTTCAGGACGAAGCTGAATACCGCGCCGCAGCCCTTCGGCAGCAGCGTTTTCGCCAGGGCGTGGTCGGGATGGTTCTCCAGTTCCGGATAGGACACCGATTCCACCGTGGCGTGTGCGGCGAGATGCGCGACGATCCTGCGCGTGTTGTCGATGTGGCGCTGCATGCGCAGCGGCAGCGTTTCCATGCCCTGCAGTATCTGGAAGGCGGTCATCGGACTCATGCAGGCGCCGAAGTCGCGCAGGCCCTCGCGCCGCGCCCGCAGCAGGAAGGCGGCGACGGTCGACTCCTCGGCGAAGTCCATGCCGTGGAAGCCCGCGTAAGGCTCGGTCAGGGTGGGGAATTTCCCCGAGCTTTCCCAGTCGAATTTGCCGGAGTCCACCAGCAGGCCGCCGATGGCGACGCCGTGCCCGCCGAGGAACTTGGTCGCCGAATGGAAGAGCAGGTCGGCGCCGAGGTCGAAGGGTCGCATGAGAAAGGGCGTGGTAAAGGTGGAATCCACCATCAGCGGCAGGCCGGCGGCGTGGGCGATCTCGGCCACGCGCGGCACGTCGAGCACGTCCAGGCCGGGGTTGCCCAGCGTTTCGCCGAAGAGCAGGCGGGTTTCGGGGCGGAGGGCGGCGCGCCAGGCGTCGAGGTCGCGCGGATCGACGAAGGTGGTGGCGACGCCGAAGCGCGGCAGGGTGTATTCGAGCAGGTTGTGCGAGCCGCCGTAGAGCGAGCGCGAGGCGACGATGTGGCTGCCGGCGCCCATCAGGGTGCAGATGGCCAGGTGCAGCGCCGCCTGGCCCGAGGCGGCGGCGATGGCGCCGACGCCGCCTTCAAGCGCGGCGATGCGCTCCTCCAGCACGGCATTGGTCGGGTTGGAGATGCGCGAATAGACGTGGCCGGCACGCTCCATGTTGAAGAGCGCGGCGGCCTGGTCGGTGTCCTTGAAGACGAAGGAGGTTGTGAGGTAGATGGGCGCGGCGCGGGCGCCGTATTGCGGGTCGGGTTGCTGGCCGGCGTGCAGGCTCAGGGTGTCGAAATTGAAAGCGCTGGTCTTGCTCATTGAGTACCTTTCTCCCGCCCCCCTTCCCGAGGAAGGGAGTGACGATTGTTCGCCGCAGCGCGGCTCCTTGGTGTTGGCTGCGCCATCTTTGGGTCGGCCCGGCAGATGGCGCTCAGGCCGGAATGTCGGGTTCGATCATGCGTTCGAGGATGGCGATGCGGTCTTTCAGCAGCAGTTTGCGTTTTTTCAGCCGGCGCAGCATCAGGTCGTCGAGCGGAGGCGTCTGCATCAGGCGTTCGATGATTTCGTCCAGGTCGCGGTGTTCGACCTGAAAATCGTGCAGGCGCAGGCGCAGGGAGGCGATGTCGTCGGATTCTGCCATGCGGCTATGGTATGCGGCAGGCCAGGGAAAGACAACATGAAGCACAGGGTTGAAATGCGTGCGGGCAAGCCCACATACTAGATACGGAGGTAACAACCATGATGATCGTCTTCGATAATCCGGTAATGCATGTCGTCGATTATCCGGCGCAGGATGCCGTGGAGGTGATCGACAAGCGTGTCAACAAGGGCGTCCTCATGCGGGACGGGGCGGCGGATCGTTTCCGCGCCGAGTTGAAGGCGCTGGTTTCGGGCGACCCCGACATGGAGGCCTATGGCGACCTGCTCGAGGAGTATGGTTCTCTGATCACCCAGCCTGCGGTCTATCATTAAACCGTACGCCGGGCTTCAGTCCGGCAGCGGCAGATTTGTAGGTCGGGCTTCAGCCCGACTTTGGCGTGAAGCCCGACCTACAGCAAAGTCAGCCCCCACAGCACGGCCATGCCGACCGCGATGGTGGCGAAGGTGCTGCGCGTGAAGTAGGCGATGGCGAAGCCGGCCAGAGCGGCCGCGCAACGCGGTCCGTCGAAAGTGGCGTCCAGACCCGCCGCACCTGAAAGAAGCTGCGGCGCGATGATGGCGGCCAGGATGGCCGGCGGCACGTAGTGCAGGACGCGCCGCAGCCACAGCGGCAGTTCTCCCTCCCCCAGCAGCGCCAGGAAGGACAATCGGGTGGCGAAGGTCGCCAGCCCGAGCGTGGCGATCACGCCCCAGATCGCGATTTCGGCCATGATTGTTCAATCAGTCGCGCCAGCGACTCTGGGCGCTCCCCTCTCCCGCATGCGGGAGAGGGGCTGGGGGAGAGGGTAACGGGCATGGGCGTGGATTTCATGGTTTCAGTTTTGCGCGTTTCATGCTCGTTTCCATTCCGATACCGATGGCGGCGCCGATGAGTGCCGCGGCCATCAGGTTGAGCTTCAGCGGCAGGACGAGGAAGACGGAAGTCAGCCCCCCCGACACGGCGGCCGCCGCCATGGCACGATCGCGCAGCAGCGGCGCCAGCACGCCGATGAAGGTGAGGGCGACGACGAAATCCATCGACCAGCTGGCGGGCACCAGTGCGCCCAGATAGATGCCGCCCAGGTTGGCGAACTGCCAGAGCAGCCAGAGGGTGGCGGCGATGCCGAGGTAAAACCACGGAATGTCCTTGCGGCCGTCGAGCACCCGCGCCAGCGTCACGGCGAAGGCCTGGTCCGTGAGCAGGTAGCCGGCCAGCCAGCGCTCGAAGCGGGAAGCGCCGCGAAATTGCTGCGCCAGCGTGGCGCTGTACATCATGAAGCGCAGGTTGACCACCCAGCCGGTGAGGACGATCACCCAGGCCGGCGCGCCCGCGGAGAAGAGTTGCGTGGCGACGATCTGCGAGGAGCCGGCGAACACCATCCAGGAGAGGGCGAAGGATTGTCCCGGCGCGAGGCCTGCGCCGGCCGCGGCCGCGCCGCACACCATGCCGAAGAGCAGGACGCCAGGCGAAAGCGGCATGCAGGCGCGTGCGCCGGCCAGGAATGCTGCCTTGCGGCCGATAGCGGTGCTGCTGTCTGCGGGGGTCACTGATTTGGTTGATTTTGATCGGGCTATATAATTATCGCTTCATTTAACGAGATGCGCCCATGAGCAAGGCCTTCGTCAAGGAAGAAAGCCCCGAGGAGGAGGACGTCCCGTCCGCCCCGGCGCTGCCGCCTGGAACGAAGAATTACGTGACGCGCCGAGGCTACGCGCAGCTCAAGGCGGAACTGGAGCAGCTCGTCAAGGCCGAGCGGCCGGCGCTGGTGCAGGTCGTGTCATGGGCGGCGAAGAATGGCGACCGCTCCGAGAATGGCGACTACATCTACGGCAAGAAGCGCCTGCGCGAGATCGACCGGCGCATCCGCTTCCTCATGAAGCGCCTGGAAAACGCCGTGATCGTCGACCCGGCCAGCCAGGAGAACACGGAGCAGGTGTTCTTCGGCGCCACCGTCACGGTGTGCGATGAGGCAGGCTGTGAGCTTACCTACCAGATCGTCGGCATCGACGAGGCGGATGCCGGCAAGGGCATGATCAGCTGGATCTCGCCGCTGGCCAAGGCGCTGCTCAAGGCGCGCGAAGGCGACACGGTGCGGTTTCAGATCCCGGACGGCCTGCGCGAACTGGACGTCGTCGGCATTTGCTACAAGTAGCAGCGGCCCTGAACGCCCGGGGTCTTGAAAGGCCCGTTTTTGCCCCCATTTCTCCCCCCGTCTTCATCCGGAGCGCATTTCCATGACCACCACGACTGCAACGAAAGAAACACTCGGCTTCCAGACCGAGGTCAAGCAGCTATTGCAGCTGATGATCCACTCCCTTTACAGCAACCGCGAGATCTTCCTGCGCGAGCTGGTTTCCAACGCCTCCGACGCCTGCGACAAGCTGCGCTTCGAGGCGCTCGCCAACGGCAGCCTGTTCGAGTCCGACCCCGACCTGAAGATAAAAGTCAGCTTCGACAAGACGGCGCGTACCCTGACCATTGCCGACAACGGCATCGGCATGAGCCGCGAGGAGGTGGTGAACAACCTCGGCACCATCGCCAAGTCCGGCACGCGCGAGTTCTTCCAGGCCCTCACCGGCGACCAGCAGAAGGACGCCCATCTCATCGGCCAGTTCGGCGTCGGCTTCTATTCCTCCTTCATCGTTGCCGACCGCGTCACGGTCGTCACCCGCCGCGGCGGCCTCGCCGCCGACCAGGGCGTGCGCTGGGAATCGGAGGGCGCCGGCGAGTTCTCCATCGAGATGGTCGACAGGCCCGCGCGCGGCACCGAGATCACCCTGCACCTGAAGGAGGGGCAGGACGACCTGCTCTCCGGCTGGAAGCTGCGCCAGATCATCCGCAAGTACTCCGACCACATCGTCCAGCCGATCGTCATGCAGAAGGAGGAGTGGAAGGACGGCGAACAGGTCGTCACGGACGAGGACGAGACGGTCAACCAGGCCAGCGCGCTGTGGGCGCGGCCGAAATCGGAAATAACCGAAGAGCAGTACAAGGAGTTCTACAAGCACGTCGGCCACGACTTCGAGGAGCCCCTGGCCTGGCAGCATGCCCGCGTCGAGGGGCGGCAGGACTACACCCAGCTGCTCTACATCCCGGCGCATGCGCCCTTCGACCTGTGGGACCGCCAGCAGCGCCACGGCGTCAAGCTCTACGTGCGGCGCGTCTTCATCATGGACGACGCCGAGCAACTGCTGCCCGTGTACCTGCGCTTCGTGCGCGGCATCGTGGACTCCAACGACCTGCCGCTCAACGTCTCGCGCGAGATCCTGCAGGAGTCGAAGGACATCGAGGCCCTGCGCGCCGGCTGCACGAAGAAGGTGCTCGGCCTGCTGGAGGACCTGGCGGAGAATCAAAAGGACAAGTACGCCACCTTCTGGATGGAGTTTGGTCGCGTGCTGAAGGAGGGCGTCGGCGAGGATCCCGCCAACCGCGAGAAGATCGCCGCACTGCTGCGCTTCGCGTCCACGCACGCCGATACCGAAGAGGAATGCGTCTCGCTGGCTGACTACATAGGCCGCATGAAGGAGGGGCAGGAGAAGATCTACTACGTCACCGCGGACAGTTTCACCGCGGCACAGCACAGCCCGCACCTGGAAATCTTCCGCAAGAAGGGCATCGAGGTGCTGCTGCTCTCGGAGCGGGTGGACGAGTGGGTGCTGGGCCACCTCACCGAGTTCGAAGGCAAGCCGCTGCAGTCGGTGGCGAAAGGCGGCCTCGACCTGGGCAAGCTCGAGGACGAGGCGGAGAAGAAAGCCCAGGAGGAACAGGCCGGCGCCTTCAAGGAGCTGGTGGAGAAGATGCAGGCCTCGCTCGGCGAGCGGGTGAAGGAGGTGCGCATCACGCATCGCCTCACCGACAGCCCGGCCTGCCTGGTCGCCGACGAGCATGACATGGGCGGCAACCTGGCGCGCCTGCTGAAGGCGGCGGGGCAGAAGGCGCCGGCGACGAAGCCGATCCTGGAGATCAATCCGGATCATCCTGTCGTGCAGCGGCTGAAACACGAAGAAGGGCGTTTCGATGACTGGAGCGCCGTCCTCTTCGACCAGGCGCTGCTCGCCGAAGGCGGGCAACTGGAGGATCCGGCGGCTTTCGTCAAGCGGGTGAATGCCCTGATGCTCGACATGGGCGGGAAATAAGCATCAAGCCCGGTGTGGGAGCGGCGTCCACGCCGCGAACGGCGGCCGTTATCGCGGCGTGGACGCCGCTCCCACAGGGAATTGGCCATTGAGCGGGGCGGGCGGCTCGGCTATAGTGCTGCCATCGCATCGTCATCGCCCCGCCATGAACAAAGCCAGTGAAGAAGCAGCCGTCCGCGAG
>PHCU01000074.1 GCA_002842345.1 Betaproteobacteria bacterium HGW-Betaproteobacteria-12 | reverse complement strand
GCTGTTGCTGGCCTTGCCGAAATTTCGCCCGCCGTTCAGTTTCCTGCTCAACACCCTGCGCTCGGTGCCGGAACTGGTCTGGGCCACCATCACCGCGCTCGCCGTCGGCCTCGGTCCCTTCGCCGGGGCGCTGGCCCTGGCCCTGCACACCACCGGCGTCCTCGGCCGCCTCTACGCTGAAGCCCTGGCCAACGCCCCGGCCACGCCGGGCCGGGCGCTGCGCCTGGCCGGCAGCCCGGGCGGCCTCAGCTTTCTCTACGGCACGCTGCCCGGCGCCGCACCGCAACTGATCGCCTACACGCTGTATCGCTGGGAAATGAACATCCGGATGGCCGCCATCCTCGGCTTCGTCGGCGCCGGCGGCCTCGGCCAACTGCTCTATTTCGAGCTGTCGCTGTTTCACTACGCGCAGGCGTCGACCGTCATCATCGCCATGCTCGCCCTGTCGATCGCCGTCGATCAGGCCAGTGCCTGGCTGCGCCGGGCGCTGCGTTAACCCTGGGGACTGACCATGCAGAACATCCTGATCATCATTCACGCCGCCCCCTACGGCAGCGAGCGCTGCCTGTCGGCGCTGCGCCTGGCCAGCGCATTGGCGGGCAGCGACCAGAAGCCTGAAGTCCGCATCTTCCTGATGTCCGACGCCACCGTGCTCGGTCTGCCCAACCAGATCGACGGCACCGGCAACGGCCTGCAGGGCATGGTCGAGCAACTGGTCGCCCAGGACGTCGACATCCGCCTCTGCCGCACCTGCGCCCAGGCCCGCGGGCTGAGCGACCTGCCGCTGATTCCCGGCCTTGCCATCGGCACCCTGGTCGAACTGGCGGAAGCGACACTGGCCGCCGACAAGGTGATCACTTTCTGAAGCAGGGGCAGCGCGAGAACGTCTGCGGTCGGCCAGGAGCTGACCTACCTGAGTGCTCTCCAAAGCGGCCATTGGCACCTCTGTATTCCTATAGCACACTGATAGGCCCACCAAGCTGCAAAACCAACGATGCGCACCTTCCTCGCCAAGATTCTACGAAGCACGTCTATTCCTCGCGATGTGCTGCTTACCGCCGTCGGCTCAGTGCTTGGGCTCGCCATCTCCCACCTGTACTACGTGAAATCCGTCAGCGACATGAGGGCCGATGCCGAAGAACAAAAGAGAATCGGTGAACTGATTCTTCACGGTATCGAAAATATTGGCTCAATAAACTACGTCCGCGATGCCTCCGGGAATGTCATTGGCGTCAAAATCCGATTACACGGTAGCGGGCAGGCACAGGCGTCGGGCGCTGCAACACTAACAGTTGCATCACCCTACGAAACGAAATGACCGCGGTCATCGTGCCAAGCACGTATCGATCGTACCCGGCCACTAAGTAAGCATTCCGATAGCGGCATCTGCTCTGCTTTCTGGCGTCCGTGTTAATGAAGCTGTTATTCGGACGCGTGCACTCCACATTCCTTGTCGTACAGCGCATTGCGTGGGCATAATCCGTGCCTGATTATTGTTTGTGATAGGGACTCGGCCGGTCCGCTTATTTCTATTAGCCATCTCAAGGACATTCCAACTCGCCATGAAGTGCCCTCACTGCCAAGTTGAGTTCCACGGGAACCCGAATACTGCCCCGATCGGCCGCGACGTCGATGGACACTGGGCTTCAGTCCGGCATCTTTGTCCCGCCTGCAACCACCTGACGATCGAGCTGGTGTGCGCCGACACGATCAACGTCACCGGTCAGGGACGTAATTTCACAGGACTCAAGAAGGAGCTTATTGGCTACCCCGCAGCATCCACCAGGCCAGGTCCGCCCCAGGAGGTTCCCGCCGAGTTTGCGGACGACTACCGCGAAGCCGCCGCTGTCCTGCCAGTGAGCCCAAAGGCAAGCGCCGCCCTAAGCCGGCGGTGTTTGCAACATGTTCTTCGCGAGAAGGCGGGCGTGAAGCGTGCTGATCTTGCCAAGGAGATTGACGAAGTACTTGGAGCGAACACTTTGCCATCACATCTGGCGCAAGCCATTGACGCGATCCGCAATATTGGCAACTTTGCCGCACATCCGGTGAAAAGCTCTGCTTCTGGAACCGTTGTTCCTGTCGAATTAGGTGAGGCTGAGTGGACGCTCGACGTACTTGACGGACTCTTCGACTTCTACTTTGTCCAGCCGACATTGCTTCAGCAGCGCAGAGCCGCACTGAACGCCAAACTAGCGGCCGCAGGCAAACCACCAGTGAAGTAGGGCGAGAGATGGTTCGCTACAACTATTAGATTGCTATGACCCAAGATGACCTTATCGCGACGCTTGAAAAATATTCCGAAGAGTTGAGTGGAATTCTTGCCCGCTTCAACAAGACTCGCGACAGTCTCTCAATATCGCAGAACGATCATTCTCGGTTCAAAGAAATAGGAGTCGAGCTCATTGACCTATTTCGTGACGAACTCATAGATGGTCTTCACCATGCGAAGATAACCGCCGAGTATTTCAACGACGCCACAAGGAACTACTACGGCACGCCTTCATACCGTGGCGTCGAAAATGTTCGTGGCGTTGCAAACGCAGTACTTGCTCGCGTAAAACGTAGTTCTTCCAGTCTAAAAAGCGCCCAAATTAGTGCGCGTACTCCTTCGTCTCCTGAACGCATTGAGGTTTTGTTCCGCATTGGCGAGCGCTTTCACTTAGTTGCCAAGCAGCTTCGAAATCGCCGCGAGAGCCGGTCGACCTTGGATGTCAGTGATGAGTACGACGTTCAGGACCTTTTTCATGCACTCCTGAGAATTCCGTTTGACGATGTTCGTCCCGAGGAGTGGACGCCCAGCTACGCAGGCGGGTCTTCGCGAATGGACTTCCTGCTTCCGGAAATCGAAGCTGTAGTCGAAATCAAGAAATCTCGCCCTGGCCTAAGTGCAAGAGAGTTGGGTGAGCAACTCATTGTCGATATCGCTAAATACAATCAACATCCGAGTTGTCGCACCCTCTTTTGCTTCGTTTACGACCCTGACGGACGTATCAGCAATCCACGCGGTATCGAGAATGACCTGAATGCGACACAAGAAGATCTCACCATCAGAGTTCTCATAGCGCCATGAGTACGGAAGCGCAATCTAACAACTCATTACAACGTTCCTAAAAGTCGGCTTTCCCAACCTGACAACTTCCGCTTGGGGCACATAGCCGGCATGCAACATCTGACAATTGAGCGTTCGGCCAATCTGACCGTTGCAGTTTGAACGCCGAATTCCGGATACAAAAAAACCCCGGCCTACCTGACCGGGGTTTTTTATTGCACTTCCCGCCTTATTTCTTGGGCGCGGGTGCCGAAGGGGTCGCTGCAGCGGCCGGGGCCGGCGCGGCTGGCGGCGCTGCGGCCGCAGTCGCTACCGGCGGTGCTGGCGGCACGATCGGCGTCGGCTTGACGGTGATGCCCTTGGCTTTTTGCGCAGCGATGTATTTCTCGGCGACACGGTCCTGGGACTTGCCCAGTAGTTCGGCTTGCGCCTTGGCCGCTTCGGCCGCCTTGGCCTTGGCCTCGGAGGCCTTGGCCTGCGCTTCCTCGGACAGCGGGGTCAGCTTGGCCCAGGCGCCGGCGCTGGCGACGGTCAGCGCCAGGAGCAGGGCAAATTGGCTGTGCTTCATCGCGGATTCCCTCCCTTTAACTTTGCGGATGACCGGGCTTGCCGGCCTTGACGTCGTTGTACCAATGCTCGTGATGCTCGCGCGCCCAGGTCTCGTCGACATAGCCGCTCTTCATCGAGTCATAGGCGCCCTTGACGCCGATGGTGCCCATGTAGATGTGGCCGAAGGCGAGCAGCAGCATGACAATGGCGGCGATGGCATGGATCAGGCTGGCCAGCTGCATGTCGGCACGCGTCTGGCCGAAGTTCGGGAAGTCGAGGATCAGGCCGGTGGCGGCGACGGTCAGGCCGAGGATGGTGACGCCGATCCAGAACCAGGTCTTCTCGCCGAAGTTGAAGCGCCCGGACGGCACATGCTCGCCGCTGAGCAGACCGCCGGCCTTGCTGATCCACAGCGCGTCGATGTTGTGCCAGACGTTGTCGCGCGCCCAGATGACGATCATCGCCAGCGTGGACACGGCGAACAGCGGCCCGATGAAGTTGTGCACGTTCTTGCCAAGCACCATCAGGTAGCCGAAGGCCGAGTGGCCGATGATCGGGATCAGCACATGTTTGCCGAACAGGATGGCGAGGCCGGTCAGCGCCAGGATCAGGAAGGTGCCGGCGGTCAGCCAGTGGATCACCCGCTCGATGCGGGGGAAGCGCTGGATCAGCCGGCCGGTCAGCGGATCGTGGTTGGTCAGCGGCCCCTTGATCATATAAAAGAGCATGATCGCCGCCGCCACCAAGATCACCAGCCAGCCGCCATAGACGGTCACGCTGCCATTGCGCAGATGGCGCCAGGCGTCGCCGCCGGTCTGGATCAGCACGCCGGCTTCGTTGCCCGGGTTGTTGGTGAAATGCGCCTTGTCCTGCCGCACCTCGCGCCACATCGGCGCGTTGTTGCCGGGCTGGCTCTGCTGCCGCTCGGCCTGTTGCTGGGCCGGTGGCGCCTCGGCCGCCCGCAGCGGCAGGCTCCAGGCCAGCATCAGGCAGGCGGCGATCAGCCAGCGCCCGAGCAGCGAAGCGAAATTTGAAGTCGTCATCGTCAACTCCTCAGTTAGCCCGCTTGTACTCGTTCTGCGCCTGCGCCCGATTGGCCAGCGCGGCCTCCCAGGCCTGCTTGTTGCCGGCGAACTGGCCCCCTTCGTAGGGCCGGGTGTCGGACTTGCCCTGGTAATTGCCGGGCTTGTAGCTGGCGACCTGCGAATACTCGCCGCAGGCGGTCAGGCCGAAGACGGCGATCACCGTCACTGCGAATGCCTTGTTCATTTTGCCCCCTCCCCTTGCTGTTCGCGGGCGCGTTCCTGCGTGCGCTCCTGGGTCTGTTCCGGCTTGCCGTAGGCCGTCGTCCAACCCCAGGCGGCGTCGCCGGCCTTGCCGCGGCGCAGCACGCGGTCGCGGTAGATGTCGGAGACCACCGGCGCATCGCCGGCCAACAGAGCCTTGGTCGCGCACATTTCGGCGCAGGCCGGCAGCTTGCCTTCGGCCAGGCGGTTGCGCCCGTACTTCTCGAATTCCTCCTTGCTGCCGTTGTCTTCCGGACCGCCAGCGCAGAAGGTGCACTTGTCCATCTTGCCGCGCAGGCCGAAGGCGGAATTGCCGCCGGGGAACTGCGGGGCGCCGAACGGGCAGGCGAAGAAGCAGTAGCCGCAGCCGATGCAGGCGTCCTTGTTGTGCAGGACGACGCCTTCTTCCGTCTTGTAGAAGCAGTCGGTCGGACAGACGGCCATGCACGGCGCGTCCGAGCAGTGCATGCAGGAGACCGAGATCGATTTCTCGCCCGGCACCCCGTCGTTGATGGTGACGACGCGCCGGCGGTTAACCCCCCACGGCAGTTCGTGTTCGTTCTTGCAGGCGGTGACGCAGCCGTTGCACTCGATGCAGCGTTCGGCGTCGCACAGGAATTTCATCCGGGCCATTTTTCTTCTCCTCCTCAGGCTTTAACGACGCGGCAAAGCGTGGTCTTGGTTTCCTGCATCATGGTCACCGAGTCGTAACCATAGGTCGTGCCCTGGTTGACCGACTCGCCGCGCACGATCGGCGCCGCCCCGTCCGGGTAGTACTCAAGCATGTCCTTGCCCTGCCACCAGCCGGAGAAATGGAAGGGCAGGAAAACCGTGCCCGGCGCCACCCGCTCGGTGACCTGGGCACGCAGCTTCATCCGGCCGCCGGTCGGCGTCTCCACCCACATGAACTCGCCGTTGCGCACGCCGGCATTGTTGGCGTCCTTCGGATTCACCTCGGCGAACATTTCCTGCTGCAGTTCGGCCAGCCACGGGTTGGAGCGGGTTTCTTCGCCGCCGCCCTCGTATTCGACCAAGCGGCCGGAGGTCATGACGATCGGGAAGTCCTTGGAGATGTCCTTGACCTTGTCCTGCAGCGTCTTGTACAGGGTCGGCAGGCGCCAGAAGGCCTTCTTGTCGGCGTGCGTCGGATATTTTTCGACCAGATCCGGACGCGGCGAATAGATCGGTTCGCGGTGCAGCGGCACCGGGTCCGGGAAGTTCCAGACGACGGCGCGCGCCTTGGCGTTGCCGAAGGGATGGCAGCCGTGCACCTTCATGACAACACGCTGGATGCCGCCGGAACGGTCGGTCTTCCAGTTCTTGCCTTCGGCCAGTTTCTTTTCGTCTTCGGTCAGGTCGTCCCACCAGCCCAGTTTCTTCAGCAGCACGTGGTCGAATTCCGGGTAGCCCATCTGCAGGTCGGCGCCCTTGGAAGCGGAACCGTCCTCGGCGAGCAGCGACACGCCATCGCGCTCGACGCCGAAATTGGCGCGGAAGTTGCCGCCGCCGTCCATCACGTGCTTCGAGGTGTCGTACAGGTTGGGCGTGCCCGGATGCTTCATTTCCGGCGTGCCGTAGCACGGCCAGGGCAGGCCGAAGTATTCGCCGTCGCAGGGACCGCCGTTGGCCTTCAGCGTCCTGACGTCGAAGGTGTGCATGTTCTTCATGTGCAGCTTCAGGCGCTCCGGCGACTGGCCGGTGTAGCCGATGGTCCAGGTGCCGCGGTTTATTTCGCGCAGGATGTCCTCGACTTCCGGCTCGTCCCAGCCCTGCTTGTCCTTGAGCACCTTGATGTTCTTGCACAGCTCCTTCTCGAAGCCGAACTTCTTGGCGAAGGCGTACATGATGGTGTGGTCGGGCTTCGATTCGAACAGCGGCTCGATGACTTTCTCGCCCCACTGCAGCGAGCGGTTCGACGCCGTCCGCGAACCGACCGTTTCGAACTGGGTGCACGCCGGCAGCAGGTAGACACCGTCCTGGCGCATCATCGCCGACATCGCCGCGGTGGCCGACGGGTAGGGGTCGATGACGACCAGCAGGTCGAGCTTCTTCATCGCCTCGACCATTTCCAGGCCGCGCGTCTGACTGTTCGGCGCCATGCCCCAGTAAACAACGGCGCGCAGGTTGGAGTCCTGGTCGATGTTCTCGTTGGCTTCGAGCACACCGTCGATCCAGCGCGAGACGGTGATGCCGGATTTCTCCATCATTCCCTGCGAGGCGAACTGGCTCTTGACCCATTCGTAATCGACGCCCCAGACAGCGCACCAGTGTTTCCAGGAACCGGCGGCGAGGCCGTAGTAGCCGGGCAGCGAATCCGGATTGGGACCGACGTCGGTGGCGCCCTGGACATTGTCGTGACCGCGGAAGATGTTGGTGCCGCCGCCGGAGACGCCGACGTTGCCGAGCACCAGCTGCAGGATGCACATGGCGCGGACGTTGGCGTTGCCGACCGTGTGCTGGGTCTGGCCCATGCACCAGACGACGGTGGACGGCTTGTTCTTGGCCAGCATCTCGGCGATGTGCAGTACTTCGGCCTCGGGAATGCCGGTGACGTCCTGGACCTTGTCCGGCGTCCACTTCATCACCTCTTCCTTGACCTTGTCGATGCCGTGCACGCGGGCCTGCAGGTAATCCTTGTCTTCCCAGCCGTTCTTGAAGATGTGATAGAGCATGCCCCAGATGAAGGGGATGTCGGTGCCGGAACGGATGCGGCTGAAGACGTCGGCCTTGGCCGCGGTGCGCGTGAAGCGCGGATCGACGACGGCGATCTTGCAGCCGTTTTCCTTGGCATGCAGCAGGTGCAGCATCGACACCGGGTGCGCCTCGGCGGCGTTCGAGCCGATGTACAGCGCCGCCTTGGAGTTCTGCATGTCGTTGTAGGAATTGGTCATCGCGCCATAGCCCCAGGTATTGGCGACGCCGGCGACGGTGGTCGAGTGGCAGATGCGGGCCTGGTGGTCCATGTTGTTGGTGCCGAAGAAGGACACGAACTTGCGCATCAGGTAGGCCTGCTCGTTGCTGTGCTTCGACGAGCCGACCCAGTAGGTGGCATCCGGACCGCTTTCCTTCCTGATTGCCAGCAGCTTGTCGCCGACCTCGTTGAGCGCCTGCTCCCAGCTGATCCGCTTGTACTTGCCGCCTTCGAGCTTCATCGGGTACTTCAGGCGATGCTCGCCGTGACCGTGCTCGCGCACCGAGGCGCCCTTGGCGCAGTGCGCACCGAGATTGAGCGGCGAGTCGAAGACCGGCTCCTGACGCACCCAGACGCCGTTCTCGACGACCGCATCGACGGCGCAGCCGACCGAGCAGTGGGTGCAGACGGTGCGCTTGACCTCGACGCCGGTGGCGCTCGGGGCGCCGGCATCGGCGGCTTCGGCCGAACCGATCATGTTGTAGGGCAGCTGGCTGGCGACGACGCCACCGCCGGCGGCCAGGCCGGAACGCTTGAGGAAAGTGCGGCGATCCATGGTCGCGGCGAGTACGCCGTTGGACGCAGTAGCTGCCTGGGCGGCGAGGATGACGCCGGCTTCCGGCCGCGCGGCGGCCGGGGACTTGGCTTTTCTGGTCAGCATCTTGGCTCTCCCGCTCAGACCCGCGCCGTGCGGTAGTAATTGCTGATATGACGGGTTTCGCTATAGCTGCCCGTCTTGTCTTCGGCCGTCACGGTGCTCACCGGCTTGGCCGTTTCCTTGCCGACGCCGACGGCCACCGCCGCCACCGCACCGGCACCGCCGATGCCGGCGGCGAGCAGAAAGCCGCGCCGCTTGAGGTTTTCCGGTTTCTTGTCAGTCATGATTTCCCCTCCTCACAAAACGGGACTACAGCATGTCGAACGCCAGGCGTTCGATCGCAAAAAAGGCGCGCAGCAGCGGCGCGGTACGCGTGTAAAAACGGGAGTCCGGCGCGTTTTCCAGGGCCGCGGCCAGGGCCTCGACCCAAGGCGCCAGGTGGCCCTGGAAGAACGCCTTCTGCCGGGCCAGGCCGGCTGCGTCCGGGCCGGTAACGATCAGGTGGCGCATGACGTCGCTCAGGGCGGCGATGTGGTCTTCCGATTCGGTGATGCCCTGGCGACGGCCGAGGCCGAGTTCAGCCAGGTCGGCGCGCAGCTCGACGACCGGCTCTTCCATCAGGAAGCCGGCGATGTAGAAGGAGCCGAACAGCATCACTTCCGGCCGGCCGATGGTCAGGAACAGGCGCGTGTATTCCGCCTCGACCTGCTCGGCATCGACGCTGCGCGCCGCATCGGCGAGCATCAGCCAGGCCTGGCCGAGAGCGCTGTCGGCAGCGCCCCAGGTGGCGGCCAGGGCCGGCAGCTTGTGCAGGAAGGCGGCGTCGGGCGGACTGGCGAACAGGCCCGACAGGACAGCGTAATGCTCGGCCCGGGCGCGGTCCTCGTCGCCCAGTACCGGCGCGGCGGCAATGCGTTCCATGACGGCGCTCATTCGGTCATCTCCCAGGCCTTGGTGCTCTTCTCGTTGTTGATCAGGTCGATCACCCGGCAGTCGCCGCACATCGACAGGCGGGCCTGCGCTTCCGGCGTGGCGAACATGCTGTGGCCGGAGAGCTTGCTGATCATGTTGAGGATGGTCGGGGCGGCGCCCATCGGCTTGCCGCAGGCGGTACAGCAGAACACTTCGGCTTCCTTAAGCAGACGCTCGTGGCGGCGGTCCTTCAACAGCAGACGCGGGCTCAGCGTGATCGCCTGCTCGGGGCAGGTGTTGGCGCACAGGCCGCACTGCACGCAGTTGCGCTCGAGGAAGGACAGGCGCGGCGCATCGGCCGCCGCCTTCAGGGCGCCGGTCGGACAGGCGCCGGTACAGGACATGCACAGCGTGCAGGCATCGCTGACCGCCACCATGCCGAAGGGTGCGCCGGGCGGCAGGGCGAGGACATCAGTCGGCTGCGGCGCGTGTTTGGCCAGATGATCGATGACGAATTCCAGCGTCGTCCGCTTGTCGGCCAGCAGCCGGAACTCGGCCGGCGGCACGGCGGCCGGGGGTGCCCAGCCGGCGAGCTCGGCCAGCCAGGCCGTGCTGTCGGCATCGACGATGCGCAGGTAGTCACCGACGTAACCGAGGCCGTTGAGGATGGCCTGGCCGAGCTTCGCCTGTTGGCGCAGCGGCGCCAGATCGTGCGAACCGGCACCGAGCACGGCGACCTGAGCGGCGCCGAGAGCGACGGCGCCAAGCAGCAGGTCGAGGCCGACGGCATCGGCGCTCCAGGTCTCGACCGGGATGACGTTGGCCGGCAGCCGCTGGCCGGTGCGCTGACCGGCGCGCAGCAGCCGGCCGCCGGCTTCGGCGGAATGGAAGAGCAGGCAGGGATTGGTGCCGCCGGCCGCGCGATACGCCTTGAGCTGGACCTTGATCGCCACGCCGAGATCGGCGACGCGCGGATACTGGTAGGCCAGTGCACCGGTCGGGCAGACCGTGGTGCAGGTGCCGCAGCCCTGGCAGAGATAGGGATCGAGCTTGATGTGGTCGCCGGCGCTGACGATGGCCTCGGTGGCGCAAACCTCGATGCAGTTGCTGCAGCCGGCTTTCAGCGAGCGGCTGTGGGCGCACAGGCGCTCGTTGACGGCAACATAGCGCGGCTTCTCGAATTCGCCGGCGAAAGCCAGCAGATCGATGACGGCCAGTGCCTGATCGAGCGGATCGCGCCCGGGGGCGACATAGCCGGGCGGCAGTTCGAGGCGCTTGAGCAGGACTTCGGGCGACAGGTCGAGGACGACGTCGAAGACGCCGCGGGCCGCCCCTTCGGCCGCCTGCCAGTGCGCTTCGAAGGCGCCGAGATGACCGCTCAGGCGTGGCGCGCTGCCGAAGAACACGGCAAAGCCGGCTTCCTCCGCGACTTCAACCGGCGCCCCGAGCGCCAGCACGGTAACCTCGCGCTGGCCGGCCAGGCGTTCGGCCCAGCCGAGGGCGACGTCGGCTTCACCGATGATCAGCAGGCGGCCGGCAGCCTCCATGTCGACGGCCGGCACCGGTTCCGGCGCGGCGAGTTGATTCAGGGCGGCCAGGGCCGCCATCAGCGGCGGCTGGTCTTGGGCAAGCAGGGCGGCGGCAGAGTTCAAGTTCAACCTTTCGTAAGTAATTGCTTACAGCAGGCTTCGTGCCAACGCCCCGGCACCGCAAAACGCCCGCTAACTCATTGATTTTCAGCCGGCGGCGCGGCGGATGCCTGTACCACCGGGACATTTTGTCCATCGGTAGTCAAAATGTCGCACTGGGTGGGCGTTTCGGCCACTGCCTCTTCGGCTTCGGGCGTATCGAACAGCAGGCCACGGGCGTGCTGCAGCGTCGCCATCATCGCTTCGGGAATCGGCTCGCTGACGCTGTAGTCGTCGATGTAAATGTCGAGGCCGTCCATCACGTTGAACTGCGGATCGGCGAACAGGGTCTTCAGCGCCTTGCGGCGAATCTCCTCGCTGACCTCCTGGCGCAGGAACTGGCCGAAATCGCTGTCCGGCGTCAGGTTCTCCAGCAGGCTCTCGGCATCGGTGATTTCCGCTTCGGCCACCTTGTCGGCGGCCTTTTTCAGGCGCGACCAGCGCTCGAGAAAACGCCCGCTCATGGCTGCCGCTTGCCGGCAAAAGGATCGTTGCGCTTGATCTTCGTGCGCACCGCCGGCTTGTAATGGGTATTGACGAAATCGCCCAGCCAGTCGGCAATTTCCCGCGGCATCGGCACGCCGTCGCACTGCTCGCCGGAATCCAGCCAGCGCGCCGCCTCGCCGTAGCTCAGCGTGGCCTCGACCGGGCGGGCGAAATCGTCCTCGAGACGCCAGAGGATGAAAACGCGCGGCTCCGGCGAAGTCAGGTTGAGGTGATAGTTATCGACCTCGTCGCGGAACAGTTCGAGCGGGAAATGCCCGGCCAGCCAGCGCTCGCGCTGCTCGTCGGCGAAGATGCGCTGCGGCGGCGCATCGGCCGGCGCGTCGAAGGCCGGGACGACGCCGATGGCCTCCCATTTTTCGCTGACCCAGCGGTTGTCGAGGCGCAGCTTTTCGATGATCACGGCGACGGGGAACTGTTTCATGGGGCTTTCCGGGTACGGTCTTTTTTCAGCATAGACCAAACATCGCCGCGTGTAGAATCCGGCCGATGACCCGCCCCCTCCTGACCCAGGCCAGCCGGCCGCTGACTTTCGAGATTGCCGCCGTCAACGAAAACGGCGAGCCGGTGCCGACCGCCATCGCCGGCGAACACCCGCTGACGCTCTACGTCGACAAGCAGGAAATCGTCACCCTGATGACCCTCGGCGCCGCCCCGGAAGCGCTGGCCATCGGCTACCTGCGCAACCAGCGCCTGCTCGCCAGTCTCGACGAGATCGCCGCCGTCCAGGTCGATTGGGAAGTCGATGCGGTGTCGGTGACCACCCGCCGCGGCACCGGCATCGCCCCCGGGCGCACCGAAAGGCGCACGGTGACCACCGGCTGCGGCCAGGGCACGGTATTCGGCGACCTGATGGCGGAGATCGACGACATCCGCCTGCCGGCCGCCGCAACGCTCTCCCAAGCCACGCTTTACGGCCTGCTCGATGCGGTGCGCCTGCACGAGTCGATCTACAAGCAGGCCGGCGCCGTGCATGGCTGCGCCCTGGCCAAAGGCAGCGAAATCCTGATGTTCGTCGAGGATGTCGGCCGGCATAACGCGGTCGATGCCATCGCCGGCCGGATGTGGCTGGACGGCCTCGACGGCGGCGACAAGATTTTCTACACGACCGGCCGGCTGACTTCGGAAATGGTCATCAAGACGGCGCAGATGGGCATTCCCTTCCTCGTCTCGCGCTCCGGCCTGACCCAGATGGGCTGGGAAATCGCCCGTAAGCTCGGCATGACGATGATCGGCCGCGCCCAGGGCAAGCACTACCTTCTTTTCACCGGCGAAGAAAGATTCACGCGATGAGCGACAAGATTACCGGCGTCATCCTGGCCGGCGGCCTCGGCCGGCGCATGGGCGGCATCGACAAGGGGCTGCAGGAATTGCGCGGCCAGCCGATGGTGCATTGGGTGGTCGAACGCCTGGCGCCGCAGGTCGATGAGTTGCTGATCAATGCCAACCAGAATGGCGAACGCTATGCCGCCTTCGGCCACCGCGTGGTGCCCGACCAGATTCCCGATTTCGCCGGCCCGCTGGCCGGCCTGCATGCCGCGCTGGCGGCCGCGACGCATCCGCTGGTGGCCACCGCCCCCTGCGATTCGCCCTTCCTGCCGGCCGACCTGATCGCCCGCCTGCACGCGGCGCTGGTCGCCGCCAAGGCTGACCTCGCCGTCGCCCGTACCTTCGACCAGGCGCATCCGGTGTTCTGCCTGTGCCGGCGCGAGGTGCTGCCGCACCTGACCGAGTTTTTGCAAAGCGGCGGGCGCAAGGTCGACCGCTGGTATTCGACGCTGAACATCGTCGAAGTGCCGTTCGACGACGAGGCTGAGGCTTTCGAGAACATCAACACGCGGGAAGAACTCGCCCGCTTCGATACGGCCAAGCCCTCAGGCGAGTGACAGCGTCCGGACGATGAAGTCGGCGACCGCCGCCGGCTGGTTCAGGTCGAGTTGCGGCAAGGCCGTGGCGACCGGCTCGTCGCAGGCCACGGCAATCACGTGCGGGTCGTCCGGGAAGAGCGGCGGCTTGCCGTTCGCCGCGCGATAAACCTCGATCTTCGGGATCGGCGCCCGCTTGAAGCCTTCGACCAGCACCACGTCGCACGGCGACAACTGGGCCAGCGCCTCGTCCAGGGTCAGCTCCGGCCGGCCACGCAGTTCGTGCATGAGCGTCCAGCGCTTGGCCGAGGTGACCAGCACCTCGCGGCTGCCGGCATGGCGGTGGCGCCAGGAATCCTTGCCCGGATAGTCGATGTCGAATTCGTGATGGGCGTGCTTGATCAGCGAGACGGTCAGACCGCGCGCTTCGAGCCGGCCGATGACCTGTTCGACCAGCGTTGTCTTGCCGCTGCCGGACCAGCCGGCGAAACCGATGACCTTCATGGATGCGGGAGCCTGTCGGGCGAAAAATGGCCGCCATTATCACCGCATTTCATCGGCCTGCCCTATCCCCAACCTGTGGAAATCCCTTATTGCGGCGCAGCATGGCCTGACTAGAATTCGCGCGCAACATCCAAAAAACACATAAAAGGTTAACAGCAATGAACGTCAAGGTTCACTACCGCATCACGCAGGATCGCGCCGGTCTGCCGCAGGACTTTTCCGGTGCCCGCCGCTTCGCCACCAGCGAAGGCCAGGCCATCGAAGACCTGGCCCGCAAGCAGCTGGCGGCCGACTGGCAGATTCCGGCCAGCGCCGTCGAAATCTGCCGCGTCGAGCACTAAAGCCGCGCCA
Organism: Betaproteobacteria bacterium HGW-Betaproteobacteria-12; assembly: GCA_002842345.1. Classification (GTDB taxonomy): domain Bacteria; phylum Pseudomonadota; class Gammaproteobacteria; order Burkholderiales; family Rhodocyclaceae; genus Azonexus. The sequence continues at coordinate 14,427 of PHCU01000074.1, read as the reverse complement.
GCAGCGCGGCAAAACCGGGATAGTTGTCAGCGGTCAGCGCGTATTTGCTGGCGCTGTGGCTACGTGATTCGCCGCTCAACAGGGCGGCGATAAAGTTTTCCCTGTCCTCGATCCAGCTGCCGCCGAGGAAAGTCACCCCGCGCGCGAACAAGGCATCGGGCAGACAACCGGCGCTCGGGCCAATCATCGCGAACCAGCGGGCGTCCTGGCAGCAGGCCAGCATGCGGTCGAGCGTGTCGTTGAGGAGCAGGGTGCTGGTCGAGATCACCTTGCTGCACCCGGCCAGTTCGCCGGCATCGAGGGTGACGCGATAACCGTCCCGTTGGCCGGCCAGTTCCGGTCGCAACTCGACCACGGTCAATTGCGCGCCCGATTCCAGAATGCGCCCGAGCAGCGGCATGAACAGGCCGATCATGCCGACCCGTTCGCCGGCCACCGGTTGCAACTGGCCGATCGAGTCGGCGCTGTTGTCCGGGCGGAATCCGGCACGGTCGTAGAAGCAGCGGGTCAGCGCATTGGCCGCGGCGAAACCGATGGTTTTCTCGATGCCGCTGCCCTCGGCGTAGCGGCGGGCGATTTCCAGCGCATCGGCGCCGGCCAGTCCGCCGGTCCTGGCCTCACCTCGCAGGCGTTCCAGCGTGTCGTCGAGCAGCACGTAGCTCAGGCCGAGCGAGCCGTCTGCCAGTTCCAGCGAACAGAATTCACCCTTGCCGTCGCTGTCCGACCGGGCCGGCGGCAGGTGCAGGGCGCGGATACGCGGCAGCGGCGCGCGTTCGGCGAAGCGTTCGAGCTGGGCAATGTAGTCGCTGGCAAAGCTCATGCGGGAAAACTCCTCAAAATCTGAATGAATCGAGCCATCGTCGTCCGGCTCACGACTTGTTCTGCTCCGGTACGTATTCACCGCGGTGCAGCGCGGCCCGGACGGCGACCGTCGCCGTCTCGCCGGAAACCGTGCCTTGCTTGTTCTCCGGCGAGCGGAGGGCACCGGGGAAGTACATCGCGGTCAGGCTCTTCGAATGCACGGGCGAGTCGACGTTGGAGGTGCCGAAGCGGCGCCAGTCGCGGACCCAGTAGATGGCGTCGGCAACTTCCAGCAGACCGATGGTCTCGCGGTCGCCGATCAGGATGCCCTGGACGCGCAGGCCGCATTCGGCCTTGACCTTGTCCAGCCTGTCGGCCAGTTCCGGCGTGGCGCCGAACTCGCCATCGGAAGCGACCAGCAGGTCGGCCAGCTGCCAGCGCTCGTCTTCGAGCTTGGCGATGGCCTTTTCCAGCGGGCCGCAGATGTCGGTGCCGCCGCGGAAGGCCTGGCCGAGAAAGCGCATCAGGCGTGCGATGCCGTCGGCGTCGACGCCCAGTTCCATCTCGACGACCTCGTCCGGGCCGCCGAAGGCAAAGACATGGCAGGGCCGCTTCTGGGCATGTGCAGTGCGCACGGCTTCGAGCACCGTCGCCTTGGCCACCGCCTCGGCCCCGCCCTGCATCGAGCCGGAGGTGTCGACGCAGACCATGATCGGCCCCATTTCCAGGCGCTTGTCCGGTTTCGGCTCGGGGTTGGGGCGCCAGACGACGGATTCGTGCAGGTGGATTTCCTGCATCCGGTCGTCGTCCTCGTAGCTGAGCAGCGTCCGTTCGGCCCGCCGGGCATGCCAGACCAGGCGCAGGCGGGGGTGGCCGAGGAGCATGGCCTCGGCCGGCAACATCCGGGCGATGCGGTCGGAGCGCTTGATGCCGCGCGTTTCCCCGGGCAGGTCGGGGACATGGACGGTGCGTCCTTCGGGTTGCTGGGCGACGGCCTGTTCCATGACCGGCATCGTATGACGGCTGGCCGCGTCGAAGTCTTCGCTCTGCTGCGCCCGGCCCAGGCCGCGGATCAGGCTGGCCAGTTCGGGCAGGCCTTCGAGCAGGCGGCGGATGCGCACCACGTCCTGCCAGCCCTCGCTGCGCAGCAGGCCGCGGATCATGTCCCAGCGGGTGTTCTTGCCGTCGTCGGGGAGCAGGCCGAAGACGTCGAGCAATTCATCCATCTGGCCGCAACGCTCGGCCCAGTCGGCGGCGAAGGCATCGAGCGCCATTTGCGTCGCCGCGGCTTCGCTGGCGCCGCGGTCGCGGTAGTCGACGATGAAATCGAGGTGAAAGAGGATGCTCATCAGCACCGTGTCGACCAGATCGGTCTGCTTGGCGCAATAGCCGGCCAGACCCAGTTGTTCCATGGTCGCCGCCAGGGCCTTGGCCAGATCGGGCGGCGGCCAGGTCCATTCGTCGGCTGGCGGCAGGCGCCCGGCGACGAGTCCGTCGCGCAAGGCGACCAGCGCCTGCAGTCGCGGTTCGAGTACGCCCTGAGCATTGGTCATGCCGCCCAGCCAGAGACTGCGCGACAGCTTGTCGAGGGCGGCCAGGCGTTGCTCCCTGGCTTCGAACAGCAGGGGGCGGACCGAATCGGCTTTCACGCCGCGCTCAGCGCGTCGTGGTCGACCGGCGGGGGTACCTCGCCGTCGTCCTCGGGCAAGCGCGGCAGGTTCAGGAAGCCCTCGCGTGCCTGGGCGGCGCGCCGGCGCAGGTTGGCCACGGCATCGACGGTGGCGGCAAGATTGGCGGAAACCTGGCTGGTCAGTTCGCCATCCAGCCACAGGCTGGCGGCGCAATAGGCACTCAGGCTGCTGAACTGGCCGGCCAGTTCGTCGGCGTAGGCGTCGATGCGGGCGAGCAGGTCGTCGATCTGCCCGGTGCGGGCGGCGATGTGCAGCTCGCCGTAGCGCCGCTGGCGGCTGTAGGTCATGCGCAGCGCGCTGGCCCCGCCCTTGGCGTCGCCGATATCCTGGGCCAGTTCGCCGGCGGAAAAACGCAGCCGGCCGGATTCGTCGTAGTCGAGGTCATTTGCCTTCAGTTCTGCTTCGAGCTGGGCCTCGAAGGCTTCGACCACCCGGGTCAGGCGCGGCGGCGAGAACGCCGCCCGAACCCCCAGCCGGGCTTGCAGCCAGTCGCTGACGGCCTTCTGGCGCGGCGCATCGGGGGCGGTGCACCAGGGCAGCAGCAGCAGGTCCCACAGTTGCACCGCTGGCCGGCCCTCGCAGGCAGCGGCCATGCGCAGCAGGCGGACGATCTTGACCCAGCGCCGGTCGGAAACGTAGGTCTGCTCGGCGGCAAACTGGTTGCGCAACTGGCCGAGCACGGCGGTAACTTCGTCCGGCAGCGTGACCTGGCTGGCGGCATCGAGCAGCGACGCGATATCGCTGGCATCGAGACGCAGGGCTTCCGCGGGTGGCGTCCACGCGGCATTGCCGTCGAGTTCGAGCAGGCTGTCGAAGGCGGCGGCGGACACCGGCTCCACCGGCACGCGGACCAGGAAGCGGTCGAAGAAGGCTTCCGCCACTTCGTCTTCCGGCACCTCGTTGGTGGCACCGATGGCAGTGATCAGCGGGCAGCGCTGGCGGCCGGAACCGTTGTCGAATTCGCGTTCGTTGAGCAGGGTCAGCAAGGCGTTGAGAATGGCGCTGTTGGCCTTGAACACCTCGTCGATGAAGGCAACCGAGGCATCGGGCAGGAAGCCGGCGGTGTGGCGCTCGTAGCGGTCGTCTTCGAGCGCCTTGATGGACAGCGGGCCAAACAGCTCTTCCGGCACCGAGAAGCGGGTCAGCAGGCGTTCGAAGTAATGGGCGTTGCGAAAGACCGCGTGCAGGCGGCGGGCCAGTTCGCTCTTGGCGGTGCCCGGCGGGCCGATCAGCAGGCTGTGTTCGCCGGCCAGGGCGGCCAGCAGGCAGAGGCGGACAATGCGCCGACGCTCGACCAGGCCTGCTTCGAGTATTTCAAGCAGGCTCGGCAGGCGATCACGCAGTGGCTTCAGGGGGAGATTCGATTGATTCATCGCGGCATCCTAATACGCGGCGGAAGGCGCGTCTTTGACTGAACCTAAAGCCGATCGGCCGCTAGCCGCCGCCACGCTGGGTCGCCCGGTCGGCCCGTTCGATGAGCGCCGCGACGGCGTCCGGCTCGCCGTCCACAACGGTAATGCCGACCTGCAAGCGGGGCAGTTGCAGACTGCCGATGCGCCAGGACGGCGCCACCTGATAGTCGAAACGCACACGTGCCTGACCGTGCGTCACGATCAGGCAATTGGCCGACGATTCCACCGCGGCCGGGAAAACGGCCGTCAGACTGCCAACGAACTCGGCCGGCGTGGCGGTCATCGTCCGCTGGCATTGATCGCTCCACGGCAAGGCCAAGGGAGACGCTCAGCCGCCGGCGATCGGCGGCCAGACCGCGAGCACCTCGCCTTCCCGTAAGGGACGGACGTTGCGCTCTTCAGGCGGGATGAAAGTGCCGTCCACCAGGACCAGATGGGTCAGCTTCGGCGGCAAGCCGAAGGGGGCGAGCGCCCCCTCGACAGTGCATCCTTCGGCCAGCTCGACGCTCACCTGATTACCGACGGCATGCCCCGGCAGGTAATCGGTGAGCGTGGCGTAGAGCTTGATGGTGATGCGCATCGCTGGCTCCGGCTCAGGCGAGATGCGCGCTGGCGCTTTGCTGGCAGCCGAGGTAGGCCTCCGGGAAGCGGGTCGGATTAGCCATCAGGAAATCCTTCCAGCGACCGAGCGGCGTGCGGGTCTGGATCAGGCCGCGCAGCACGCCGACGTGCTGGGTCATGCCGACCGAGGTGGCGCCGATCAGCACATCGTCCTTGAACTGCAGGCTGACGTAGCGCGAGCGCTCGGTATCGACGTGTTCGACATTGTCTCCGCCTTCCATGCCCCACCATTGCCCGAAGGAGGTGGAGATCAGACCGAGCGTGGCCAGCACGTTGACCGGCAGCACGCCCGGCAACAGGGCGTCGCCGCCGGCCATGTTGACGGCGGCGACCCGCGCCTGGTCGGCGGCGTTCGGCTGGATCGCCGAGACCAGCGGTTCGCCGGTGAAGAAGTCGCAACCTTCGGCGACGTCGCCGGCGGCATAGACACCCTCGACCGAGGTGCGCATGCTGTTGTCGACGCGGATGCCGCGCCCCGTGGCGATCGAGGTGCCGGCCAGGAAGTCGAGATTGGGCGCGACGCCAGCTGCAACGATGACGACGTCGCAGGGCAGCACTTCGCCGGTCGATAGGGTCACCTTCACCGGCGCCTCGGCGTCGCCGTCGTCGATGCTCTTGACGCCGGCCGAGGTACGGACGCGGATGCCCTTCTGCTCGACCCACTGCTTGATCATGCCGCCGGCCTTTTCGGTCATCATGCGCGGCACCATGCGGTCGCCCATTTCGACAATGGTCAGGTCGACACCACGGGCGGCCAAGGCTTCCATGATGATGCAGCCGATGAAGCCGGCCCCCAGTTGCAGCACGCGGCTACCGGGCTTGGTCAGCGCGGCGATGGCGCGGGCGTCGGTCATCGTCCAGCAATTCTGGACCTGCGGCCGGTCGAGTCCGGGTATCGGCGGGTTGACCGGGGGCGCGAGCCGGTGGCGATCAGCAGCTTGTCGTAGTTCTCGCTCGTGCCGTCGGCATAGCGGACCAGGCGCGCCGCCGTGTCGAGGCCGACAGCGCGGCCATTGCGCTCGGTGATGCGCAGGCTGGCGAAATGATCGGCGGTCTTGCGCAGATACATGCCTGCCTCCTCGATGTTGCCTTCGAGGAAATAGGGGATGGCCATGCGTGAATAGGGTGGCAGGCCTTCGCTGCCGACCATGACGATTTCACCGGCCGGGTCGTTGTGGCGCAGTGTTTCGGCCGCGATGACACCGGCCGGGCCGTTGCCAAGAATCAGATATTTCATCGAATAATCCTCGCTGAACTCCAAGACGCCGACGCCCGCCGAAAGGCGGGCGCCGACTCCGCCCGAACCGTTGACACTGCCATTACCGCAAAGTGCCTGGGGCTCGGGCGACGGGGTCGATTACAGGCCGAGTCGGGCCAGGGTATCGGCGGTCGGCACACCGTCCGGCGTCCAGCCGCGCACCTCGTAGTACTCCGGCAACATCTTGGCCAGATCGTTGACCCGGCCCTTGGCCGGACCCGTCTTGGCCGGTTCGCTGGTCAGGCGCGGCGGCAGGTTGTCGTCCTTGGCGGTGAACCCGGCGGCCAGGTTGAACTGGCGCTCCATGTTCCAGATGCGTTCGCCGACCAGGGTCAGCTTCTCCATCGACCAGTCGCCCTCGCAGGCGGCCTGCAACTGCGGTTGCACGTCGGCCACCGTCCAGGCGAAGGAGGTGAACAGACATACGCCGGCCGAGTCGAAGATCGTCGTCGCATCCTGAAAGGCCTTGACCAGGCCCGGCTTGCCTTCGGTGGCCAGCGGATCGGTCTTGACCGGAATGCCGAGCACTTCGGAAGCCACGGTGTAGCCGCGGACGTGGCAGGCACCGCGATTGGAGGTGGCGTAGTTGAGGCCCATGCCCTGAATGCCGCGGCTGTCATAGGCCGGGAATTCCAGACCCTTGACGCTCATCGACAGCTCCGGGTGGCCGTACTTGGCGGTCAGACGCTTACTGCCGAGACCCACTTCCTTGCCGAAACCTTCGCCGCGAGCGGTGATTTCGGCCAGATAGGCCAACGCCTTGGCCGAGCCGAACGGCGCTTCGATGCCGATCTGCTCCTTGGTCAGGACGCCCATTTCGTAGAGTTCCATGACCGCCGAGACGGTGGCGCCGAAGGTGATCGGGTCGAAGCCGTCCTCGTTGCACAGCATGTTGGCGTACTGCAGGGCTTCCAGATCGCCGACGCCGTTCGAGGCCCCCAGCGACCAGGCGCTTTCGTACTCGAGGCCGCCCGAGGCACCCCAGTATTCCGGCTTGTTCTGGACCGTGAAGTGGCCTTTATCGAGCTGCGAGATGCGACCGCAGGCGATGGTGCAGCCGAAGCAGGCGGCATTGGTAATCAGGTGCGCCTTGCCGTCGGTCGGCCGCTTCTCGTGCATGGCTTCGGCCGAGATCTTGCCGGCTTCCTCGAACTGCACGTCGCGGTGATTGCGGGTGGGCAGGGCGCCGATTTCGTTGATCACGTTCATCAGCACCTGGGTGCCGTACTTCGGCAGGCCCTGGCCGGTGACGGCGTTGTCCTTGAGCACCTGCTTGGCCGCATTGGTGGCCTTGAGGAAGGCCGGGAAGTCCTTGACGCCGGACACGCCCTTGGTGCCGCGCAGGGCGACAGCCTTGAGATTCTTCGAGCCCATCACGGCGCCGACGCCGGAACGGCCGGCGGCGCGGTGCAGGTCATTGACGACACAGGAGAAGAGCACCTGGTTCTCGCCCGAGCGGCCGATCGAGGAGACGCGGACCAGCGGGTCCTGCAGTTCGGCCTTGATGGTTTCCTCGGTATGCCAGCAGGTCGTGCCCCACAGGTGGGAGGCATCGCGCAGTTCGGCCTTGTCGTTCTCGACGTAGAGATAGACCGGCTTCGGCGACTTGCCTTCGAAGATGATCATGTCCCAGCCGGCGAACTTCAGTTCGGCGCCGAAGAAGCCGCCGGAGTTCGAGCAGGCGATGGCGCCGGTCAGCGGCCCCTTGGTGATCACCGTGTAACGGCCGCCGGTCGAGGCCATGGTGCCGGTCAGCGGGCCGGTGGCCATGATCATCTTGTTTTCCGGCGACAGCGGGTCGACCTTCGGATCGATTTCCTCCGTCAGGTATTTGGTGCCGAGACCGCGCGAGCCGAGGTATTCGTCGGCCCACTGCATATTCAGGGGTTCGGGGGTGCAGGTACCGGCGGTCAGGTTGACCCGCAGAATTTTTCTGTTCCAGCTCATGGGTTGTCTCCTCAGGCTGCGGCGGCAGGATTGGCCTTGGCGGCCCAGGCGCGCATGCGCTCCAGCCCGGTCCAGTTGGCGTCGATGTAGGTGATGGCGCCGGTCGGGCAGGCCTTGGCGCATTCGGGATCACCGCCGCAGAGGTCGCACTTCTGGACCTTGCCGACGTCGGCCATGTAGTTGATCGTGCCGAACGGGCAGGCAATGGTGCACACCTTGCAGCCGACGCAGGTGGACTCCTTGACGACCTTGGCGCCAGTCGCCAGGTCGAGGACGATGGCGTCTACCGGACAGGACTGCATGCACCAGGCTTCGCTGCACTGGGTGCAGGTATAGGGAACCTTGCGCCCTTCGTGCTCGAAGTCGAAGACCTTGATGCGGGACTTCGACGGGTTGATGATGCCGGTATGCTCATAAGAGCAGGCCATTTCGCACTGTAGGCAGCCGGTGCATTTGGCCGGATCGATATGAAGCGACTTTTGCATGGTGTCTCCTCCATGGATGTTGGGTGTCGCTGGATGGAATGGGTTCCGTGATTTGTAAACAGGCACGTTTCTGCATGATGTCGTAAAGCCCGGTGCCTGTCATGCCGCAATGCAACATTCTGTTACAGAAGGCTACGAAAGCAGGACAGACGCATCTCTGGCGGGTGACTACACTGCAAAGCGTGTACTGAACCCCTCCTCTCGAAATCCCCCCTTTCGAGAATTTCAACCCCGCCGATGGCGGGGTTTTTTTTCGCCCGATCCGAGTCAAGCCGTTATAATCGCGGCCTTTATTCTTTCGCGCACCGAGGTAAACAGCATGGCCGAGAAGCATTCCTCCAAGGGCATCATGTGGGCAACGATCATTCTTGCGGTCGTTCTGATCGCGATCCTCTACCCCCTGACCGTCAAGAAATCCACCTCGGCTGCCGATGCCGCTTCCGCCGGCGGTGATCAGGCGGAAATCCGCATCCAGCCGGTCGCCCGCTTCCAGTTGGTCAAGGCCGAAGCGCCGGTCGCCGGCGGCGCGCCGAAAGACGGCCCGACTGTCTACAACAGTGTTTGCAGTGCCTGCCACAACTCCGGTGCGGCCGGCGCGCCGAAGCTCGACGCCAAGGGCGACTGGGCTCCCCGCGTCGCTACCGGCAAGGATGCCCTGTACGCCTCCGCGCTCAAGGGCAAGGGCGCGATGCCGCCGAAGGGTGGCAGCAGCCTGTCCGACGACGAAATCAAGGGTGCGGTCGATTACATCCTGAGTCAGGTCAAGTAAGACTTCGCTACGGCAAGAGCAAAGGGAGGCTGCGGCCTCCCTTTTTCGTTGACGCTCAGCGTTTGCCGGCCAGCATCGCCTTCATCGACTCCAGGCGGGCGCTGCCGGTGGCCTTGTCCGGCTCGACCGCCTGCTTGCCGCCGGAAAACCGGATGTCTTCCTTGCCCATTTCATCGATGAAACGCGACGGTTCGCAGGGAATGAACTCGCGCGCCTGCTTGCGCCGCTCGCAATAGCTGATGCGCAGCGACAACTGGGCGCGGGTGATGCCGACATACATCAGCCGCCGCTCCTCCTGCAGCTTGGCCGGCTCCAGCGACTCGCGGTGCGGCAGGATGCCCTCCTCGACGCCGACCAGGAACACGTGGCGATACTCCAGCCCCTTCGACGCATGCAGCGTGGATAGCTGGACGGCGTCGTAGTCCTCGGCATTCTGCTTGTCCAGCATGTTGATCAGGGCGATGCTCTGGGTCAGGTCGATCAGCGTCTTGCCGTCGGCCTCGCCCTTCTTGTTGATCCACTGGGCGAACTCGCAGACGTTGGCCCAGCGCGTCTGCGCGGTCCGCTCCTCCTCGTGGTCATAGAGGTAGGTTTCGTAATCGATCGCCTTCAGCAGGTCGGGCAGCACCTGGTGCGCCGGCTCGCGCTCGGCCCGCCCCTGGCTGCGGTTGATGAACTGACAGAACTCGAGCAACGGTTCGAGCTGGCGAGCCTGGATACGTTGGGCGAAGCCTTCCTCGAAGGCGGCCTGGAACAGCGAGACGTGGCGCTCGCCGGCGTAGGTGCCGAGCACCTGCAGGGTCGCCGCGCCGATGCCGCGCTTGGGCGTGGTCGCCGCCCGGATGAAGGCCGGGTCGTCATCCTCGTTGGCCAGCAGGCGCAGGTAGGCAATGATGTCCTTGATTTCGGCCTTGTCGAAGAAGGACTTGCCGCCCGACAGCAGGTAGGGAATCCGGTGGTCGCGCAGGTATTCCTCGAAAATCCGCGCCTGGTGGTTGGAGCGGTAGAGGATGGCGTAATCCTTGAACTGGGTGCGCTGCTCGAAACGATGCGCCTGCAGCTTCATGACCACACCCTCGGCCTCGGCGTCGTTGTCGCGGCAGGCGGTGACGGTGATCTGCTCACCGTGTCCCAGTTCCGACCAGAGCTTTTTGTCGAACAACTTGTCATTGTGGGCGATGACGTTGTTCGCCGCCTTCAGGATGCGCACCGTCGAGCGGTAGTTCTGTTCCAGCTTGATGACTTTCAGCGCCGGGAATTCGGCCGGCAGCTTGCGCAGGTTGTCGATGTCGGCACCGCGCCAGCCGTAGATCGCCTGATCGTCGTCGCCGACCGCAGTGAACTGGGCGCGGATCCCGGTCAGCAGTTTGAGCAGTTGGTACTGGCAGGCATTGGTGTCCTGGTATTCGTCCACCAGCAGGTAGCGCAAGCGGTTCTGCCATTTGTCGGCAATCGCCGGATGGTCGCTGAACAGTTTGACCGGCAGGCCGATCAGATCGTCGAAATCGACCGCCTGGTAGGCTTTCAGCGTCGCCTCGTAGCTCAGGTAGGCATGCGCGGCCAGCGCCTCGTGCTCGTCGCGGGCCAGGCCGCGAGCGGCCTCCGGCGTGACCAGGGCATTCTTCCAGTTGGAGATGATCGACTGCACCTGGCGCAAGGTCGCCTTGTCGGTGGTGTTGGCGGTCTCGCCGATGATGCCGGCGCAGTCGGCCGCGTCGAAGATCGAGAAACGCGGCTTGTAGCCGAGGACCTTGGCCTCCTCGCGCAGGATGCGCACGCCCAGCGAGTGGAAGGTGGAAATCTGCAGTTCGTTGGCGACCGAGCTGCCGAGCAGCTTGGCCACGCGCTCCTGCATTTCCTTGGCCGCCTTGTTGGTGAAGGTGATGGCGGCGATACCCGGGTCTTGCCCGAGCCGGCACCCGCCAGCACCAGCAGGGGGCCGTCGAGGTAATGGATCGCTTCGCGTTGCTGGGGATTGAGACCGGACATTGTGCAAATGACAGCGCCCCGGCAAGGCGGGGCGCTTGGGGATTCGGAAGAACGGATTTTACTCCGCCCGGGCCGGGCCGGGTACGCGCGCCACTCAGGCCTTCTCGTCAACCACGCAGAAGCCTTCCGGCAGCAGCGGCTTGGTCAGTTGCCCCTTGGCGTCATCAGGCAGCTTGAGCAGTTGTTCGGCCACTTCACGGGCTTCTTGACGCGCATGGTCGTCGCCGTCGGCCAGACCGTGGCCGCCCGGATCTGCCGCATCGAGCTCCTGGCGCAGGCTGCGTTGGCGGTCGCCTTCGATGGCCTCGAGGGCTTCGACCCGGCGGATTTCCCGCGCGCCGGCCAACGATGAACGCTCCAGCGCCTGGGGCGCATAGCGTTCGGTCGTCGAGGCGAGGCGTTGAGATTTCATTCGGCAGTCTCCTTGACTTGTTTTCGTCAAGGAGCGGCCAAAACTTGAGCAACTGCCTTACCGGCCCCCGGGGCAGGGGGAACCGGAAACGCTCAGAGGGCGCCGAAGACCTTCTTCAACAGGGCGCTACCGGCGGCCACCGGATTGGCGCGCAGCTTTTTCTCTTCCTCGGCGATCATCAGGAACAGGCCATCCATGGCTTTCTGCGTGACATAGCCATCGATGTCGGCGTCCTTCTGGTCGATCAGACCCAGGCTCGCCGCCTTGCCGGCATAACTGTTGTACTGCTCGGCCAGTTGTAGCTTCGCGGTCGCCGCCTTGACGATGGGCATGAAGCGCTGAGCCAGTTGCTCGGACGAGGTGCGCTTGAAATACTGAGTGACGCTGTCATCGCCACCGGTCAGGATGCCCTTGGCGTCCTGGACGCTCATCTTCTTGATCGAATCGACGAGGATGGGCTTGGCTTCGGCCACGGCATTCTCGGCCGCGTGATTCATGGTGTTGACCAGTTCGTCGGCCTGCTTGCCCATGCCGAACATGCGCAGGCCCTTCTCGGCCTTCTGCAGATAGCCGGGCAAGGGAATCTTGACCTTGGCGTTGCCGAGGAAGCCATTCTCCTTGCCGAGCGAAGCGACGGCATAGTCGGCCCCCTTGGCCAGGGCCTCCTTGACGCCGGCACTGGCGTCGCCGCTGGAAATGGCCTCGAGGCCGGCGGCCTGAGCCATTGCGGCGGCGAGGGCGAGGCACAGGCCAACAACGGTGGCATAGAGTCGGTTCATGATGAACACCTTTCTCAAACGATGTCGAGGTGGCCGATGCCGGTGCTCAGGTCGCGGTCCTTGGATTCCTTGCCGTGCAGCTTGATCTGCAGGCGCAGGTCGTTCAGCGAATCGGCATTGCGCAGGGCATCTTCGTAGGTGATCTTGCCGGCCTCGTAAAGGTCGAACAAAGCCTGGTCGAAAGTCTGCATGCCGAGTTCGCGCGACTTCTTCATGACTTCCTTGATCTCGTGCACCTCGCCCTTGAAGATCAGGTCGGAGATCAGCGGCGAGTTGAGCAGGACTTCGATGGCGGCCATCCGGCCCTTGCCATCCTTCTTGGGAATCAGGCGCTGCGAGACCATGGCGCGCAGGTTCAGCGAGAGATCCATCAGCAGTTGCTGGCGGCGCTCTTCCGGGAAGAAGTTGATGATCCGGTCGATCGCCTGGTTGGCGCTGTTGGCGTGCAGCGTGGCCAGCGCCAGGTGGCCGGTTTCGGCGAAGGCGATGGCGTAGTCCATGGTGTTGCGGTCGCGGATTTCGCCCATCAGGATCACATCCGGCGCCTGGCGCAGCGTGTTCTTCAGCGCCGGACCCCAGTCGTCGGTATCGACGCCGACTTCGCGCTGGGTGACGATGCAGTTCTTGTGCTCGTGCACATACTCGATCGGGTCCTCGATCGTGATGATGTGACCGTACGAGTTTTCGTTGCGGTAATCGACCAGGGCCGCCAGCGAGGTGGTCTTGCCGGTACCGGTGCCGCCGACGAAGATGATCAGGCCGCGCTTGGTCATCGCCAGATCTTTGAGCACCGGCGGCAGCTGCAGTTCGTCGAGCGTCGGGATGCTCATGTTGATCGTCCGGCAGACAACGCCGACCCGGCCCTGCTGGACCAGGGTATTGACCCGGAAGCGGCCGATGCCGGCCGGCGAGATGGCGAAGTTGCACTCCTTTGAGGCTTCGAACTCGGCGGCCTGGCGATCGTTCATGATCGAGCGGGCCAATTCTGACGTATGCGATGCCGTCAGCACCTGATTCGAGACCGGGGTGATCTTGCCGTCGATCTTGATGGCCGGCGGAAAACCGGCGGTGATGAACAGGTCGGAACCTTTCTTCTGCGACATCAGGCGCAGAAGATCGTGCATGAATTTCATTGCCTGATCGCGTTCCATGGTTTCCCCTTGTGTTGTTCGCCGGTCCCGGACTAGGCCGGGAAGGCATCCTTGTTGGCCGCCTTGTTGCGGGCCTCGGCGCTGGAAACGATATTCCGGCGGACCATGTCGAGCAAGTTCTGGTCGAGCGTCTGCATACCGAAATTCTGGCCGGTCTGGATGGCGGAATACATCTGCGCCACCTTGTTTTCGCGGATCAGGTTGCGGATGGCCGGGGTACCGATCATGATTTCGTGCGCCGCGACCCGGCCCTGGCCATCCTTGGTCTTCAGCAGCGTCTGCGAGATGACGGCGCGCAGCGATTCGGACAGCATTGAACGGACCATTTCCTTTTCCGCCGCCGGGAAGACGTCCACCACACGGTCAATGGTCTTGGCCGCCGACGAGGTGTGCAGCGTACCGAACACCAGGTGCCCGGTTTCGGCCGCCGTCAGGGCCAGGCGAATGGTTTCCAGGTCGCGCATTTCGCCGACCAGGATCACGTCCGGATCCTCGCGCAGCGCCGAGCGCAGGGCGTTGGCGAAGGACAGGGTATGCGGCCCGACCTCGCGCTGGTTGATCAGGCACTTCTTCGATTCATGGACGAATTCGATCGGATCCTCGACCGTCAGGATGTGGCCGTACTCGTTTTCGTTGACGTGATTGACCATCGCCGCCAGCGTCGTCGATTTGCCGGAACCGGTCGGGCCGGTGACCAGCACGATGCCGCGCGGATATTCGGAAATATCCTTGAAGATCTTCGGGCAGTTGAGTTCCTCGAGCGTCAGCACCTTCGACGGAATGGTCCGGAACACGGCACCGGCACCGCGCTGCTGATTGTAGGCATTGACGCGGAAGCGGGCGAGATTGGGAATCTCGAAGGAAAAGTCGCATTCCAGCGTTTCTTCATACACCTTGCGCTGGCCGTCATTCATGATGTCATAGACCATGCCATGTACATCCTTGTGCTCCATGGCCGGCAGGTTGATGCGACGGACATCGCCATGCACGCGGATCATCGGCGGCAGTCCGGAGGAGAGATGGAGGTCGGAGGCCTTGTTCTTGACGCTGAAGGCCAGCAGTTCGGTGATGTCCATACGGATCGTCCTCGGAGCGCGTGTATACTTGGATTT
>PHCU01000238.1 GCA_002842345.1 Betaproteobacteria bacterium HGW-Betaproteobacteria-12 | reverse complement strand
ATGCCAGTGCCGCGTGCTCGCTTACAAACTCGGAAAACTGCGCAGCCATCACAGTACACACCAATAGGGACAGGGGGCGCGATTGTCGCCCAGCACGCGCCCGCGCGCAAAGCCTGGCGCCCTGGCACCGGCCATCAGCACGCGGAATCCAGCCCGCGTACGTGTGCAGCGCAGGCCTGAAACCCCGTCAATGCGAGACCGAAATATCCGGAAACCCGCTCACCAGCCACCAGCGTTTGGCCTCGTCATCCCAGTGCCAGCGCTCTTTTGTGATCACCACCCGCTCGGCCTGCGACAACCGGCTGACCACGCCGATCTGTACGAATTGCTCGATATCGCCATCCGCCGTCGGTCCGCTTGCCTGCACTTTGTAGCCGGTGATCTGTACCTGTGCAAAACGCGACCATTCCAGATCGCTCAGCGGATGCTCCTTGCGCACCTGCGGATCGACCATCTCCCAGGCACGCTCGAACTCGCCCCAGCGCACCGCGCCGGCATACGCGTAGAGCACCGCGTCCAGCGATTTGGACTTCTTGCTCTCGCTGGCGCAGCCAGCAAGGGCAAGTACGATCACCACCAGCACCACTGAAAGTTTGCGCATGGCCCATTGTTACCCAAGTTGTGCCGGGTCACCAGCCGGCGCGTCCGCAACCATGGCAAAACGCGCCTCCATGCTCGCCACCGGATCGCCATCAGGCCCCAGCACCTGCGCTTTCACGCTCAGGCTGGCACGGCCATGTTGCTGCAAACGCTGCACCGCAGACTCCCAGCGCGACCCGTCCTCCAGCCATGCCTGCGCCGCAATTGCCTGATACAACGGTGCCAGATAGCGGATCTGGCTGTCGGCGACATAGACCTCCAGCGCTGGCAGGGCCAGTGCTTGCGCACGAACCACCAGCATCCCCCACCCAGCCAGGGTCATCAACCCGGCGATACTGCCGCCGAAGGCGCAGCCCTTGTCGTTGACATTGGCCGCCAGTGGCGCATGCAGGCATACCCGCTCCGACGTTGCCGACTTCACCTGCACCGCCATCGCGCGCACTGGCGGCATGGCATCGAGCTTGGCCTGCAACAACGCCGCTACGCTACTCATGATCGGTTCGCCGGCTCGGGTATGGCTTCGACATGCGCGCTCACCGCGCTCAGAATCCCGCGCAGGATATCGACCGGTGCCGGCGGGCAACCCGGGATCGTGCAATGTACCGGAATGACATTGGCGACGCGCCCGCAACTGGCATAACTCTCACCAAACACACCGCCGCTACAGCCGCAATCGCCCACCGCCACTACCAGTTTGGGATCGGGCATGGCGTCATAGGTTCGCTGCAATGCCTGCGCCATGTGCCGCGACACCGGGCCGGTAACCAGCAGCATATCCGCATGACGCGGGCTGGCGACAAACTTGATGCCCAAGCCCTCGATGTTGTAGTAAGGGTTGCTTAGCGCATGGATTTCCAGCTCACAACCGTTGCACGAGCCGGCATCCACCATGCGGATGGTCAGGGCTTTGCCGAGAATGGCGAGCAGGCGCTGCTGGATGTGGCCGACATCCTTGCCGTGATCGGCCGCTGGCAGCGGGCCTGGTTCAGTGACAATGCCGGCATGGGCGATGCGTTTGATGATGTTCCACATTACAAGTCATGTCCTGAATAACTGAGATTGAAGGACTTGTTGATCAACGGAAAATCGGGAACGATGTTGCCGATCATCGCGTGCTCGATCACCGGCCAGTTCTGCCATGAGGGATCATGGCAATGGCAACGACGAATGCGCACGCCGCCGTCATCCGGCACCAGCTCCAGCGCCACCAGGATTTCACCGCGCCAGCCCTCGACCCAGCCGGCACCGAACGCCGCACGCTGCGGCAGCTCGACCGGGCTGCAAGTCGCACCTGCCGGCAATTCATGCACGATACGCCGGATCAGCCGCAGCGCCTCCAACACCTCATCGAAACGAAGGTTTACCCGCGCCGCGACATCGCCGTTGTGGTGGGTCGCGATGCGCACGTCCATCGCATCGTACGGAACCGATGGAAACTGGCTGCGCTGATCCAGCGCCTGGCCGCTGGCGCGTCCGGCCAACCCGCTCAAGCCCAACTGCGCCGCCAGTTCAGGCGTCACTTGGCCGGTGCCGATGAGCCGATCCTGCAGGCCGGCATGTTCGTCGTACAGACTGTGCATCGCCCGCGCCTCGGTTTCGATCGCGTCGCATTGCGCGGCGATCTGGTGCACCGCCGCGGCATCGATATCCACCGCTACACCGCCCGGCACCACGCAATCCATCAGCAGGCGGTGACCGAACAGCGTGCGCGACAGGCGCTGCCAATCCTCGCGCAGGCGCGAGAACTGCGCCAGACCGACCGCCAGCCCGGCATCGTTGCCCAATGCACCCAGATCGCCGAGGTGATTGGCCACGCGTTCCCGCTCCAGCAGCAGCGCGCGCAACCAGGCGGCACGCAGCGGGATGGTGACGCCGGCTGCCGAC
Source organism: Betaproteobacteria bacterium HGW-Betaproteobacteria-12 (assembly GCA_002842345.1). GTDB lineage: Bacteria > Pseudomonadota > Gammaproteobacteria > Burkholderiales > Rhodocyclaceae > Azonexus. Next base: position 773 of record PHCU01000238.1, on the reverse strand, counting down.
TCCAGCGCCATGCAGTACGCCCAGGCATAGGCCACGGTGGAATCGCCGCTGACACGCCCGGCGAGCCGGAACGCATCGTGTGGCGGCAGTTCGGTGAAGCGCCGCTCGATGCCCTTGTGGGTGTAGCCCAACCGCCCTTCCAGCCGCAGCGCTTTTTCGCCTACCACCGAGAAGCGAAAATGCCCAGGCTCGATGATGCCGGCATGCACCGGCCCCACCGCGATCTCATGCACACCATCGCCTTCCACGCGGACGAACGGATACGGCGCCGGGCTGGTGATGGCGAGCGCAGCACTTTCGCGCGCGGCGTACGCCAGTGGCCGAAAATCGCGTGGCCACAGGCCATGATCCAGCCACGGCCGAACATCCAGCGGGTTTTGCGCCTGCACCCCGTGCATGTCGGCCAGTGCCCGTTGCATGCGTTCGGCGCACGGAAAGCAGCTTGCAAGATCGGGGTAGCCCGATGCCGGCGTGGCCAGTGGCAATACCAGCCACAGCAGGCCGCTCTCGATCACGTAGGCCGCGCATACCACCATCGTGCCGTCGGCATCATCACCGCGATCGCTGCCCCACAGCGCCAGCAACCTGCCTTTGGCCTGGGCAATAGAGCGCGCGGCGGCCGACCATTGCTCGCGATCCACGCTGCCATGGAACATCGGCAACGGACTGTGCAACTGGCGAAGATTCAACCCGAGGTGCGTTATCGGCATCGCATCAGCCTCCGATCATCCGCGCCGCCTGGCGATACCACTCGTCCAGGTAGGGCGGGATAT
>PHCU01000237.1 GCA_002842345.1 Betaproteobacteria bacterium HGW-Betaproteobacteria-12 | reverse complement strand
CATGCCGCGCAAGCCCGCAGCCGCCAAGAAGCCCGCCGTTACCAAACTTTTCGTTCTCGACACCAACGTGCTGATGCACGACCCCAGCAGTCTTTTCCGCTTCGAGGAACACGACATCTTCCTGCCAATCATGACGCTGGAAGAACTCGACAACAACAAGAAGGGCATGTCGGAAATCGCCCGCAACGCACGCCAGACCTCGCGCATGCTCGACGAGTTGCTGGCCGAGAACGGCGACGACATCGACGAAGGCATCGACCTCTATGCCCCGTCGAGCAAACTGGCCAGCGGTCGCCTGTTCCTGCAGACCGAAGCCATCAGCAGCGAGCTCCCGCAGGGCCTGCCGACCTCCAAGGTCGACAACCAGATCCTCTCGGTGGTCATCCACCTGCAGAAGAAGTTCCCCAGGCGCCCCGTCATCCTGGTGTCGAAAGACATCAACATGCGCATCAAGTCGCGCGCCCTGAACCTGCTGGCCGAGGACTACTTCAACGACAAGGTGCTCGAGGATACCGACATCCTCTATTCCGGCACCCGCGCCCTGCCCGACAATTTCTGGGACAAGCACGGCAAGGGCATGGAATCGTGGAAGAAGGAAAGCAAGACCTACTACAAGGTCACCGGTCCGCTCTGTCCGCAACTGCTGATCAACGAGTTCGTCTGGCTGGAAAGCGACGGCTTCGCCGCCATCGTCAAGGAAGCCGCCGGTAAGACAGCGGTGCTGGAAACGCTGATCGACTACACGCATCCGAAGAATGCCGTGTGGGGCATCACCGCACGCAATCGCGAACAGAATTTCGCGATGAACCTGCTGATGAACCCGGACATCGACTTCGTCACTCTGCTCGGCCAGGCCGGCACCGGCAAGACGCTGCTGACGCTGGCGGCGGGTCTGACCCAGACGCTGGAAAGCAAACAGTTCGCCGAGATCATCATGACTCGCGTCACCGTGCCGGTCGGCGAAGACATCGGTTTTTTGCCGGGCAGCGAGGAGGAAAAGATGGCGCCGTGGATGGGTGCCCTCGAGGACAACCTAGAAGTCCTCACCCACACCGAGGACAATGGTCCCTATGGCGGCGACTGGGGCAAGGCTGCCACCAACGACATCATTCGCGCCAAGATCAAGGTCAAGTCACTGAACTTCATGCGCGGCCGCACCTTCCTGAAGAAGTACCTGATCATCGACGAAGCGCAGAACCTGACGCCGAAGCAGATGAAGACGCTGGTCACCCGTGCCGGCCCGGGCACCAAGGTGGTCTGCCTCGGCAACATCGCCCAGATCGACACGCCCTACCTGACCGAAGGCAGTTCCGGCCTGACCTACGTCGTCGACCGTTTCAAGGGCTGGGCGCACTCCGGGCACATCACCCTGCAACGCGGCGAGCGCTCGCGCCTGGCTGATCACGCGGCCGAAGTGCTATAATTTTTTGCATCAATCCAAGGGGCCGTGTCAGTGACACGGCCTTTTCGTTTCAGCCACGGGCTGTGCCTGCCGGAGGAAGTTCTTGAAACGTCGCGCCTTTCTTGCCTCTATTACTGCCCTTGCCCTGCTCGCCCCGACAGCCGAGGCAGCCCCCAAGAAAACAACGGCCAAAAAAAGGGTCGCCAAGCGCAAACCTCGAGCCAAACCTGCCAGCAATCCGACGACACGCAGTCCGGTCCATACAGCCGACAATCCGGTCATCGACGAACCGCCGAAAGGTACCTCGGCCTCCCGCCTGCCCCCGGTCAAAGCCCCCGAGCCACCGACCGAGTGGCATACCTACGAAGTTATCACCAGCGTCAATCTCAAGAGCAAGGATGGACCGAGCAAGCTCTGGCTGCCGCTGCCACTGAATCAGGACACCCTGTTCCAGCGCACGCTGGGCCACGCCTGGGAAGGCAATCCCGGGCGGGCCAGCATGAACCGGCTACCCGACGGCGATCTCGAGGTATTCCACTGCGAGTGGCCCGACGGCATGGCCGGCAAGCTGCAATTGAAAACTCTGGTCACCACGGCCGACCGTCATTTCGACGTGACCAAGCGGACTGTCGCCCCGGAGCGCGAGGATATCCTGCGCCGCAACCTGCAGGCCTCGCGCCTGATTCCCAACGATGGCCTGGCTCACCAGTTGGGCGAACGCATTCTCGGCCGCATCAAGGACCCGGTAGCCCAGGCCAAGGCTGTGTATGAGTGGGTGGTGGACAACACGATTTACGACCCGGCGCTCCCCGGCTGCGGCAGCGGCGATGTCATGCGCCAGTTGATCAGCGGCCAATACGGCGGGCGCTCGGCCGACATCAACGGGCTGTTCGTCAGCATCTGCCGCTCGGTCGGCATTCCGGCCCGCTGCGTATTCGGCTTGCGCGTCGGTTCTTCGCGCCTGTTTCGCAGCCTCGGGCTGACGACTACGGATGCGACGCGCGGCCAGCATGTGCGTGCTGAATTCTACGTGCCGGGCTATGGCTGGATTCCGGTCGACCCGAGCGATGTCCGCCGCGCCATCGCCCTCGAAGGCCTATCCGACCTAGATAGCCGCCTACTGGCACTGAAACGGGTGCTGTTCGGTGTCTGGGAAATGAACTGGATCGCCTTCAACGTCGGTACCGACATCACGCTGAACGGCCAGGGTGCGACACACCCCTTCCTGCTGTTGCCGCGCCTGGAAACACCCCGCGGCCATCTCGACGGTACCGATCCGGCCGCTATCCAGTACAGTATCAGCGCCCGTCGGGTCGAACTCTGATGCGACGGGCGATCGCCAAGGTGACGCCGGCGCCCGCCACGCCAAATTCCGCAATCAGTCCCGCGCGTCCTGGAAGCCGCCGCTCGCCAGGTTCTCGAAGCGCGTGTATTCGCCGAGGAAGGCAAGGCGAACAGTACCTGTAGGACCGTTACGCTGCTTGCCGATGATGACTTCGGCCATGCCCTTGTTATCCTGGCTTTCCTTGTTGTAATACTCGTCGCGGTACATCATCAGGATCACGTCGGCATCCTGCTCGATGGCGCCGGATTCGCGCAAGTCGGACATCATCGGCCGCTTGTCATTGCGCTCTTCGACCTTCCGCGACAGCTGGGAGAGGGCGACGATCGGCACCTGCAGTTCCTTGGCCAGCGACTTGATCGAGCGCGAGATTTCCGACACTTCTGTGGCGCGGTTCTCGCCCTGCCGGTTGCCGCTCATCAGCTGGATGTAGTCGATGACCAGCAGGCCGAGCTTGCCGCCGTACTGGCGCGCCAGACGCCGGGCGCGGGCACGCAGGTTGGCCGGGCTGAGG
>PHCU01000073.1 GCA_002842345.1 Betaproteobacteria bacterium HGW-Betaproteobacteria-12 | reverse complement strand
GCACTTGTCGCCGGTCACCGGCTGGGTTTCGCCCTTGCCTTCGGTGTAGACGCGGTTGGCTTCGATGCCCTTGGCGACCAGGTATTCCTTGACCGCGGCAGCGCGCTTCTCGGACAGCTTCTGGTTGTAGGCATTGCCGCCGATGCGGTCGGTGTGGCCGACGGCCAGGATCACTTCGAGCTTGATCGCGGCAGCCTTGGAGACCAGCTCGTCGAGCTTGGCCTTGCCTGCCGGACGCAGGACAGCCTTGTTGAAGTCGAACAGGGCATCGGCAGCGACGGTGATCTTCTCACCGGTCGGCTTCGGGCCGGTAGCCGGGGCAGCAGCCGGAGCAGCGGCCGGAGCAGCGGCCATCTTCGGCTCGCAGGTTTCCTTCGGCAGCAGGTCCTTGTCGCACTCGCAACCGGACTTGTCGGCGGCGGCGGCAGCCGGGGTCCAGTAGTTGGTGCGCCAGCACAGGCCGAAGTTGCTCTTGGCGACGACGTCGCGACCATCGATGACATAGACACGTTCCTGCGCCGTGGCGGCAAAACCGACACCGGCCAACAGGGCGACAACCAGAGAATTCTTGACAATTTTCAGCATGACGAGGTTCCTTTCGAATTATTGGGCAATGCGCAATTTACAGCCTGAGTTCTTGGTTTCATTGCTGTAACTAGTAGATTGTCAACCACGGACGGTAAAAAGGAAAGGCCAGCCTGCAGGCAACGGTCATTTATCATGTCCTCTGTCGTTTTTTGTGAAGAATTCAATGCGAGGAATTTTTGCCACCCTGCGGCGGCTGTTTGCCCGGCCGGATTCCAGTGCGACAGCGATCGGCGACGCCCTGGAGCGTTTCCGCTCGCCGGAAGCCGACACCCTTAACCTGATCCGCCAGCTAGTGGCGGCGCTACGCCCGCGCAGCCGGCGAGATGATGGCAGCGGCGAGCGCTATGCGGCCATGCTCGAACGCCTGGAAGGCGACGCCGAGCTGCGCGCCGCCTTTCGCCGCCATGTCCTGCACTTCCTGGCTGCGCGCCGCCTGGTCACCTTCTTCACCGACAGCGGCATCCTGCCCGGTACCGGCTTCTTTGCCGAATGGGGACGCATCCTCGGCAACCACCTGCTGCCGGAAGCGCCCGACGAGCGCCGCCTGAAGGACTGCCTGCACGTCATCTTCGACCGGGCCGACGACTGGCGCTGGCTGGAAGCTGCCTCCCCCGAGCAGAGCCAGCGCCTGTGGAGCATCATCGCCCCGACCGACGAACTGCACGGCATCGACTGGCGCAGCGTCCAGGAACAGATGATCGACGCCGTGCTGCTGCTTGCCCACCGCGTCAGCGGTCTCGGCGTCGAGAGCGAGCTGATGCGCGCCTCGCCCGATTTCGACGACGACACGCCGCGTTTCATCGCCCTCTCGGCCGAGGCCCTGGAATTCGCCACCAGCCTGCGCGCGGCGCTCGACGAGCCGGAACGCCCCGCCGACGACGGCAGCCAGTTGCTGGTGATCGCCGCCCAGTGCCGGGAAACCCTGCAGCGCATCCGCCGGCGGGCATTGACTGTCGGCACCAGCCTGCACCTCTCCTACGTCCTGACGCGCAGCGAGCAGAGCCTGCAGCGCCTGCACGAACTGGTCGACATCCTGACCGGCAGCCGCGAAGCGACGATCCATCCGGAAGCCATCGCCGGCTGGGCGGCTTTCGCCCATGCCGCCTTTATCGCTGAGAACCGGCGCAACAGCCTGGGTTTCTACATGACCCAGCTGTCGCAACTGCTCGCCGTGCGCATCACCGAGAACGCCGCCCGCTCGGGCGAGCACTACATCTGCGACACGCCGGCCGACTATCGCCGGATGTGGGTCTCGGCCGCCGGCGCCGGCGTGCTGATTGGTGTTATGGCCCTGCTCAAGATCTTCGCCGGCGGGTTGCATGCGCCGCTGTTCGTCGAAGCCTTCCTGTTCAGCATGATCTACGGCCTTGGCTTCGTCGCCATCTTCCTGCTCGGCATGACCGTCGCCACCAAGCAGCCGGCGATGACGGCACAGACACTGGCCAGCCTGCTCGGCGACCTGAAGCCGACGCGCAGCGCCGACCTCGAACGCCTGGTCGATGTCATCGTCGCGGTCAGCCGCAGCCAGCTGGCGGCCATCGCCGGCAACGTCATGCTCGCCCTGCCGGTCGCCATCTCCGTCGGCTTCGCGCTCTCCTGGCTGCACGGCGCGCCGATCATCGCGGCGGAAAAAGGTGCCAGCCTGATCGGCGATCTCGATGCGCTAAGCTGGGCCATCCCGCATGCCGCCATCGCCGGTTTCTACCTCTTCCTCTCCGGGCTGATCACCGGCTATTTCGACAATCGCGCCGCCTATGCCGACATCGGCCGCCGCCTCGGCCGGCTGCGCTGGCTGCAGGCCCTGGCCGGGCCGGAGCGGGCCGGGCGCATCGGCAGCTATATCGAAAGCCGCCTCGGCGGCATCATGGGTAACTTCCTGTTCGGCTGCATGCTCGGCTCGACCGGCGTCATCGGCACCATCCTCGGCCTGCCGCTGGATATCCGCCACATCGCCTTCGCCAGCGCCAACCTCGGCTACGCGCTGATCGGCTTCGAATTCGCCTTGCCCTGGCAGGCCATCGTCTGGGCCGCCTTCGGCATTGCCGCCATCGGTTTGACCAATCTGCTGGTCAGCTTCGCCCTCGCCCTGCGTACCGCCATGGGCGCCCGGCGCATCCACTTCGACCACTGGAGTCCGGTCATGCGCGCCATTGGCCGGCGCCTGCGCCAGCAGCCGCGCAGCTTCCTGCTGCCGCCGCGGGCGGACGGCAACAGGCGAACCGCCGTTTGATGCTGGCTGGCCGGCCGCTGCTCCTGCTGCTCGGCGCGCTGTTGCCGGCGGCAGGCCTGGCGCAGGTGAAGCTGGAGGCTCCGGCGCCGATCGTCCGTCTGCTCTCCCCCTACCTGTCCGCCTATACCGCCGCCTCGCCCGGCCTGCAGGCGGACTTGAGCGAGGTCCTGGCCACCGAGGGCTACTTCTCGCCACAGCTCGAGCCCGTCGGCGAGGCCGACAGCCTGCGCCTGAAAATCGACCCCGGGCCCCGCACCGTGGTCGGCGCCGTCAGCGTCGCCATCGACGGCCCGCTGCCCGCCGAGCGCCGTCAGCAACTGATCGCCGACTGGGCTCTGGCAGTCGGCCAGCCATTCCGCCAGGAAGACTGGAACAACGCCAAGCAGCAGATCCTCAGCCAGCTGCTCGCCGACGAATACCCGGCCGCCCGCCTGCTCAACAGCCTGGCCGACATCGACAGCGAGGCCCGGCAGGCCAGCCTGAGCACCCATTACGCCAGCGGCCCGCGTTACCGTTTCGGCGAATTGCAGATCAGCGGCCTGCAACGCTATCCGCCGGAACTGGTCGCCCGCTACAACCGCGCCGCGCTGCCCGGTGATCCCTACCGCGAGGCCGACCTGAACACCCTGCAGAGCACCCTGCAATCGACCCCCTATTTCACCTCGGTACGCGCCGAGCTCGACCTGAGCGCCAGCGACGAGGATGGCGACGGCAGCATCAGCGCCCCGATCATCCTCCGCGTGCGTGAGCGCCAGCCGCACCGGATCGGCTTCGGCACCGGCATCAGCTCCAACACCGGCGCCCGCGTCGAGGCCAATTACCATACGCCCGACCTGTTCCGCCACGCCTGGTCGCTGGAAAGCGGCCTGCGTCTGGAACAGAAGAAGCAGACGCTCTATGGCGACATCTTCCTGCCGCCGGACAGCCGCAACCGCCGGCACAGCTTCGGTGCGATGAGCGAGAAGACCGATATCGAGGAGTTGAAGACCGAGCGCTACGCCTTCGGCGTGCAGAGCGTGCAGCAGCGCGGCAGCATCGAGCAGCGCCTGTCGCTCGGCTGGCAGCACGAACGGCGCGAGCCGAGCGGGGCGCTGGCGGTGACCAGCCGGGCCCTGGTGCCCAACGTGCAGTGGACCTGGCGCCGGGTCGACCATCCGCTCGACCCGCAGAACGGCATCGTGCTCCAGGCCCAGGTCGGTGGCGGCGCCAAGGCGGCCCTCTCCGACCAGAACTTCGTCCGCCTGCACGGCCGCTGGCAGCAATACGTGGCGCTCGGCGCCAGCAACCAGCTGAGCCTGCGCGCCGAACTCGGCCGCACTTTCGCCGACTCCCGCCTGCGCATTCCGCAGGACTACCTGTTCCGCACCGGCGGCACCGGCTCGGTGCGCGGTTACGGCTACCAGAGCCTGGGCATCAAGGAAGGCGAGGCGACGGTCGGTGGCCGCTACCTGGCCGTCGCCAGCGCCGAGCTGACGCACTGGCTGAACGACAGCTGGGGCGTCGCTGCCTTCGTCGATACCGGCGACGCCGTCGACAGCCTGGCCGATGTCCGCCTGGCCACCGGCTACGGCCTCGGCGCCCGCTGGCGCAGCCCGGCCGGGCCGATCGGCGTCGATCTCGCCTACGGCGAACGCAGCCGCGAGGTGCATCTGCATTTCTCCCTGGCCATTCCCTTCTGACATGCGCCGCACTCTTCTGCTCGCCACCGCCCTGCTGCTCGCAGCCTGCGCCGTTGTCACCTGGCTGCTGACCAGCGCCAGCGGCCTGCAGGCGGTGCTGGCGCTGGCCGCCGGCGCCAGCGGCGGGCGCCTGCAGGTCGAGCAGGCCAGCGGCCGGCTGCTCGGCCCGCTGAACATCGTCAGCCTGCGCTGGCAGACGGCGGAACTGCAGCTGCAGGCCGACGGCCTGCAGCTCGACTGGTCACCGGCGGCGCTGTTCGCCGGCCAGCTGCAGGTGCAGCGCCTGACGCTGGAAAAGCTGCACATCGTCGCCGAACCGACGGCTGAACCGACGGTCGCGCCGGAGGAACTGCGGCTGCCGCTGGCCGTCGAGGTGGCGCAGTTCGGTGTCGCCACGCTGAACTACGGCAACGTGCTGAGCGTCAGCGATCTCGCCGGCCGCCTCGCCAGCGACGGTCGCCAGCACCGGCTGGAGGCATTGCACGCGAGCCTTGGCGACATCGTCATCCGCGGCCAGGCGACGCTCGACGGGGCGGCCCCGCTGCCACTCAGTGCCAGCGCCGAAGTCACTGGCCAGCTCGCCGAGCGCCCGCTGGCCCTGACCGTGCAGGCGGCCGGCCCACTACAACGCATCGACCTGCGGTTGCTGGCCAGTGCCGGCGTCGAGGGCGAGGCCAGTGTCGTGCTCACGCCCTTCGCCCCGGCGCCCTTCGCCAGCGCCCATATCGCCCTGAGCAACATCGATCCGGCCGCCTGGCAGGCCGGTGCGCCGGTCGCCCGGCTCAGCCTGAGCGCCGACCTCGAACCGCACGGCGACGGCATCAGCGGTCGCTTCGCCCTGGCCAACCCGCAACCCGGCCCGCTCGACCGGCAGCGCCTGCCGCTGGCCAGCCTCAGCGGCCAACTCGACTGGCAGGGCGAAACGGCGCAGTTCAGCGAAGTGCACGCCCTCATGCCCGGTTCGGGCAGCTTGACCGGCACCGGTCGCTGGCAGGCCGGCACCCTCGAGCTGGCACTGACCGCCAGCCGGCTGGATGCCGCGCAGCTCCACTCCCGCCTGCGCCGCACCCGCCTTGCCGGGCCGCTGAGCGCCAGTCTCGCCGCCAACCGCCAGGCGCTGCAGCTCGACCTGAAGGATCCGCAGTTTGCCCTGCGCGCCGAGGTCAGCCATGCCGCCGCGCAAATTGCCCTGAGCCGCCTCGAACTGAGCGCCGGCAGCGCCCGCCTGACGCTCGCTGGCGAACTCAGTCTGGCCGGCGCCCAGGCCTTCAGCGCCCAGGGCAAACTCGAACGCTTCGACCCGAGCCGCTTCGCCCGCGTGCCGGCGGCGCAGATCAACGGCAGTTTTGCCACGCGGGGTCGGCTGGCGCCGCGGCCACTGATCGACGCCAGCTTCACCCTGGCCGACAGCCAGGTCGCCGGCCATCCGCTGACCGGCCGGGGCACGCTGAGCCTCGACTGGCCGCGCATCCCGCGCGCCGATGTCCGGCTGGTCGCCGGGGCCAATACGCTGACGGCGCAGGGCGCCTTCGGCCAGCCCGGCGAGGCGCTGGCGGTCGTCATCGACGCCCCCGATCTCGCCCCCTACGGCCTGGAAGGCGGCGTCAGCGGCCAGCTCGTCCTCGGCGGCAGCCTGCGCCAGCCGACTGAAGCTGGAGGCCACCGCCGGTGGCGAGCTGGCCTCGCCGCTGCGCGTCGATCTCGCCATCGGCCAATTGAGCAGCGCCAACCAGCCGGGGCTGGCCCGAGCGCTGCACTTCCAGGCCAGCGGCAGCAACCAGGCGCACAACTGGCAGGCCGGCGTCGAACTGGCCGACCGCAGCCGCCTGAGCCTCGCTGCGGCCGGCGGCATCGAGCCAGGCGATGGCGGCCCGCGCTGGCACGGTCGCCTGCTCGAAGCCCGGCTGGACAGCCCGGAGCCGGCGCGCCAGTTCCGCCTGACGGCGCCGGCCGACCTGCAACTGGGTGCCGCCGCCTGGGCCTTCGGTCCAGCGCAGTTGGCCGGGGCGCCGCTCGACTGGCGGGCGACGCTGCAGGCCACCGCCGACAGCCAGACGCTGCGGGCCAGCCTGCAGGCGCGCGGGGCGCGTATCGGCACGCTCGGCGGCGAACTGACGGCCGGCCTGCAGGGCGCCTGGTCGCTCGACCGCCTGGCGCCCTGGCGCGGCAACCTGCAGACCGAGATTGCCGACCTCGGCTGGCTGGCCGAGCTGATCGGCGAAGGCTGGCAGAGTGCCGGCCGCTTCAGCGGCGAACTCAAGCTGGCCGGCAGCCCGGCGCAACCGCTGACCCACGGCAGCTTCCGCGGCGAAAAACTGGCCGTGCGCCAGCCCGCCCAGGGACTCAATCTGAGCGACGGCGAACTGGCCGTCGAGCTCGACGCCAACCGGCTGCGCATCCGCCAGCTGAGCTTCCTCAGCCAGTTGCAGGCGATGCCGCGGCCGCTGCGCCTGAGCAATCGCGATGACATGGCGGCGCTGACCGCCCGTCCGGGCCGCCTGGAAGTCAGCGGCGAAATGCGCATTGCCGGCAGCCAGGGCAGCGACGACGCCTTTCTCGATTTTCGCCTGGAGCGCCTGGGCGCCTTCCAGTTGCCCGAGCAGTGGATCATGGTGTCCGGTGCCGGCCGGCTCAGCTGGAACGGCGAAGCCATCGGTGCCAGCGGCAAACTGACGGTCGATGCCGGCTACTGGCAGCTGGCCCCGGGCGGCATTCCGCGCCTATCCGACGACGTCGTCGTCCGCCGCGCCGGCGATACGGCGGCGCCGACACTGCGGCCGAAACTCGAACTGGACGTGACCACCGACCTCGGCCGTAACTTCCTCTTTGTCGGCGCCGGCCTCTCCAGCCGCCTGGCCGGCGACCTGCGCCTGCGTGCCAGCGGCCGCGACCTGCCGCGCGCCAGCGGCAGCATCCGCCTGCGCGACGGCCGCTTCGACGCCTATGGCCAGCAACTGGCGATCACTCGCGGCATCCTGACTTTCCAGGGCCTGCTCGACAATCCGGGGCTCGATGTCCTCGCCGTCCGGCGCGGCCTGGCCGTCGAGCCCGGCGTGCAGATCGGCGGCACGGCGCAGCGGCCGGTGATCCGCCTGGTCTCCGACCCGGAACTGCCGGAAGCGGAAAAGCTCGCCTGGCTGGTGCTCGGTCACGGCTCGGAAAGCATGGGCGCCGGCGACGCGACGCTGCTGCTGTCGGCGGCCGGCGGCCTGCTCGGCAACGATTCGGGCAATGTCGTGCAGCAATTGAAAAAGACCTTCGGCATCGACGAATTCGCCGTCCGCCAGGGTGAGCTGGGCGGCACTGGCGGGCGCCAGGCCGGCAGTCGCGTCGCCGGCAGCAGCGTCGACACGAGCACCACCGGCAGCCAGATTCTCAGCATCGGCAAACGCCTGAGCAGCAACGCCCTGCTCTCCTACGAGCAGGCGCTGGGCCGCGCCGAGGGCATCGTCAAGCTGACGGTCAACCTCAATCGCCAGGTCTCGGTGATCGGCCGCGCCGGCAGCGACAACGCCCTGGACATCTTCTACACCCTCAGTTTCGGCCGCCCGGCGGAGATTCGCCGGCCGCTCCCCGAGAGCGAACCATAGGCCGGCGCGGACGCCGCCAACGCGGCTGTTGATTATGACGAAAGTCATGGCACACTAGCGGCTCAAAGTGGCGAGCAGACCACCGACAGACACACACCGAGGGGGGAAATCGATGGAACAGGAAAGTGCCGTCCGGCACCCGCAAGACCGTACCTTTGCCGTCAAATTGATGGAGCACCTGGTCGTCCCGACCTTCGTCGTCGACCAGGAATGCCGGGTTCTCGTCTGGAACCGCGCCTGCGAGCGCCTGACCGGCGTCGCTGCGGCCGAGGTGGTCGGCACCCGCAACCACTGGCAGGCCTTCTACTCGAAACCGCGCCTGTGCCTGGCCGATGTGCTGGCCCAGGGACGCGGCGCCGAATTGGCGACGCTCTATCCCTTCCACACCGAACCGTCGGAACTGGGCCTGGGCGTCCGTGCCGAAAACTGGTGCGTCATGCCACGCGTCGGCGAGCGCCTGTACCTGGCCATCGATGCCGGGCCGATCTATGCCGAGGACGGCCAGCTGATTGCCGTCGTCGAAACCCTGCGCGACATGACCGAGCACAAGAACGCCCAGCTCGCCCTGCAGCAACTGGCGACCGTCGATGCCCTGACCGGCGTCGCCAACCGCCGCAGCTTCGACGACAAACTGCATAGCGAGTGGAACCGCGCCCGGCGCCAGAACGGGCCGCTGTCGCTGATCATGGCCGATGTCGATTATTTCAAGCCCTACAACGACCTCTACGGTCACCAGGGCGGCGACGAATGCCTCAAGGCCGTGTCCGCCAGCCTGCAGCGCCAGGCTTTCCGCGCCGGCGACCTGACCGCCCGCTACGGCGGCGAGGAATTCGCCGTGATCCTGCCCAATACCGGCCTCGACGGCGCACGCGAAGTCGCCGAGCGCATCCGCGCCGGCATCGAGCACGATGCCCTGCCCCATGCCGGCAGCCTGGTGGCCGCCTGCGTCACGATCAGCGTCGGCGTCGCCTCGCTGGTTCCCGACCATGACTGCCAGCCCGGCAGCCTGGTGGCGCTGGCCGACCAGGCGCTGTACGCGGCCAAGCACAGCGGCCGCAATCGGGTCTGCGTGGCACCGGCGACGCGCGAAGCCAGCCTGGCCGCCGGCTGAACCGCGGCGCCCGGCGGCGTTCAGGCGCCGCTCGGGCGCCGCGGCAATTCGACGCGGAAGCGGCTGCCGCGGCCCGGCTCGCTATCGACCGTGATGCGCCCGCCGTGCTTGCCGACGATGTCATGGGCCAGCGACAGCCCGAGGCCGGTGCCCTTGCCGACCGGCTTGGTCGTGTAGAAGGGCTCGAAGATGCGCTGGCGCACCTCCGCCGTCATGCCGCGGCCATTGTCCTCGATCTCGATCCAGGCCAGGTCGTCGGCGCAGCCGCTACGTACGGTGATGACCCCTTTGCCGTCGATGGCCTGGGCGGCGTTGACCAGCAGGTTCAGCACCACCTGGTTGATCTGCGCGGCGATGCACCAGACCGGCGGCAGCACGCCATAGTCGCGGATCAGCTCGACCTTGTATTTCAGTTCGTGCCAGACGACGTTGAGCGTGCTTTCGATGCCGGCATTGAGATCGGCCTCCTGCCACTCCGCCTGGTCGACGCGGGAGAAATCCTTAAGATCGGCGACGATCTTGCGCACCCGGCCGAGGCCCTCCTGCGATTCGCGGATCAGGTCGATGGCATCCTGCTTCAGGTAATCCAGGTCGGCCGCGGCGAACTCCGCCGCGCCGGCCTTGCCGGCCCGGCAGGCGTCGAGCAGCCCGAGCAGCGTCTCGGTATAGTTTTTCAGCGTCCCCAGATTGGAATTGACGAAACCGACCGGATTGTTGATTTCGTGGGCGACGCCGGCCGCCAGCTGGCCGACCGCCGCCAGTTTCTCGGATTGCAGCAGCTGGCTCTGCGCCGCCTCGACTTCGCGGATCTTGCCGGCCAGCTCGAACCAGCGCCGGCGCAGCAGTTCGAGCAAGACCCAGGCGAGCAGCGCAATCAGCAGGAAGACGGCCGCGTGGGTCAGACGCGACTTGCCGATGCCGGCCGCGGTCGCCGCGGCGATCGGCGCGTACGGCTGGGAAACGCTGAGGCCGCCGCGGATCTGCCCGAGCGCGTAGCCCTGCTTCTGATGGCAGACCAGGCAGGGCTGCTCGACCTTCAGCGGCGCCATGTAACGGAGCAGCCGCTGCTCGCCGTCGCCGACCACGGCCTGCGTTTCGCCGACGCCGCTTTCGAAGGCGAGCAGCGCCGCGCGCTCCCAGTCGTCGGGGGCATTCAGCGGGCGCATCGGCTGCAGGCTGGTCAGGTGAAAGATGGCGCCGCTGTCGGACGAGGCCATCTGACCGACCAGCCGGGTCATGTAAGCCGGGTTGATCAGGGTCAGGGCGAGGCCATCGGTAGTGGTCACCTCGCGCCGCGGATGCTCGAGATAGGGATTGGGCTGCACCTGCTCGGTCACCGGCACATAGACGCCGCCGTGGCTGGCATTCCATTTGCGCGTCAGCAGCACCATGCGGAACATGTTACGGGCCCCCTCGATGGCCACATGGACCGCCTGCTCACGGATGTTGTCGACCTGCAGGCGATAGGCCAGGCCGACCAGCGCCGCCCACAACGCCAGCAGCACCAGCCACCAGCGGCGCTGGCGGACCACGGCCGGGATGACCGGGGCAGCGACTGGCTTGGGCGGGTCGGCGACCATGGCGAACCTAGGCGCCGCCGGGCTGCGGTCGATGCAGACGCGGCCGCAACCAGGCGACGGCGTCGTCCACATAGGTGAAAACGACCGGAATCACCAGCAGGCTGAGGAAGGTCGAGGTGATCAGGCCGCCGATGACGACGATCGCCATCGGCGCGCGGAAGCTCGGATCGGTGCCGATACCGAGGGCGATCGGCATCATCCCGGCGCCCATGGCGATGGTGGTCATGACGATCGGCCGGGCCCGCTTGCGGCAGGCGTCGAGCAGCGCGTGCCAGCGGTCGAGGCCGTGCTCGCGGCGGGCCAGGATGACGTAGTCGATGAGCAGGATCGAGTTCTTGGTGGCGATGCCCATCAGCATGATCAGGCCGATCATCGACGGCATCGACAGTGCCTGCTGGCTGATGAACAGCGCCAGGAAGGCGCCCGGCACCGACAGCACCAGCGCCGCCAGGATGGTCACCGGCTGGACGAAATCCTTGAACAGCAAGACCAGCACGATGTAGATGCAGAGCACGCCGGTGGCCATGGCCACGCCGAAGCTCTGGAACAGTTCGCCCATCGCCTCGGCGTCGCCCACCGTGCTCTGGATCACCCCGGCCGGCAGGTCGGTCAGGCTGGGCAGGGCCAGCGCCTGTTTCTCGACTTCGCCGAGCGCCTGACCGTTCAGCTCGATCTCGAAATTGATGTTGCGCAGCCGGTCGTAACGGTCGATCTCGGCCGGGCCGCCGGCAATGCTCAGGCGGGCGACGCTGGCGATCATCACCGGGCCGTGCTTGCCCGGCACGGTCAGGCGTTCGAGCAAGCCGAGGTCCTGGCGGGCGGCCGGCGGCAGCTTGACGATGATCGGCACCTGGCGCTGCGCCAGGTTGAGCTTGGCCAGGCTCTGGTCGTAATCGCCGGCGGTGGCGATGCGCAGCGTGTCGGCGATGGCCGCCGAGGTCACGCCGAGATCGGCCATGCGGGCGAAATCGGGCGTCACCACCAGCTCCGGGCGGACCAGGCTGGCGGTGGTGGTGACGGCGCCGATGCCGGGGATGCTGCGTAGTTCGTGCTCGACCACGCGGGCATGGGCGGCCAGCAGCGGGCCATTCTCGCTGGCCAGCACCAGCACGTATTTCTCGTTGGCGCCGCCGAGGCCGACCCTGACCTGGACGCCGGGCAGCACCGCCAGGCGCTGGCGCAGCTCGCGCTCGATGTCCTGCTTGGTGATGCCGCCGCGCTCCGGTCGCAGCGTCAGGTTCAGCGTCAGCGTCGCCTTGCGCACCTCGGCCGCGCCGCGCGGGGCGAACGGATCGCTGCCGGCGGCACCGCCACCGACGGCGGTGTACACCATCTTGACGTGCGGATGCTGCTCGACGACGGCGCGCGCCCGCTCGGCCGTGGCCAGGCTTTCCTGGAAGGTGCTGCCGGGCGCCAGCGCCAGGTACACCTGCGTCTGCGACAGGTCGGCCGGCGGCAGGAAGCCGGTCGGCAGCAGCGGCACCAGCGCGAAGGAGCCGAAGAAGAAGGCGCCGGCAGCGAGCAGCGTCAGCACCCGGTGCTGCAGGCACCAGGTCGCCCAGCCGGCGTAGATTTCCAGCCAGCGCGGTTCCGCGTACTCGGTTTTCGGTGGTCGCAGCAGGTAGGCGGCCATCATCGGCGTCAGCATGCGGGCGACGACCAGCGAGAAGAACACGGCGATCGCCGCCGTCCAGCCGAACTGCACGAAGAACTTGCCGGCGACGCCGCCCATGAAGGCGGTCGGCAGGAACACGGCGATCAGCGTGAAGGTGGTGGCGATGACCGCCAGGCCGATCTCGTCGGCCGCTTCCATGGCTGCCTGGTACGGTGTCTTGCCCAGGCGCAGGTGGCGCATGATGTTCTCGATCTCGACGATGGCGTCATCCACCAATATGCCGACCACCAGCGACATCGACAGCAGGGTCACGACGTTCAACGTGAAGCCCATCAGGTGCATCACCATGAAGGCCGGGATGATCGACAGCGGCAAGGCGGTGGCGGCAATCAAGGTGGCCCGGCCGTCGCGCAGGAACAGCCAGACGACCAGCACGGCGAGCAGCGCGCCCTCGATCAGCAGCATCATCGAGCCGTCGAAATTCTCCTGCACCGGATCGACGAAATTGAAGGCCTCGGTGATGGCGATATCGGGATACTCGGCCTGCAGCTTGGCCAGCCGGGCACGCACGGCGTCAGCCACTTCGACTTCGCCGGCGCCGCGGCTGCGGGTGATTTCGAAGCCGACCACCGGCTGGCCGTTGAGCAGGGCCGCCGAGCGCTGCTCGGCGACCGTGTCGCTGACCGTCGCCACCTGGTCGAGGCGCAGGCGCCGGCCGTCGGTCAGCACGAGGTCCATGGCCGCCAGTTCGGCCGCCGTCTGCACCGTGCCGATGGTGCGCACCGACTGCTCGATGCCGCCGATGTCGGCGCGGCCGCCCGAGGCTTCCTGCTGGGTCTGGCGCAGCTGCCGGGAAATCTCGGCGGCGGTGGCATTCAACGCCAGCAGCCGGGCCGGGTCGAGTTCGATGCGGATTTCGCGGCTGACGCCGCCGACGCGGGCCACGGCGCCGACCCCATTGACGCTGAGGATGGCCTTGCTCACCGTGTTGTCGACGAACCACGAGAGCGCCTCGTCGTCCATCCGCGACGAGGCCACGGTATAGGTCAGGATCGGCGCACCGGCGACATCGACCCGGCTGATCACCGGGTCCTTCAAGTCGCCCGGCAAGTCGGCGCGGATTCGCGACAGGGCGTCGCGCACGTCGTCCACCGCTTCCTGGGTGGCTTTCTCCAGGCGGAATTCGATGGTCACGACGGCGCTGCCGTCCTGCACCATGGTGTAGATGTGCTTGACCCCCTGCAGCGTCGCCACCGAATTCTCGATCTTGCGCGCCACCTCGGTTTCCATCTGCGCCGGCGCCGCCCCCGGCAGCGTCGCGGTGACGGTGACGGTCGGCAGGTCGACGTCCATGTACTGCTGGATCTTCATCGCCGAAAAGGCCAGCAGGCCGGCCAGCGTCAGCATGACGAAGAGCAGGATGGCCGGCGTCGGATTGCGGATCGACCAGGAGGAAACGTTGATCACGGCTGTTGGCTGCCGGCCACGACCTTGACCACGTCGCCGTCGGCGAGGAAGCCGGCGCCGTTTTCGACGACCCGCACATCCGCCTTCAGGCCGGCGAGGATCTCGACTCGCTCGCCGGCACGGCGACCGAGCTCGACCTTGGTCTGCGCCACGCGGTCGGTACCTTCCAGGCGGAAGACATAGGCGAAACCTTCGCGCAGCACCACCGCCGTCTGCGGCAAGGAGAGGGCCGGCGTCCGGCCGAGTTCGAACTCGCCGCGGGCGAACATGCCGGCGCGCACGGCGTCGGTGGCCGGCAGGTCGACATAGATCAGGCCATTGCGCGTCTGCGCATCGACGCTCGGCGCCACCGCCCGCACCGTGCCACTGACCGTGCCGCCATTCGGTCCGGTGAGTCGGGCGACGGTACCGACCGGCACGCGCAGCAGGTCGGCCGACGGGACTTCGGCGCGCCATTCGAGGCGGCCGCCGCGGATCAGGCGGAACAGTTCCTCGCCGGGCTGGGTCAGCGAACCGACCGTCGCCCGCCGCGCCGAGATCAGGCCGTCGTCGGGCGCCAGCACCGCCGTCTTGTTCATTTTCAGCTGCGCCGCCTGCTGCCGGGCGCGGGCCGCGGCCAGACGCGCCGCCGCCATGCGTTCGGCGCTCTGGTACTGGGCATGCAGCTGGGTGCTGTAGAAGCCCTTGGCCAGCAGTTCGCGCGCCCGCTCGGCGTTGCCGGTCGCCTCGGCGACAGCGGCCTCGGCTTCGGCAGCCGCAGCGCTGGCCTCGGCCAGTTCGCTGGCGACGGTATCGCTGGCGATGCGTGCCAGCACGTCGCCGCGGCGGACGCGGTCGCCGACCTCGACACGCACTTCGGCGATGCGGTAATTGGCCACCTCGGCGCCGATCACCGCCTCCTGCCAGGCGACGACGTTGCCGTTGGCGACCAGCAGACCGGGCCACTCGGCCAGCGTCGGCGTCACCAGGCTGACCGTCAGGGCCGGCTTGGCGGCCGGCGGCGCCGTGTCGGCACTCCCCTCGTCGGCGCAACCGGCGATGAAGGCAAGGGCCAGCAGAGCCAGCGCGGCGGCGGCCAGTGGTTTGGCGGACGAGCCGGAAAGAGGCAGCTTCATGCGGGGTAAGCCTGTGGTGAATACGGCGGAATCGGCATGATACCTTGCCCCCGCGGCATGAGGCAGCCCGCCGGCCGGCGCCGTTCAGCCGCCGGCCAGCCCCCCCTGGGCTTCGGCGGCACTGGCGTAGATCTGCGGTGCCAGTTGCCGGCCGGCGAAGGCCTGACCGAGCTTGACCCGGAGGAAGGCACTGGAGGTGTAGCGGGTGACGTCGTGATAGTAGGCGTCGACGATGTCGCGGACCATCGCCGCATAGGCGTCGGCCAGTTCCGGCAGGATGTTGAAGCGATCGTAATTGACGATGGCGTAGACCTTGTGGCCGAGCGGCGCCAGGCGTTCGTCGACGGCGGCGCGGATGCGCGCGATGTCGCCCTGGCTGCGCACCGACAGGCCGGCGAAATCGACGAAGAACAGGTTCTGCCCGACATCGTAGGAAAGCCGTTCGCTGAGCGGCCGTTCGAGCATTTCCGGGCGGATGTTCATCGGCGCGTCGGTGAAGATGCGGGCATCCATCAGTTTCGGCTCGCCGCGCAGCAGCGGGCGGAAATCCATCTTGTCGAGAATGTCGCGCTGCAAGTCCACGCCGGGGGCGATCTCGGTCAGCTCCAGACCCTCGGCGGTCAGCTGGAAGACGCAGCGCTCGGTGATATAGACCACGTCCTTGCCCCACTTGGCGGCCTGCGGGCCGCTGAAGGTGCGGTGCTCGACTTCGTCGACGAACTTGGCGGCGCCGCCGTCCTCGAGGATGAGCAGTTGCCCGGCCTCGATGGCGATGTCCAGCTTGCCGGCGGTGAAGGTGCCGACGAAGACGACCTTCTTGGCGTTCTGCGAAATATTGATGAAACCGCCGGCGCCGGCCAGGCGCGGGCCGAACTTGGAGACGTTGAGGTTGCCCTGGCGGTCGGCCTGAGCCAGGCCGAGGAAGGCGATGTCGAGGCCGCCGCCGTCGTAGAAGTCGAACTGGCTGGGCTGGTCGATGATCGCCTGGGTATTGGTGGCGGCGCCGAAATTCAGGCCGCCGGCCGGGATGCCGCCGATCACGCCGGGTTCGGCGGTGAGCGTCAGCAGGTCGATGATGTGCTCTTCGGCGGCGATGTTGGCGACGCCTTCGGGCATGCCGATGCCGAGATTGACCACGGCGTTGGCGCGCAATTCGAGCGCCGCCCGGCGGGCGATGATCTTGCGCTCGCTCATCGGCATCGCCGCGATCGCCGACATCGGCACCTTGATCTCGCCGGCGAAGGCCGGGCTGTACTGCTCGATGAAGGTCTGCATGTGGTATTCCGGCTTCTCGGCGACCACCACGCAATCGACCAGGATGCCGGGAATCTTCACCTGCCGCGGATTGAGCGTGCCGCGCTCGGCGATGCGCTCGACCTGGGCGATGACGATGCCGCCGGAGTTGCGGGCGGCCATCGCGATGGCCTGCGCCTCCAGCGTCAGCGCCTCCTTCTCCATGGTGATGTTGCCGTCGGGATCGGCGGTGGTGCCGCGGATGATGCCGACGTGGATCGGGAAGGCCTTGTAGAACAGGTATTCCTCGCCATCGATGTCCATCAGGCGGACGACATCCTGCGTCGTCATTTCATTCAGCTTGCCGCCGCCGAAACGTGGATCGACGAAGGTGCCCAGCCCGACGCGGGTGATGCTGCCCGGCTTGCCGGCGGCGATGTCGCGGAACAGATGGGCGATCACCCCTTGCGGCAGGTTGTAGGCCTCGATGCGGTTGGCCACCGCCAGCTGCTGCAGCTTCGGCACCAGCCCCCAGTGACCGCCGATAACCCGGCCGACCAGGCCGTCGTGACCGAGATGGTTGAGGCCGCGCTCCTTGCCGTCACCCTGGCCGGCGGCATAGACCAGCGTCAGGTTGCGCGGGCTGCCGAGACCGTGGACATCGCCGGCCGCCGCCTCGAGGAAACGCTGCTCGAGGGCAACGGCGATGTTCTCGGCGAAACCGATGCCGACGAAGCCGCCGGTGGCGACGGTGTCGCCATCCTTGATCAGGCGGACGGCATCGCGGGCGGAAACGATCTTGCCGGCATCGGAATGGGATTGCATGTTGGACATCGATAGGCTTCTTGTATCGTTGGTTTAATGCGCCAGCGCCGCTTCGATTTCGGCGAAGGTCTGCGGCAGTTCGAAGCCGAGGACCGGCAGGCCGAGCTGGCGACCGATCTGGGTGGCCGAAAAAATGCCGCGCACGCGCGGCAGGCCGCTGCCCTGGTCGATGTCCTCGACCAGGATGTGCTGCCGGCCGAGCTGCTTCAGCGCATTGAAGATGTCGCTGACGCGGGCATTCATGACTTCCGTCAGGTACAGCGTGTCGATGCTGCCGATCTTGACCATCAGGTCGTTCACCGTCAGGTCTTCGCGACTGCCGCCGCGCGCCTGCAGCAGCTGCAGCGGCTTCTCGCCGTGGATGTCGCGGGCGGTGACCAGGCCCAGCACCTGTTCGTCGTGGCCGGCGACCATCAGCAGGCGGACGCCGCGCGAGATCATCCGGGCATTGGCTTCGCCGATCGTCGCGTGCGGGCTGATGGTGACGGCCGCCACGCGGGAAAAGTCGGTCATCGCCTCGATGGCCGGCGAGTCGCCGCTGACCTGGTTGAAACCGGAAGCACACAGGGCGGCATTGGTGGACAGCTTGTGCGTCTGCACTTTGACGGAAATGCTCATGTCTATCTCCTCTAGCTTTTGTCGTTGTCTTCGGTCCTGCAGGGTGGCCGGCACGGCCCGCCGGGGCAGGTCGACCGTCCGCCGAGTATTCGGCGATTCGCGCCGCTTGGCAAGGCCTAACGGGAAAACCCTAATGCCGC
The DNA here is from genome assembly GCA_002842345.1 of Betaproteobacteria bacterium HGW-Betaproteobacteria-12. Classification (GTDB taxonomy): domain Bacteria; phylum Pseudomonadota; class Gammaproteobacteria; order Burkholderiales; family Rhodocyclaceae; genus Azonexus. The sequence goes on along the minus strand of PHCU01000073.1, from coordinate 8,177 downwards.
CGGAGCGGCGCCAAATCAAGCGCTTGCGCCAACTGCCGGGACCTCCCCCGGCGTCCCATACTGCTGCCATACGGGCGTAACATGGGGAGCGCAAGATGCCGGATTTTCCCGGAGCCAAAAGCATGGAGCTGTTGTTGTGGCGGCACGCCGAAGCCGAAGACGGCGACGACGACCTGAAGCGCCGCCTGACCGAGCGCGGCGAACGCCAGGCGAAAACGATGGCGGCCTGGATCCGGCAACACCAGCCGAAGGACCTGCGCATCGTCGTCAGCCCGGCAATCCGCACGCAGCAGACGGCCCAGGCCCTGCAACTGCCCTTCGAGACCCACCGCAAGATCGGCCCGGAAGCCTGCGTCTCCGAACTGATCGCCGCCTCCGGCTGGCCGCAGGCTGCCGGCGCCGTGCTGATCGTCGGCCACCAGCCGTCGCTCGGCCGCCTCGCGGCGCTGCTGCTGGCCGGCCACGAAGCCGAATGGAGCATCAAGAAGGGCGCCTTGTGGTGGCTCTCCAACCGTGTCCGCCGCGGCGAGACGCAGACCGTGCTGCGGGCGATGCTGCCGGTGGAGTTGCTCGACTAGGCAGTGGCCGCCGCCCGGCCGACGCTGGACAAGCACCGGCCTTTGCCGTGAAATGGCTGCTTTCGTAGCGATATCCGGAGACCAGCATGGCCACTCGAAAAAAAACCGCCGCCCCGCCGGCAAGCCCTGCCGCCGCGCCTGCCGCAACGACGAAGAAGCCGCGCGCCCCGCGCCGGCGCCAGACCAGCAGCGGCGACATCGCGCCGACCCTGAGCGCCGCCGGCATCGAGCGCTTCGCCGTGCAGGCGGCAGCGGACAGCGCCGAGGAAGCGAAAATGGGCGCCTTGCAGGATGTCATCGCCGGCGTCCCGGTCGACGAGTCGGTCAGCCTGCTGAAGAGCCTGCTCAAGCAGCAGCGCATGATCGCCGATGCCGCGGCGCTCAACCCGGACGAGGAGCTGGCCAAGGACTGGCGCGCCGGCGGCTACCCGTACAAGAACCTGATGCAGCGGCGCAATTACGAACGGCAGAAATACCGGCTGCAGGTCGAACTGCTGAAACTGCAGGCCTGGGTCAAGGACACCGGGCAGAAGGTGGTGATCCTCTTCGAGGGCCGCGACGCCGCCGGCAAGGGGGGCACCATCAAGCGCTTCATGGAACACCTGAATCCGCGCGGCGCCCGCGTCGTCGCCCTGGAAAAGCCCTCGGAAATCGAACGCGGCCAGTGGTACTTCCAGCGCTACGTGCAGCACCTGCCGACCAATGGCGAAATCGTGCTGTTCGACCGCTCCTGGTACAACCGCGCCGGCGTCGAGCGGGTGATGGGCTTCTGCTCCGACTTCGAGTATTCGGAATTCGTCCGCCAGGCGCCGGAATTCGAGCGCATGCTGGCGCGCAACGGCACGCACCTGATCAAGTTCTGGTTCTCGGTCAGCCGCGACGAGCAGCGCCGACGTTTCGGCGAACGCAAGGTGCATCCGCTCAAGCAGTGGAAGCTTTCGCCGATCGACCTGGCCTCGCTCGACAAGTGGAGCGACTACACCAAGGCCAAGGAGGCGATGTTCTTCCACACCGACACCGCCGATGCGCCGTGGACGGTGATCAAGTCCAACTGCAAGAAGCGGGCGCGGCTCAACGCCATGCGCTACGTGCTGCACAAGCTGCCGTACACCAACAAGGACACGGCCCGTATCGGCAACCTCGACCCGCTGATCGTCGGCCGCGCCAACGTGGTGTTCGAACGCGGCGAACACCAGGGCGTGCCGATCCTTTAACTGACGACGTAAGCGGCGCTGCCGGTAGCGATCAGCAGGCCGGCTTCGTTCTCCAGCGTCATCTGCACCGAGGCGATACGGCCACCGAGACGGGTAATCCGGCCGGTGGCGGTGAACGTCTTGCCGATCCCCTGGTGCAGGTAATCGGCGCGCAGGTCGATGGTACCGATGCGGCCGAAGCGGTGGCCGACCTGCTCGGCCGTCTCGCTATTGAATTTCTCGGCGATGCCGACGGTCACCGCGAAGCCGCCGACGGTGTCGAGGGCGGCGGCGATCACCCCGCCATGCAGGCGACCGTGCAGGTAATGGCCGATCAGCTCCGGGCGCATGTCGAAGGCCAGTTGCGGCGCTTCCGGCGCAAAGGAGACGACGCGCAGGCCGAGCACCTCGTTGAAGCGCAGGCGGTGCTCGAAGACATCGCGCAGCATGGTTTCGAGACGGGCCTGCTCGGCGGTCGAGCGGCGGGTAGCCAGGGGGACATTGGTCATGGGCGGCAGCGCGGTAAAGGTGGGCGGCATTATCGATGGCCCGTCCGCGCAGGGTCAATGCGCCTGAAGCCGGACATACGCCGGCCAGCTGAAAAGCCAATGTGCTATTCGCAGACCCGATTGAACTGGCTCAATATAGAATGCAGCGACGCCCGGCGCGTATCACTTTTGTCATAACAAGCAATCGCTCAGGCGCTTAACCAGCCAGTCAAGCCATGGATTACAACCAACTGCCCTCCCAGGAAATCGAGCGTCTCGCCCGGGTCATCCACCCTGGCGCCTGGGCGATCGAGCCGGAACGGCCGCTGGCGACCCTGCTCGGTTCCTGCGTCGCCGTCTGCCTGTTCGACCCGCAGGCCCGCGTCGGCGGCCTGAATCACTTCATGCTGCCGAGCATCCGGCGCAGCAGCAACGATGACGTCGATTCGCTGCTCTCCGGCGCCTATGCCATGGAGGCGCTGCTCAACGCCCTGCTCCAGCGCGGCGCCCGGAAAGCCCGGCTGCAGGCCAAGGCTTTCGGCGGCGGCACCATCATCAACACCACCAGTTCGGCGATCAGCATCGGTCTGAAAAATGCCGAGTTCACCAAGGAGTGGCTGGGCCGCGAGAACATTCCGCTACTCGCCGCCGACTTCCTCGGCCCCTGGTCGCGCAAGGTGCTGTTCCTGCCGAGCTCCGGCGACGTCTTCTGCCGGCGCCTGGTGACCAACATGGCCACCGCCGAGACGATCGCCCGCGAGGAACAGAGCTACGCGGCGACCCTCGCCGAGAAGCCGAAAACCATCGACAAGAAGATCGAACTGTTCTGATGACCGAACCCGGCCCGATCACCGATCAGGAATTCGCGCTGTTCCAGCGCCTGATCTACAAGATTGCCGGCATCAGCCTGAGCGATGCCAAGAAGATCCTGCTGGTCGGCCGCCTGACGCGCCGGCTGAAAGTGTACGAGTTCACCAGCTTCAGCCAGTACTACCGGATGCTGGCCGGCGGCGAGCACCCGGAAGAACTGCAGACCATGGTCGATCTGCTGACAACCAACGAGACCTACTTCTTCCGCGAGCCGAAGCATTTCGATTTTCTGCGCGACAGTATCCTGGCCAAGCGCACCAGCCCGGCGACCTTCCGCGTCTGGAGCGCCGCCTGCTCGAGCGGCGAAGAGGTCTATACGCTGGCCATGGTGCTGGCCGAACACCTGCCCAACACGCCCTGGGAAATCGTCGGCTCGGATATCAGTACCCAGGTGCTGGCCAAGGCGGCGACCGGCCACTATTCGCTGGCCCGCACCGAAGGCATGCCGCCCGGCTTCATGAGCAAGTACTGCCTGAAGGGCGTGCGCTTGCAGGCCGGCAGCTTCCTGATCGCCCCTGAGCTACGCAAGAAGACCCGCTTTTACCAGATCAACCTGATGCAGCCGGTCGAGGCCGATATTGGCGAGTTCGATGTCGTTTTTTTGCGCAACGTGATGATCTACTTCGACCCGCCGACCAAGGCCAAGGTCGTGCACAACCTGCTGCCCCGGCTGAAGTCCGGCGGCCACCTGATCATCGGCCATTCGGAAACGCTGAACGGCATCACCGACCGGGTGGACGCCGTGTTGCCGACGGTCTATCGCAAACCATGAAGGAGCAACCGGCAGAGGTGCGTGAAGTCTTGCTCAAGCCGGGTGAATTTCATTTTGCCAGCAGCAACACGCGCATCTCGACCCTGCTCGCCGAGCACGTTGGCGGCGGCGGCCGGCGCAAGCTGCACTTCGACCTGTGGAGCGGCGATGTCTGGCTGGCCTTCCCGCAGGGTAGCAATGCCCGGATCAGGAGCGCCCATGGCTGAGAAGATCAAGGTGATGATCGTCGACGACTCGGCCCTGGTGCGTCAGGTCGTCGCCCAGGCCCTGGCTGCCGATCCCGGCATCGCGGTCATCGGCACCGCCGCCGACCCGCTGTTCGCGCTGCAGAAGATGAAGACGCTGTGGCCGGACGTGCTGATCATCGACATCGAGATGCCGCGCATGGACGGCATCAGCTTCCTGAAGAAGATCATGGCCGAGCGGCCGATACCGGTCGTCGTCTGCTCCTCGCTCGCCGAAAACGGTGCCCAGGCCAGTTTCGCGGCGTTGTCGGCCGGCGCCGTCGCCATCATCACCAAGCCCAAGCTCGGCCTGAAAAGCTTTCTCGAAGATTCGTCGAACGACATCGTTCAGGCCGTGCGCAGTGCCGCCCGCGCCAACCTGCGGGCGCTCGGCGGCGGCGCCGGGGCGGCCATCAACCGGCCCAAGCTGTCGGCCGACGTGATGCTCAGCCCCGGCGGCAACCGCGCGCTGGAACGGACCACCGACCAGGTCGTCGCCATCGGCACCTCGACCGGCGGCACGCAGGCCCTGGAAGCGGTGCTCACCCGGCTGCCGGCGACGACGCTGGGCATCGTCATCGTCCAGCACATGCCGGAGAAATTCACCGCGATGTTCGCCGAACGGCTGCACGGCCTGTGCCAGATCGAGGTGCGCGAGGCGCGGCACGGCGACCGGGTGATCCCCGGCCGGGCGCTGATCGCCCCCGGCGGCCGGCACATGATGTTGAAGCGCAACGGCGCCCAGTACGTCGTCGATATCGCCGACGGACCGCTGGTCAATCGCCACAAGCCGTCGGTTGACGTACTCTTCCGCTCAGTGGCCAAATTCGCCGGAGCCAATGCCTTGGGTATCATCATGACCGGCATGGGCGACGACGGCGCCCGCGGCCTGCAGGAAATGCACGCCGCCGGCGCCCGCACCATTGCCCAGGACGAGGCCAGTTGCGTCGTCTTCGGCATGCCGAAGGAAGCCATCAAGCTGGGGGCCGCCGACCAGGTCATGGCGCTGGAGCAGATCCCCGGCGCCATTGTCGGTTACGGCCAGGGAATTTAAGAGAGAGGACGGGTTATGGATGTCGAGGGCGCACTGCAAACAATCACCACGGATGCCGAACGCGGCAACATGGTATTCCCCACCCATGCCGAGATCGCCCTGCGCGTCCGGCGGCTGATCGACGATCCCGACTGCTCGATCGAGCAGTTGAGCAAGCTGATCTCGGCCGAGCCGCTGCTTGCCGCCCGCGTCGTCGCCATTGCCAACTCGGTGGCGTACAACCTGTCGGGAAGGACCAGCACCGATCTGCGTAGCGCCATTGCGCGCCTCGGCTTCAACACGCTGCGCACGTTGGCCACGGCCATCGTCGTCGGCCAGATGGCGAGCATGGCGCAGACGCCGGAGCACCGTGCCCTGGCTGCACGCCTGTGGGAACACACGGCGCACGTCGCCGCGCTGGCCCGCGTCATCGCCCGCCGGGTCACCCATCAGGACCCGGAAGCTGCCTTCTTCGCCGGCATCGTCCATGAAGTCGGTGGCTTCTACCTGATTGCCCGCGCCGGCGCCTTCCCCGGCCTGCTCGAAAGCGACCTGGAAGCCTGGGTCGGCGAACGGGAAGCCCAGGTCGGCCGCTGCGTGCTGAAAGCACTGGAAGTTCCGGAAATGGTGCAGGAAGCTGCGGAAACCTTGTGGGGCGGCTTCCTGGCGATGCCGGCCGAATCGCTGGGTGACACCCTGCTGCTGGCCGACCGCCTGACGCCGATCGAATCGCCGCTGGCCGAACTATCCGGCCTGGGCCGCAAGGGCATGGCCGTCGATATCGACCAGCAGGTGGAAGGTGAGGAGCTGAGTGCCATCCTCGCCGACTCGGCGGAAGAGGTCGCTTCGCTGATCGCTGCCCTCAAGGGCTGAGGTGCCGGAGAAATAAAAAGGGCGACGGAAGATCCGTCGCCCGAAGCGAACGCCCGAACAACAGGCGTCTCGCAGAGGAAAGCTGTTATTTCTTGCGCGGCGGCGGCACGTCGGTACAGGAACCGTGCGCGACTTCGGCGGCCATGCCGATCGTTTCGCCGAGCGTCGGGTGCGGGTGGATGGTCTTGCCGATATCGACCGCGTCGCAGCCCATTTCGATAGCCAGGCAGACTTCGCCGATCATGTCGCCGGCGTTGGGGCCGACGATGGCGCCGCCGATGACGCGATGCGTTTCGGCATCGAAGATCAGCTTGGTGAAGCCGTACTCGGCGCCGTTGGCGATGGCGCGACCGGAAGCCGCCCAGGGGAACTTGGCCGATTCGACCTTGCGCCCTTCCTTCTTCGCCTGCTCCTCGGTGTAGCCGACCCAGGCCACTTCCGGATGGGTGTAGGCGACGCCGGGAATGACCTGAGCATCGAAAGCGGCCTTGTGACCGGCCGCGACTTCCGCCGCGACGTGCGCTTCATGCACCGCCTTGTGCGCCAGCATCGGGTTGCCGACGACGTCGCCGATGGCGAAGATGTGCGGCACGTTGGTCCGCATCTGCGCATCGACATTGATGAAGCCGCGGTCGGTGACGGCGATGCCGGCCTTCTCGGCGGCGATTTTCTTGCCGTTCGGCGAGCGGCCGGCGGCCTGCAGGATCATGTCGTAACGCACGGCGTCGGCGTTCGGCGCGCCTTCGCCTTCGAACTTGACCCACAGGCCGTCGTCCTTGGCGTCGACCGCGACCGTCTTGGTCTTCAGCATGATCTTGTCGAAGCGGTGCGCGTTCTGCTTTTCCCAGACCTTGACCGCATCGCGGTCCGGGCCCTGCATCAGCGCGTCGAGCATTTCGACGACATCGACCTTGGCGCCCAGCGTCGAATAGACGGTGGCCATTTCCAGGCCGATGATGCCGCCGCCGATGACCAGCATCTTCTTCGGCACGAAGCGCAGTTCGAGCGCCCCTGTCGAATCGACGATGCGCGGATCCTTCGGGATGAACGGCAGATGCACGGCGGCCGAACCGGCGGCGATGATGCACTTCTGGAACTTGATGATCTTCTTGGCGCCGGTCTTTTCCTGACTGCTGCCGCTGGTTTCCTCGACCTCGATGTGGTTGGCATCGAGGAAGGCACCGTAGCCGCGCACGATATCGACCTTGCGGCCCTTGGCCATGCCGGCCAGACCGCCGGTCAGCTTGCCGACCACCTTGTCCTTGTGGGCGCGCAGCTTGTCGATATCGACCTGCGGGGCGGCGAAGCTGACGCCGAGATCGGCCATGTGATTGGCTTCATCCATCACCGCGGCGACATGCAGCAGCGCCTTGGACGGGATGCAGCCGACGTTCAGGCAGACGCCGCCGAGCGTCGCGTAACGCTCGACGATGATCGTCTTCATGCCGAGGTCGGCCGAACGGAAGGCCGCCGAATAGCCGCCGGGACCGGCGCCGAGGACCAGCATCTCGCATTCGAGATCGGCACCGCCGGCGTGGCTGGCGGCAACCGGCGCTACCACCGGGGCAGCGGCAGGTGCCGCAGCCGGAGCAGCCGCCGGGGCCGGTGCAGCAGCGCTTGCCGCCGCCCCCGCCTCGACCTTGATCAGCACGGCGCCTTCGCTGACGCGCGAGCCGAGCTGGATCAGCACTTCCTTGACCGTGCCTTCGACCGTACTCGGCACATCCATGGTCGCCTTGTCCGACTCCAGCGTGGCGATCGCGTCGTCGACCTTGATGCTGTCGCCGACCTTGACGAACAGGTCGATGACCGGCACGTCGGAAAAATCGCCGATATCCGGGACTTTGACTTCAACCAGATTGCTCATGGTCATCTCCCCTTACAGCGCCACGCGACGGAAGTCGGCGAGCAGCTGGGCGATATAGACGTTGAAGCGGGTCGCCAGCGCCCCGTCGATGACGCGGTGATCGGCGGTCAGCGACAGCGGCAGGACCAGGCGCGGCACGAATTGCTTGCCGTCCCAGACCGGCTTCATGGCCGACTTGTTGACCCCGAGAATGGCCACTTCCGGCGCATTGACGATCGGCGCGAAGTAGGTGCCACCGATGCCGCCGAGGCTGGAAATCGTGAAGCAGGCACCGGACAT
>PHCU01000236.1 GCA_002842345.1 Betaproteobacteria bacterium HGW-Betaproteobacteria-12 | reverse complement strand
GAGAGGTAAATCCGGTATGAACCTATTTCGTCGCAGCCGTCTCAGCGCCGCAGTCAGCAGCGCGCTGTTGTTGGGCGCCTTGCCGCTGGTCGCGCTGGCGCAGGACACATCACAAGACAATGCCAAGACCCTCGACCGGGTCGAAGTGACCGGTTCGCGCATCAAGAAGGCCGAGCTGGAAGGGCTGTCACCGGTGCAGGTCATTACCCGCGCCGATATTGATCGTTCCGGTCTGACTTCAATCGGTGACGTGTTGCAGCAGATCACCGCTTCCGGTTCGGGCCTCAATACCAAGTTCAATTCCTCCGGCAACTTCGGCTTTCCGCCCGATGGCGGCGGCGTAGGCGCCGGCTCAACCACCGTCGATCTGCGTCACCTCGGTGCCAAGCGCGTGCTGGTGCTGGTTGATGGCCTGCGTTGGGTGAGCGAGTCCTCGGCCTCGGGCGTGTCAACCGCAACCGACCTCAACACCATCCCGATGGCGATCGTCGATCACATCGAAGTGCTGGAAGACGGCGCTTCGTCGCTGTACGGTTCCGACGCCATCGCCGGTGTGGTCAACATCATCACCAAGAAGAATTTCGAAGGTGCGCAGGTCAATGCCAGTTGGGGCGCGTTCGACGGCAGTGACGGTGAAACCAAGAGCGCTGATTTGACCTGGGGCGGGCAAACCGACAAGGCCCGCTTCATGCTGGCTGCTAGTTACACCAAGACCGATGCGATCAGTTCCGCCACCACCGAGCAGTCGCGGTTTCCAACGCCGGGCACGGGTTTGAGGTTCGGTAGCTCGGGAACACCCAATGGCCGTTTTATTTTCATGAACCCGACGCCAAACTCCGCTTGCCCGTTAGTCGATCACGACGATGACCCGTCGACTCCGAACCTGCCGGCTTGCGATATCACCACGCCCAATGGCGCGGCGTTCCCGAACGGGCCGCGTTTTCCACAGGACTTTATCGGCTTTAGCAGAGCCAACCGCTTCAACTTCGCCGAGTTCAATCTGCTGCTGACCCCGAGCGAGCGCAAGAGCGTATTCACCAGCGTCGATTACGATGTTTCCGAGCGGGTGCGCTGGAAGACCAAGTTCCTCTATAACAACCGCCAGTCGACCAATCAGGCCGCGCCGGAGCCGATCTTCCTCGGTTCCGATGCCGGCACCGGCAATCCGCTGGCCGACAATATCGTGATCTCGGCCAGCAATCCGTTCAATCCCTTTGGGATCGATCTCGACAGCAACAACGGCCCCAATGACCCTGGCCATCTGACCCTGCTTGGCCGGCGTCCGCTCGAGGGCGGCCCACGCATCTTCAAACAGGATGTCGATACCTGGTATTTCAGCACCGGCCTGGAAGGCGATTTCGATGTCGGCGATCGCGTGTTCTACTGGGACGTAAACGCCGTACGCAGCGAGAACAAGGCCGACCAGACCACCTTCGGCAGCTACAATCTTGCGCATATCGCGCAAGGGCTTGGCCCCATCGCCAACTGCACCGGTTCGTGCGTGCCGTTGAATCTGTTCGGCGGCCCCGGCACCCTGACCCCGGAAATGCTGCGCTTCATCGGTGCCAACCTGACCGACAAGAGCGAAAACAACCTCACCCTGTGGTCGGCCAACTTGTCCGGCGATCTGTTTGAGCTGCCCGCCGGTGCGGTGTCGTTCGCGGCCGGTTACGAGTACCGCAAGAACAACGGCTCGTTCCAGCCCGATGCGTTGATCGTGGCCGGTGAGTCCAATGGTGTGCCGTCGTTGCCGACCCGCGGCACCATCGAGGTCAACGAGTTCTTCGGCGAGTTGAACATCCCGTTGCTGGCGGATGTCGCCTTTGTCAAGCGCCTCGACCTGAACGTGGCCACCCGTTATTCCGATTACGACACCTCGGGCGGCACCACCAACAACAAGGTCGGCCTGCGCTGGCAGGTCAACGACGAGTTCCTGATCCGCGGCACCTTCGCCGAAGGCTTGCGCGCAGCATCGGTGGGCGAGCTGTTCGGCTCGGCCAGTCGCTTTGATGCGGTGATCGAAGACCCTTGTCTGAGCATGGACGGCGCGCCGGCCACCGGTAACGCCGCCAATTGCGCCGCTCTCGGAGTTCCGGGTGGCGCGCAGCAGGCCAATTCGCAGATTTCGATCACCACCGGCGGCAACCCGGAGCTGAACCCGGAGACCTCGGACAGCTATTCGGCTGGTTTCGTGTGGAGCCCCGGTTTTGCCAGTAACACCTGGTGGTCCGAGCGGGTTGATTATGAAGTCACCTGGTACCGCCATGAACTCAGTGGCGCGATCCAGGCACTCGACGCACAGACCCAGCTCGACCTGTGTGTGGAAACCCTGGACCCGCAGTTCTGCGACGGCATCACCCGTGCCAGCACTGGCGGTATCAATGGTTTTGCCAACCGCTTGGTCAATCTTGGCCAAATCACCACCGAAGGCTATGACTTCAAGTTCAACTGGTTGCTACCGGAACAGAGCTTTGGTCAGGTCGGGGTGAACTGGTCGACCACCTATGTTGACAGCTTCAAGTCGGTCGGTGCCAATGGCGCGGTACAGCCACGCAAGGTCGGCGTCGAAGTCAACGACAGCGCGATTCCGGAGATCACCTCCAATCTGGCGCTAACCTGGCACAAGGGTGCCTTCGATGCTTCGTGGGTGATGCGCTATATCGACGACTTGACCGAAGATTGTGGTCGTACGGCAAATCCGGAAGTCGGTGTTTGCAGCAATTCGTTCGTGTCCGGAGTTGATGCGAATGGCGATGATGTTTATGCCGGCACCAACCACCTCGGCGCAGTGGTCTATCACGACTTCCAGGCCAGTTGGAATGCCGATTACCTCGGCGGTTTCAAGGTGTCGGTGGGTGTCAACAACGTGTTCGACAAGAAGGCGCCTAATTGCCTGTCGTGCTCGCTCAACGGCTTTGACGCATCCACCTACGACCTCGCCGGTCAGTATGTCTATGGCCGGGTGCAGTTGAACTTCTGATCCCGATGTAATTGCAGCACCACGCGGGGCCGTCGCGCAAGCGACGGCCCCGTTGTGTTTTTTGGCGGCATCACACGGCACGGACATGTCGAAAACCACCATAGCGCCGTGTTTGTGGTAACGTAACTACAATGTGGGTAATGAGGTGTTGCCATGACCATCACCACCCTGTCGAGCCGCCAATTCAATCAAGATGCCAGCCGCGCCAAGAAGGCGGCGCAGACCGGCCCGGTGATCATCACTGATCGTGGCCGCCCCGCGCATGTGCTGCTGACATTCGAGCAATACCAGCGGCTCAGTGGTGGGCGAACC
>PHCU01000072.1 GCA_002842345.1 Betaproteobacteria bacterium HGW-Betaproteobacteria-12 | reverse complement strand
GCGTTCGGTGTCCTGGCGCGCGGCCTCGGCGCGGGCGGCTTCCTGACGGGCAGCTTCCCGGCGCTGCGCTTCCTGTCTCTCTGCGGCCAGTCGTTCGGCCTCGCGGCGTTCGGTTTCCTGGCGCGCTGCCTCGGCACGCGCTGCTTCCTGGCGGGCGGTTTCCCGGCGCTGGGCTTCCTGTTTCTCTGCGGCCAGTCGTTCGGCCTCGCGGCGTTCGGCTTCCTGGCGCGCGGCCTCGGTGCGGGCCGCTTCCTGACGGGCGGCTTCCCGGCGCTGGGCTTCCTGTTTCTCGGCGGCCAAGCGTTCGGCTTCGCGGCGTTCGGCTTCCTGTCGCGCGGCCTCGGCGCGCGCCGCTTCCTGACGTGCTGCTTCCCGGCGCTGTGCTTCCAGTTTCTCCGCGGTCAGTCGTTCGGCCTCGCGGCGTTCCACTTCCTGGCGTGCAGCCTCGGCACGGGCTGCCTCCTGGCGTGCGGCTTCCCGGCGTTGCTCTTCCTGTTTCTCCGTGGCCAGTCGTGCAGCTTCGCGGCGATCGGCCTCCTGGCGGGCGGCTTCGGCGCGTGCCGTTTCCTGCTGGGCTGCTTCCAGCCGCTGCGCTTCCTGCTTGACTGCGGCCAGTTGTCCGGCCTCTTTGCGTTCGGCCTCGGCGCGTACTGCTTCTTGCCGGGCCGCTTCCCGTTTCTCGGCCGCCAGTTGTTCGTTCTCGCGGCGCTCGGTTTCCTGGCGTGCGGTCTCAAGCTGCACCAGGCGTTGTACCTCGTGCTCCGTCGAAGTGGCCTCGGTCAGCTCGGCGGTCTGCTCCAGGACTGTGGCTTCGGTCTGGTCCGGCAGGGTTTCGACCGCCTCCTCGGGCGCTGGCACGACGCTGTCCTGGGCCGCAACGATTGCGTCTGATGTCGGTTCCGTTGGCTGCGGAGGTACGACAAATGTCTTGTCGTCGGATTGTTCCAGGGCGATCACAGCCGTGCGCGGAGTCGGTGCAGGTGCCGCCTGGCGGGTCTCACGCGCTGGCAAAGTTGCTTTCGCCGCGACAGCCCGGCGGGGCACGCCGCTGCCTTTTTTGGCTTCGGTCTTGGCCGCCGCGTCGGATACGACCGGCTGCGCGCGAAGGCGCAAGCTTGCAGCGAACAAGCCGGATGGCATACTCGCCGGCCCGGCGCCAACAACCATTTCGCTCGCTGGCGTCTCGGCCGGCGCTGGCATCGGTGCCGCAGCGGCAGCCGGTGCCGGCTGCAGCACGACGTGCAGATCGGCTACCTCGATCCATCGTTGTTGCCAGGGCAAAGTGAAGCTCGGCAGGCCGAATCCCTGGCCGCCATGGAAGATCAGGCTCAACAGCAGCGCGTGCAGCAGCAGGGAGAGCAGGAAGGCGACGGGCAGCCGCCGGCGTTCGCGCTGCATCGGTTCAGTTCCGGCTACCGCTCAATGCCCGTACGCGGCGGGAAGGAAAGCAGAACGCCGCGCCGCTCGCCTGGTCCCAGCGAACAGAAAGCCACGATGACGGCGGTGTGCTGCGGCAGGGGAACATGGTCGGATCGGACCGGCTGAGCCTGAATTGGAATGGATGGGGATTCTACGGGATGGAAGGGAATCGGCGGTATGGCCGCTTCATGTTGCGAAGCCGCCTGCACCCTTGTCCAGTCCGCAGCCAAGCCCTGCGCATCGCCCAGTCCGTCCGGGAAATCCTGCTCGCATCCCGGAAGCCGGTAGAGGCACCCGGGCTGGCTCAGCCCGGCTTCTTCAGCAGATCGACGCGCTGCGGCGGGTAGAAGGTGGCGCCGGCCGGCGTCAGGTGGGCCGCGAAGCGCTGACGCACCTCGTCGTACAGTTCCGGCGACAGGCGGTGGTCGCTATGGGTGACCTGGATCATCCGCTGGTCGAACTGCGCGAAGTCGTCGAACTGGCTGCGCGTTGAAAAGAACAGCTCGCGTTCCAGGCCCAGCAGGCCGCTGTCGACGGCCCTGCCGACGGCAGCGAAGGCGGCTTCGCGCACGGTCTTTTCGTCGTGGAACAGGCGCATCACCTCGTTCAGGTCGCCGGCGAAGACCGGCTCGGAAATCCAGGCCAGGCCGCCCGGGCGCAGCACGCGGGCGATTTCGCCGAGGGCCTGGTCCATCAGCGCGACCGGCACGTGATGCAGCGACTTGAACATCAGCACGATATCGACGCTGGCGTCGGGTTCGGGAATCGCCTCGGCGCCGGCCTGGTGGAAGTGCACGTTGGGCAGGTCGGTGATCTGCAGGTTCTTGGCATGCTGGATGCGATCGACTTCCAGCGCGATCACTTCGCGCACCCGACCGCTCTGCGCCAGGGTCCGCGTCTTCTCGGCCTTGCCGCAGCCCAGTTCGAGCACGCGGGCGCCGTCGAGCGGCAATTCGGCAAGCATCAGCTGGACTTCGTTGACGACGGTGGTCTGGGTCGGGTCGGCGATTTTCATGGCGGTGGGCAGGCGGGGAAAAGCGCGAATATTAACAGAGCCTGATATGCCTTCCGGCCGTCAGGGACGGAAGTCTTCGGCGCTCAGGCCGTGGCGGGCCAGTTTGTCGTACAGCGTCTTCTTCGGCACCTGCAGCAGTTCGGCGGCGCGCGCCACCTGGCCGTCGCACTGGCGCAGCGCCGAGACGATGGCCTGCTTCTCGGCGGCATCGACCTGGGCCGTCAGCGCCTGGCCGGGGGCCTCCGCGGCTGTCGCCGGCAGGGCGTCGGGCAGGCCGAGGGCCCAGCGGTCGGCGATGTTCTTCAGTTCGCGCACATTGCCCGGCCAGTCGTGCGCCAGCCAGCGGCCGAGATCGGCCGGCGTCCAGGCGGCCGGCGGGCGCTGGTAGCGGTCGGCGGCCTGCTGCAGGAAGGCCGCCATTAGCAGCGGGATGTCCTCGCGGCGCTGGCGCAGCGGCGGCAGGTCGATGCTGACGACGTTGAGCCGGTAGTAGAGATCGGCGCGGAACTGGCCGGTCGCGGCCAGCGCCTTGAGATCGGCCTTGCTGGCGGCGACGACGCGGCAGTCGAGCGGAATCGGCGTGTTGCTGCCGAGGCGTTCGACCGAGCGCTCCTGCAGCACGCGTAGCAGCTTGACCTGCAGGTTGAGCGGCATGGTCTCGATCTCGTCGAGGAACAGCGTGCCGCCGCTGGCGTGCTCGACGCGGCCGATGCGCCGCTTGCCGGCGCCGGTGAAGGAGCCGGCCTCGTGGCCGAAGATTTCGCTTTCGAACACCGTTTCCGGCAGGGCGCCGCAATTGACCGCGACGAACGGGCCGCGCCGGCCGCTGGCCTCGTGGATGGCGCGGGCGACGACTTCCTTGCCGCTGCCGGTCTCGCCGTTGATCAGGATGTCCACGCCGGTCGGCGCCAGCGTGCCGATCAGCTGGCGGATCGCCTGGATGGCCGGCGACTGGCCGATCAGCGCGACGACGCCGGCGGCCTGCAGGCGTTCGCGCAGCTGGCGGTTCTCGACGACCAGCGCCCGTTTTTCCAGGGCGCTGCGCACGGCGGCGACCAGGCGCTCGGACGGGAAGGGCTTCTCGATGAAATCGTGGGCGCCGTCGCGCATCGCCTGCACGGCAGTGCCGACGTCGCCGTGGCCAGTCATCAGCAGCACCGGCAGTTCGCGGTCGACCTGGCGCAGTTCGCGCAGTAGCGAGAGGCCGTCGCGGCCGGGCAGGCGGATGTCGCTGACCACCAGGTCGGGGCGGCCGTCGGCCAGCGCCGCCAGCATGGCTTCGGCGTCGGCGAAGCCGCGCACGCCGATGTCGGCGATGCTCAGCGCCTGCTCGCAGCCCTTGCGGACGGCGGCATCGTCCTCAACGAGAAAGACGGTCTGGTTGCTTGTGGTTTCGGTGGCCATGGTTGTCGTCCATGTTAAGGGAAATCGCCCGGCGGAGGCGACCGCCGGGCGGCATGCCGGGTGGGCGACCGTCGGAAATCCGATGGCGGCATCGGCTCGGCCATCGGAATGCCGTCGGCTGGAAGTATTCGGCGCGATGGCCGTCGATTGAAATCAATGACTTGCGATTGTCGGCTGGCTGCCGGCGGGCTGGCACATCGCTTGCGATAAGAGGACTACCGAAGCCCACCCGCGGCTTCCTCATAATCAGGAGAAGACATGAAACGTATTGCCCTAGCTGCCATGCTCGCCACCGTTCTGTCCGGTGCTGTCAGTCAATCCGCCTTGGCCCAGGAGGCCTCGACGCTGAAGAAGATCAAGGACACCGGCAGCATCACGCTGGGTCACCGCGAATCCTCGATTCCCTTCTCCTACTACGATGACAAGCAGCAGGTCATCGGCTACTCGCAGGAACTGATGCTCAAGGTGGTCGACAGCATCAAGGCCGACCTCAAGCTGGCCAAGCTCGACACCCGTCTGATGCCGGTGACCTCGGCCAACCGCATCACGCTGATCCAGAACGGCACCGTCGATATCGAGTGCGGCTCGACCACCAACAACCTGGAGCGCCAGAAGCAGGTCGGCTTCTCGACGACGATTTTCGTTATCGGCACCCGCCTGATGACCAAGAAGACCTCGGGCATCAACGACTTCGCCGACCTCGCCGGCAAGAACGTGGTGACCACCGCCGGCACCACCTCCGAGCGGCTGATCCGCAAGATGAACGAAGAGAAGAAGCTGGGCATGAACATCATCTCCGCCAAGGATCACGGCGAAGCCTTCCTGACCCTGGAAACCGGCCGGGCCGTCGCCTTCATGATGGACGACGCGCTGCTCTACGGCGAAATGGCCAAGGCCAAGAAGCCGGGCGACTGGACCGTGGTCGGCACGGCGCAATCGAAGGAAGCCTACGGCTGCATGCTGCGCAAGGACGACGCCGAGTTCAAGAAGCTGGTCGATGCCGCGCTGACCAAGGCGATGACTTCCGGCGACGCAGACAAAATCTACGCCAAGTGGTTCATGAACCCGATCCCGCCCAAGGGCCTGAACCTGAGCATGCCGCTGTCGGTGGAAATGAAGGCCCTGTACAAGGCGCCGAACGACAAGGCGTTCGAGTAAGCCGCGGCCTAAAGCCCCCAGAGCTTGCATCGCCGGCGGCCAGCAGAAGCCGCCGGGATGCGCCTGATGCCAATAACAACGGAGACACCACATGTTCAAGCCCTTTTTCTCTCGCTGCGCGTTGCTCGCCGCCGGCTGCCTCGCCTCCCTGGCAGCCTTCGCCGCTCCGCCCAATGTCGTCATCCTGGCCACCGGCGGCACCATCGCCGGGGCCGGTGCCGAAGCCACCAACAGCGCTACCTACCAGGCCGCCAAGGTGCCGGTCGACAAGCTGATCGCCGGCGTGCCGGAGCTGGCCAAAGTGGCCAATGTGCGCGGCGAGCAGGTGTTCCAGATCGCCTCGGAAAGCTTCACCAACGAACACCTGCTGACCCTCGGCAAGCGCGTCTCGGCGCTGGCCAAGCAGGCTGACGTGGACGGCATCGTCATCACCCACGGCACCGACACGCTGGAAGAAACAGCCTACTTCCTCAACCTGGTGATCAAGACCGACAAGCCGATCGTGCTGGTCGGCTCGATGCGTCCGGGCACCGCGATGTCGGCCGACGGCATGCTCAACCTGTACAACGCCGTCAGCGCCGCCGCCGCCGGCGATGCCCGCGGCAAGGGCGTGCTGGTGACGATGAACGATGAGCTGAACAGCGGCCGAGATGTCTCCAAGATGATCAACATCCAGACCGCCGCCTTCAAGAGCCCGTGGGGGCCGCTGGGCATGATCGTCGAAGGCAAGAACTACTGGTTCCGCCTGCCGGCCAAGCGCCACACGGCGAATTCGGAATTCGACATCGACAAGATCGAGACGCTGCCGACCGTCGGTATCGCCTACGGTCACGGCAACGTCGCCGCCACCGCCTACCAGGCACTGGCCGCCGGCGGCGCCAAGGCGATCATCCACGCCGGCACTGGCAACGGCTCGGTGGCCAGGAACGTTGTCCCGGCGCTGCGTGAGCTGCGCGGCCAGGGCGTGCATATCGTCCGTTCCTCGCACGTCAATGCCGGCGGCTTCGTGTTGCGCAATGCCGAACAGCCGGACGACCAGTACGACTGGGTCGTCGCCCACGACCTGAACCCGCAGAAGGCCCGCATCCTGGCTTCCGTGGCATTGACCAAGACGCAGGACAGCAAGGAACTGCAGCGCATCTTCTGGGAGTACTGAGCGCGCGGCAAGACCAGGGTGGCTGTTCGCAGCCGCCACGGATAGATCAACCATAGGAGGGATTCAAGATGGGTTACCAATGGGATTGGGGGATTTTCTTCCAGCCGTCCGCCACCGGTGACGACACCTATTTCGGCTGGATGCTGGCCGGCTTCAAGATGACCATCGGCCTGTCGCTGAGCGCCTGGGTCATCGCGCTGCTGCTCGGCGCTCTGGTCGGAGTGCTGCGCACGGTGCCGAACAAGCTTCTGGCCGGCATTGCTACCGCGTATGTCGAGCTGTTCCGCAACATTCCGCTGCTGGTGCAGCTGTTCATCTGGTATTTCGTGCTGCCCGAGTTGCTGCCGGTCAGCATCGGCGACCTCTACAAGCAGTCGAACCCGATCATGCAGCAGTTCCTCGCCTCGATGATCTGTCTCGCGCTGTTTACCAGCGCCCGGGTCGCTGAGCAGGTGCGCTCCGGCATCAATTCGCTGCCCCGGGGCCAGAAGAACGCCGGCCTGGCGCTCGGCTTCACGCTGCCGCAGACCTACCGTTTCGTCATGCTGCCGATGGCCTTCCGCCTAGTCGTGCCGCCGCTGACCTCGGAATTCCTCAACATCTTCAAGAACTCCGCCGTCTGCTCCACCATCGGCCTCCTCGAACTGGCCGCCCAGGGCCGCCAGCTGGTCGATTACACGGCGCAGCCCTACGAGTCCTTCATCGCCGTGACCCTGTCCTACATCCTCATCAACGTCACCGTGATGACCCTGATGCACAAGTTTGAAAAGCGCATCGCCGTGCCCGGCTATATCGGAGGCAAATAACATGTACGAATTCGACTGGTCTTCCATTCCCGGCGCCTTGCCCTTCCTTTGGGACGGCATGAAGATCTCCCTGGTCATCACCGCGCAGGCCGTGCTCGTCGGCATCGTCTGGGGCACCCTGCTGGCCATGATGCGGCTGTCGTCGATCAAGCCGCTGTCCTGGTTTGCCGCCGGCTATGTCAACCTGTTCCGGGCCGTGCCGCTGGTCATGGTGCTGCTCTGGTTCTTCCTGATCGTGCCGGAGTTTGTCGGGCAGCTGTTCAACATCCCGAAGGGGACGGACATGCGCTTGTCTTCGGCCATGGCCGGTTTTGCCCTGTTCGAGGCGGCCTACTACTCGGAAATCATCCGCGCCGGCATCCAGAGCGTACCGAAGGGGCAGATGGCCGCCGCCCACGCGCTGGGCATGACCTATGGCCAGGCCATGCGTCTCGTCGTGCTGCCGCAGGCCTTCCGCAACATGGTGCCGCTGCTCCTGACCCAGGGGATCATCCTCTTTCAGGACACCTCGCTGGTCTACGTCTCGGCGCTGGCCGACTTCTTCGGCGCCGCCTACAAGGTCGGCGACCGCGACGGCCGCCTGGTCGAGATGCTGCTGTTTGCCGGCGCCGTCTATTTCGTCATCTGCTTCGCCGCTTCGCAACTGGTGAAGCGCCTCCAGAAAAAATACCACCCGGCCTGATCGCCGACTGTCAGGAGAATTCCCATGATCAAGATTGCAAACGTCAGCAAACATTACGGCGACTTCAAGGTGCTTACCGATTGCACCACCTCCGTCAGCAAAGGTGAAGTGATCGTCGTCTGCGGACCGTCCGGTTCCGGCAAGTCGACGCTGATCAAGTGCGTCAATGGCCTGGAGCCTTTCCAGTCCGGCGAGATCACCGTCAACGGCATCTCCGTCGGCGATCCGAAGACCAACCTGTCCAAGCTGCGCGCCCATGTCGGCATGGTCTTCCAGAACTTCGAGCTGTTCCCGCACATGAGCATCACCCAGAACCTGGCCATCGCCCAGGTCAAGGTGCTCGGCCGCAAGCCGGAGGAGGCGATGGACAAGGGCATGAAGCTGCTCGACCGTGTCGGCTTGAAGGCGCAGGCCGCCAAGTTCCCCGGCCAGCTGTCCGGCGGCCAGCAGCAGCGCGTGGCGATCGCCCGCGCCTTGGCCATGGACCCGATCTGCATGCTGTTCGACGAGCCGACCTCGGCCCTCGACCCGGAAATGGTCAACGAAGTGCTCGACGTGATGACCGAGCTGGCCCAGGAGGGCATGACCATGATGTGCGTCACCCACGAAATGGGCTTTGCCAAGCGCGTTGCCAACCGGGTCATCTTCATGGACCAGGGCCGCATCGTCGAGGACGACAGCAAGGAAGCCTTCTTCGCCAATCCGCGTTCGGAACGGGCGCAGCAGTTCCTCGCCAAGATCCTGCACCACTGAGCCTGGCCGCGACCCATGGACGATAGCCTGAACCGGCTGCTGCTCAGCTTCTTCCTCGGCGGCCTGGTCAGTCTGGCGACGATCACCAACCCGTTGTCGAAGATTCCGCTGTTCCTCACGCTGGCGGCCGACCGCTCCGCTCCGGCGGCCTCGCTGGAGGCACGCCGGGCCTGCTTCTACGGCTTCCTGCTGCTGGCCGGCGGGCTGTTTGCCGGTGTCTTCATCCTCGAAGCCTTCGGCATTTCCTTCGGCGCCCTGCGCATCGCCGGCGGGCTGACCGTGGCGCTGATCGGCTATCGCATGCTGTTCGGCAGCGGCGATGCGGCGCTGGCCGGCGGCGGTGCCAGCTTCGCCTTCTTTCCGCTGGCGATGCCGGGCATCGCCGGGCCGGGCGCGCTGGCGACGGTGATTGGCATGTCCTCGGAAATCGCCGAACTCACCGGCGGCATCCGGCGACTGGTCGCCTATTCGGCGACGCTGGCCAGCATCGCCGTCACCTGCCTGCTGATCTGGCTGGTGTTGCGCTCGGCGCGCTGGGTGTCGCGCCGCCTGGGCAGCGAGGGCATCAACGTCGTCGCCCGCCTGAACGGTTTCCTGCTCGTCTGCATCGGCGTGCAGTTCGTCGGCTCGGGCATCCGCAGTTTCGTGGCCGGCACTTGAGCGGCCGCAATATTTCACCGCAGTACCCACAACCATAAATGGAGACAGCATGACTACCAGACTTGAACACGACCTGCTCGGCGATGCCGAGGTGCCGAACACGGCCTACTGGGGTGTGCATACCCTGCGCGCCATCGAGAATTATCCGATCACCGGCAAGACCATCGGCAGCTACGGCGAGCTGGTCCGCGCCCTGGCCCTGACCAAGCAAGCAGCGGCGCTGGCCAATGCCGAACTCGGCCAGCTCGACCGCACCCGGGCCGACGCCATCGTCGCCGCCTGCCAGGAAATCGCCGGCGGCAAGCTGCACGGCGAGTTCGTCGTCGACGTCATCCAGGGCGGCGCCGGCACCTCGACCAACATGAACGCCAACGAGGTGATCGCCAACCGGGCGCTGGAAATCCTCGGCCACAAGCGCGGCGACTACGGCCATCTGCACCCGCTGAACCACGTCAACATGTCGCAGAGCACCAACGACGTCTATCCGACGGCGCTGCGCGTCGCCGCCTGCTTCGCCATCCGCGGCCTGCTGTCGGCGATGGCCGGGCTGCGCGAAGCCTTCGCCGCCAAGGCCGAGGAATTTAACGATGTGCTGAAAATCGGCCGCACCCAGTTGCAGGACGCCGTGCCGATGACCCTCGGCCAGGAGTTCTCGACCTACGCCGTGATGCTGCACGAGGACGAGCTGCGCCTCGGCGAGGCGATCGCCCTGATCCGCGAGATCAACCTCGGCGCCACGGCGATCGGCACCGGCATCAATACCGACATGCGCTATTCCAAGCTGGCCATCGACCACCTGTCGCGCCTCGCCGACCTGCGCCTGGAGGCGGCCCCGAACCTGATCGAGGCGACCCAGGATTGCGGCGCCTTCGTCCAGCTCTCCGGGGTGCTGAAGCGCGTCGCCTGCAAGCTGTCGAAGACCTGCAACGACCTGCGCCTGCTGTCCTCCGGGCCGCAGGCCGGCTTGAACGAAATCAACCTGCCGCCGCGCGCCGCCGGTTCGTCGATCATGCCGGGCAAGGTCAATCCGGTGATCCCGGAAGTGGTCAACCAGATCGCCTTCGAGGTCATCGGCAACGACGTCACCATCACCATGGCGGCCGAAGGCGGCCAGCTGCAGTTGAACGCCTTCGAGCCGATCATCGCCCACAGCCTGTTCAAAAGCATCGAGCACCTGACCGCCGGTTGCCGGACGCTGACCGCCCACTGCGTCCGCGGCATCACCGCCAACCGCGAACTGCTGGCCGAGCGCGTGCGTACCTCGGCCGGTCTGGCGACGGCGCTGAACCCGCATATCGGTTACGAGAATGCGACGCGGGTTGCCCAGGAGGCGCTGCGCAGCGGTCGCGGCGTCGCCGAGCTGGTCGAGGAGATGGGCTTGATGGACAAGGCGCAACTGGCCGCGGTGCTTGCCCCCGAGGTGCTGACCGCGCCGCGCCGGCCGGGCTGAGCGGCAATGCCGGGCGAGGCGGGGGCCGGCAGCCGGCCCCCGGGGCAGTCGCCCCGGGCGGCGGGCGTTCCGCCGTACAATGGCGCGTCGCCCAGCCCGCCCGCCATGCCGGAATCCACTGCCGTCCTCCCCACTTCGCTGCCCCGGCCGCATCGCCTGCTCGGCCTGGCCGGGCTGCTCGTCGTTTTCCTGCTGGTCGGCCTGGCCTCCTACCGCATCTCGGAGCGCTACGGTACCGAGGGTATGCGCCTGGCCGCCAGCCACCAGCTCGACATTCTCGGCGCCGTCATCGACAGCGAGGTGACCCGCCATGCCTCGATACCCAGCGCCGTCGAGCTCAACGCCGATGTCCTCGGCCTGCTGCGGACGCCGGACGATGCCCAGGACCTGCGCCAGGCAGCGGCCAACCGCTTCCTGCAGAAGCTCAACGACCATCTCGGCGGGCCGGCCATTTTCGTGCTCGACACCGCCGGACGGGTGGTCGCCTCCAGCGACTGGATCTTCTCCGACAACCTGCTCGGTGCCGATCTGTCCTACATGCCGTTCTTCCTCGATGCGGTGCGCGGCAGCCCGGCGCGCCACTATGCGGTCGATCATGTGCGCCAGGAGCCCGGCTACTACTTCGCCCTGCCGATCCGCGACGAGGCGCAGGAGTGGAAGATCGTCGGCGTCGCCGTGGTCAAGTCCGGCATCCGCGAAGTCGAGCGGCGCTGGCTGGCGCAGGAGGCGCCGGCCCTGATCGTCGATCGCAACGACGTGGTGCTGCTCGCCTCGCCGCCGGAATGGCGCTACGCGACGCTGCGTCCGCAGCCGCAGGAGGCGCTGGCCAAGCTCGGCCGCCAGCAGTTCGCCGGCCAGCCGCTCGGGGCGATCAGCCTCAATCTCGATCTCGACGGTGCCGACGCCGGGCGGGTGGTGCGCCTGCCCAAGCACCTGCGCGACGACGTGGCGCCGACCCGCGGCGCACGCCCCTATCTGGCGCTGGCCCGCAACCTGCCGGGCACCGCCTGGCGCATCGTCGTCTTCGCCGATCTGCGCCCGGTCGGCGTCCAGGCGGCGACGCATGCGGCGCTCAGCGTCGCCGCCCTCGGCTGCCTGCTGCTCGGCGTGCTGTACACCCGGCAGCGCCGGCGCCTGGCGCGCGGCCGCGAGGAAGCGCGGGCGATGCTCGAACGGGCCAACCAGGAACTGGAGTGCAAGGTCAGGGAGCGCACGGTCGATCTCTCGGCGGCGGTGACCGGCCTGCAACGCGAGGTGCAGGAGCGCCAGCGCGCCGAGCAGACGCTGCGCGCCGCCCAGGACGAGCTGGTGCAGGCGGCCAAGCTGGCGGTGCTCGGCCAGATGGCCACCGGCATCACCCACGAGCTGAGCCAACCACTCGGCGCCATCCGCACGCTGGCAGCCAACGCCGCCGAGTTCATGCGCCGCGGCGACCTCGACACCAGCGGCAAGAACCTGGCCATCGTCGAGCAGCTGACCGAACAGATGGGCAACATCATCGGCCCGCTGAAGACCTTCGCCCGCAAGTCGCCGGCCGTGTCCACGGCGGTCGATGTGGCGCAGGCGGTGGATGCCGCGTTGTTCCTCTTCGATGCGCGGCTGAAAAAGGAAGCGGTCATCGTCGAACGCAAGATCGGCCCCGGCGGCAGCCTGGCCTGGTGCGACCGCAACCGCCTGCAGCAGGTGCTGGTCAACCTGATCGGCAACGCCATCGATGCGATGCACGACGAACCGTTACGCCGCCTGAGCATCACCACCGAACGGGCCAGCTCCGGCCAGGTGGCGCTGGCTGTCACCGATAGCGGCTACGGCTTCTCCGAGGAGGCGCTGGCGCATTTGTTCGAACCCTTTTTCACCACCAAGCAGCCGGGCGAAGGCCTGGGCCTGGGGCTGACCATTTCGCGCGACATCCTGCGCGATTTCGGCGGCGACCTGATGGCCGGCCCGGCGCCCGGCGGCGGCGCCCGCTTCGTCGTGCTGCTGCCGCCCCTGCCGCCTAACCACCAGGAGTCGCCATGAAGACGCCACTGCAAGTCCTGCTCGTCGAAGACGATCCGAATGTCCGCCTGGGCTGCGAGCAGGCCATGCAGCTGGCCGGCATCCCGGTCATCGCCACGGCTTCGGCCGAGGAGGCGGAAAAGCATCTGACGGCGGATTTTCCCGGCATCGTCGTCACCGACATGCGGCTGCCCGGCCGCAGTGGCATGGAGTTGCTGCGTCGCGTCCGCGAGCGCGATGCCGACCTGCCGGTGATCATCATCACCGGCCACGGCGACGTGACGCTGGCGGTGGAGGCGATGCGCAACGGCGCCTACGATTTCATGCAGAAGCCGTTTTCCACCGACGATCTGGTCGAGGTGGTGCGCCGGGCGCTGGAAAAACGGGCGCTGGTGCTGGAAGTCGAATCGCTGCGCCGCCGGCTGGATCAGCGCGACGACCTGGAGGCCAGGCTGATCGGCCGCTCGCCACTGATGCAGAAGGTGCGCCGGCTGATTCTCGATGTCGCTGATGCCTCGGTCGACGTGCTGATTTTCGGCGAAACCGGCACTGGCAAGGAGATGGTGGCGCGCTGCCTGCACGACCTTTCCCAGGCCGGCCGGGAAAACTACGTGGCGCTGAACTGCGGCGGCATGGCCGACAACCTGCTCGACAGCGAACTCTTCGGCCACGAGTCGGGGGCCTTCACCGGCGCCCAGAAGCGGCGCATCGGCAAGATCGAATATGCCAGCGGCGGCACGCTCTTCCTCGATGAAGTCGAAAGCATGCCGATGAACATGCAGATCAAGCTGCTGCGCGTGCTGCAGGAACGGGTCATCGAGCGTCTCGGCTCGAACCAGCAGATTCCGGTCAATTGCCGGGTGATCGCCGCCAGCAAGGAAGACCTCAAGGCCTGGTCGGAGCAGGGCAAGTTCCGCGCCGACCTTTATTACCGGCTCAATGTGGTGCGCATCGAACTGCCGCCGCTACGCGAGCGCCGCGAGGACATCCCGGCGCTGTACGACGCCTTCCTGCTGCAGGCGGCCAAGCGCTTCAACCGGCCGCCGCCGCTGGTCACGCCGGAAACCATGCACCGGCTGATGGCCCAGGAATGGCCGGGCAATATCCGGGAATTGAAGAATGCTGCCGATTGCCATGCGCTGGGCATCGGTGGTGCCACGGCAACCGTCGGCCAGGGCGTCATGCCTTCGCTGACGGAAGCGGTGGACAACTACGAGCGGCAACTGATCGCCGACGAATTCACCCGCCAAAGCGGCAATATCCAGCGCACGGCGGATGTCCTGAAGATTGCCCGGACGACGCTGCACGACAAGCTGAAGAAGTACGGGCTGCTTTAAGGGGCCGGCGCCGGCTGCCGATGGTTTGCCGCCGGTTGGCCGAGTGAGGAACGAGATGGCGTCAGATCCGCGGGCGCTTCGTGCGTGCCGGGGCGATGGTTTCGGCTTCGATCCGGGCGAGGCGCATGCCCTGGGCGCCGACTTCCGCCATTACTTCCGCCTCGCTGGCCCCGGCGGCCACGGCGGTGGCACGCACGGCGGCCAGGCCGTCGGCATTGCGATCGAAGTGGATCGAGCAGTCCTTGCGGCTACCGCACATCACCGATTTGGCGAGCAGGGCGACGAAGTCCATTTCGAAGGGAACGCTCATCAGCGGGATGTTGATGTAGGCGCCGGCGAGTTCATCCGGACTGCCCCAGATCATGCGGACGAGCTTGGGGAGGCGAGTGTCGATGCGGCTGGCCACTTCCGCCGCCCGGAGTTCCTGCCCCTGGGTTGGCGTCCGGGTGAGCAGGCACTGCACGCTCAACTGTTCCGGCGAATACCAGCAAGCCCAACGCGGTGCATCGTCCGGGAACCCGGGGATGTCGGCGAAACTGGCATGGGAGAAGGCGATTGCTGCCAACAGCAGCAGCGAACGGACGGCATGGCGAAATACGCGCATCGGTAACCCCGGCAATCCCGCTGTCGTGGGGAGCGGCCAATGGCGCTCCCGGTAGACCGGTGACTTTGCGAACCCGCCTTTCGGACAGGTGTGCCTTTTTCGGAACTTGAGCGAGTCCGGATACGTGCCGGACTCATCCCCCCTTAGGGTGTTCGGCTATGCCAAAACACTCTGGAGGTGATTTTTGCAATTAACTTGATCTACGTCAAATTTTTATTGCAGGTTCGTTGATGAACGCGCTTGACCGGGTGGTTTGGGTGGTGTTGGCGCCTTCCGATGCGAAGGCGCCAGGCGCCGCCGGTCAGGCAGGATCGAGCCCCGCAGCCTCGCCGGGCTGCTGTACCAAGCAGCCATTGGCAGCGTCGTAACAGACCGTGAATTCGCCGGTCGCCGATTCGCACATGCTCGGCAGGTAGCCCTGCCGCTGCAATTGGAAAAAACGTCTCAGCGCCAAGCTGCGTGGTCCGCGCTGCACCGCGATCTGCTCAGTCTTGCAATGTCCGCACCGTTCACCCATCGCCATTCTCCTGAAGTAACTGGAAACCCAGTTTGTCCGATGGTCATGACAATAGGATTAAACGGGCAACGGGTCGGCTAAAGGGGTTGGAGATATTCCAGTTTCCGCTCTCGCCGCGCCGGGCAGAACAAGGATGTGGCGGATGGCGCCAGACACCGATGCTATTCAGCCAGCCGGCAGGCTCAGGACGAAGATGGCGCCGCCGTCCGGCGCATTGCGCGCGGCCAGCGTGCCGCCGTAGCTTTCGACAATGGTCAGGGAAATGGCCAGGCCGAGGCCGAGGCCGGCGCCGGCCGGCTTGGTGGTGTAGAACGGCTCGAACAGGTGGCCGCGCACCTCGTCGGCAATGCCGGGGCCATGGTCGCGGACTTCGATGACGACCTGGCCGGTCTCGTCGCGCACCGTCACCTCGACGTGCGGCTCGGGGCGGTCGTGCATGGCGTCGAGGGCGTTGAGCAGCAGGTTGACCAGCACCTGCTCCAGCCGGCCGGCCTCGGCGATCACGGTCAGGCCGGGGGCGAACGGGGAGACGGCGATCTGCGCGGCGGTTTCGCGCCGCCGCGGTTCGACGATCAGCAGCGCGTGCTCGATGGTGCTGGCGACGGCGACCGCCTGCGGCGTATCCGCCTCGCGCCGGGCGAAACTCTTCAGCTGGCGGACGATGCGCCCGGTGCGGCCGACCAGTTCGCTGATCATCTGCAGGTTGTCGCCGACTTCTTCATGGCGGCCACGGGCGAGCAGGGCGGCGGCGTTGTCGGCGAAAGTTTGCAGCGCCGCCAGCGGCTGGTTCAGTTCGTGGCTGATGCCGGCCGACAGTTGCCCGAGCACCGCCAGCTTGCCGGCCTGCACGGCGTTGTCGCGGGTTTCGTGGAGGATCGCCTCGGTGCGTTCGAGGGCGGCGATCTTGCCGGTCAGGTCGGCGGTGCGCTCGGCAATGCGGCTTTCCAGCGCGTCGTTGATGCGTTGCAGTTCCTCGCGCCGGCGGGCGCGGTGCTGGAAGTGGGCGGCCAGGCCGAGGGCGAAGGCGGCGGCGAAGACCAGCGCGCTGGCGGCGGTGAAGGCGGCGCCACGCGCCTCGTCGGGCCGGCCGAGCTGTACCACCTGCCAGCCGAGATTGCCGACCGGCCGCGCCACCGTCAGGTATTCGCGACGCAGTTCGTCGGGCAGGGCCAGGCGCACCGGCGCCGGGCCGTTCACCGGCAGCGCCGCATCGGCCAGCGGCAGGATGTTCTGGGTGCCGTACTGGCGGGTTTCGTTCAGCCGGGCCAGGGTTTCGCCGTTCAGGGCGCTCAGGCTGCGGTAACGCAGGCGGCGGTCGGACGACAGGAAGACGATGCCGTCGGCGTCGGCCAGCAGCATCGTCTCGCCGGTGCCGGCCATCGCTTGTTCCAGCGTTTCCAGGCCGACCTTGATGGCGACGACACCGCGGATGACGCCGGCCTCGCGCACCGGGGCGGCGATGAAATAACCGGGTTCGCCGGTGGTGACGCCGACGCCGTAGAAGCGGCCGAGGCCGTTGGCGACGGCATCGCGGAAATAGGGGCGGAAGGCGTAGTTGTGGCCGATGAAGCTGCGCGGCTGGCGCCAGTTGCTGGCGGCCAGGGTCAGGCCGTCGGCGTCGATCAGGTAGGTGGCGGCAACGGCGGCGCCCTGCTGCGTCGCTTCCAGATAGGCATTGGCGGTGGCGATGCGCGCCGGATCGGCCGGTTCGCGCAGCAGGGCGAGCAGCGAGGGTTCGAGGGCGAGCAGGCCGGGCAGCGATTCGTGGCGGTTGAGCGTCGCTTCCAGCGACAGCGCGAAGGCGTCCAGATGCTGGGCGGCCTGCCGGCGCTGGTGGTCGAGGTAGTGGGTGAACAGCAGCTGGTAGGCGAGCAGGCCGAGCAGCAGACAGAGGCCGGCGGCGACGATGGGCAGCAGCCAGGGCGGGAGCGGGCGGGGCGGGCGGGCCGGCAGCGACAGGGGGACAGTCATGGCCGCATGCTACCCAGTTTTGCCGGGCGTCGCGCAGGGCCGCAGCGTCACCACGGCGTCGGCGGGCAGGCCGGGTAGCCAGGCCGGCAGCGGCCGGCACTGGCCGGCGACGCAGAGAACATAGGGCTGGACATGCGGCGAATGGCGCAGTTGCACTTCCGGCAGCGGCGGCAGCGCCGGCGTGTAATGCCAGGCGCCGTCGCGCAGCACGGCGTCGGGCGGCGGTTCCATGCCGGCGCCGGTGCCCCGGACGCGGGCCGAAGTCAGGCGCAGGGCGCCGTCCTGCACCCGGTAGTCCTCTTCCCACAGGCTGTGCTGGACGGAATGCGTCCAGCGTAGCGTCACCGCCTCGCCTAGCGGCGCCAGCAGCAGCCCGGCGGCGAGGCAGAGGGCGCTCATGCCAGCTTCGGCGTGCGCGTTCGCAGCAGGTGCCAGGCGATGAAGCCGACACAGGCGGCGAAGCCGAGTTCGTCGGTGAGCGGTAGCGCGGCGACCAGCAGGAAGGCGGCGAGGGCGGCCCAGGTGCGTTCCCAGGCGCGCAACGGCGCGCGCAGATAGCCGATGGCGGCGGCGCCCCACAGGGCGATGGCCAGCAGCGCCTTGCCGACGATGTAGGTGACCGCCAGCACCGACGGGTCGCCCTGCAGCATCAGCGCGTTGTCGTACACCGCCATGAACGGCACGACGAAGCCGGCGATGGCGATCTGCACCGCCTTGACGCCGATCTTCATGGCCGGTTCCTTGGCCACCGAACTGGCGGCGAAGGCGGCCAGCGCCACTGGCGGCGTCAGGTCGGCCATGATGCCGAAGTAGAAGACGAACATGTGGCTGACGATCAGCGGCACGCCGAGATCGAGCAGGGCCGGGGCGGCGATCGAGCTGGTGATGATGTAGTTGGGGATGGTCGGGATGCCCATGCCGAGCACCAGGCAGATCAGCATGGTCAGCAGCAGCGAGACGAACAGGCTGTCCTCGCCGATCTTCAGGATGAAGCCGGCGAAATTGGTGGCGGCGCCGGTCAGCGTCAGGATGCCGATGATGACGCCGACGATGGCGCAGGCGACGCCGACCGGCAGCGCCTGGCGGGCACCGTCGACTAGGCTGTCGCGCATGATCAGCAGGGTTTGCCGGCCGCCCTGGACGGCGAGGCAGCCGAGCACCAGCACGCCGATGACGAGCAGCACCGGATAGACGCCCCACTTGACCAGCAGCGAGGCGCCGAGGCCGACGGCGAGCCAGAAGACGAAGCGGAAGGCGGTGCGCGACAGGCGGGCAGCGATGGCGGTGCCGAGAATCAGGATGGCGCACAGGGCCAGCCCGACCATGCCTGAATACATCGGCGTGAAGCCGTTGAACAGCATGCCGACCAGGCCGGCCAGCGGCAGCACCAGGTACCACTGCGCGCGCATCGCCTGCCACGGATTCGGGCAGTCGGCCTTGGGCATGCCTTCGAGGTTCTTGCGCCCGGCTTCCAGATGCACCATCCAGAACACCGTCAGGTAGTACAGGATGGCCGGGACCAGGGCGGCCTTGACGATCTCGACGTAGGGCACGTTGAGGTTCTCGGCCATGATGAAGGCGACGGCGCCCATGACCGGCGGCATGATCTGGCCGCCCATCGAGGCGGTCGCCTCGACGGCGCCAGCGAAGACGCCGGAATAGCCGAAGCGCTTCATCAGCGGGATGGTGAATTGGCCGGTGGTCAGCACGTTGGCGACGCCGGAACCGGAAATCGAACCCATCAGGCCGGATGAGACGACCGCCACCTTGGCGGCGCCGCCTTTGGTATGGCCGACGAAGCCGAGCGCCACCGAATTGAACAGGTTGATCATGCCGGCGTGTTCGAGGAAGGCGCCGAACAGCACGAAGAGGAAGATGTAGCTGGCCGAGACCAGGGTCGGGATGCCGAAGATGCCTTCGGTGCCGAAGCCGAGCTGATCGACGATCTGCGCGTAATCGTAGCCGCGGTGGGCGAGGTCGCCCGGCAGGTGCTGGCCGAACAGGCCGTAGAGCAGGAACAGCGCGCAGATGGTCGGCAGCGCCAGGCCGAGGATGCGCCGGGCGGCTTCGAAGACGAGCAGGATCAGCGCCGTGCCGACCCACAGGTCGATGGTGCTCGGGTCGCCGCTGCGCTGGATCAGTTCGATCTCGAACAGCCACTGGTAGCTGGCCAGCAGGAAGGCGGCGGCGGCCAGCAGCCAGTCGCTCGGGGCGACGCGGTCGAGCCGGCCGCCGCGGGCGATGGGAAAGACGAGGAAGGTCAGAGTCAGCAGGAAACCGACATGCAGCGCCCGCATGACCAGGCTGGACAGCGGGTGGAAGGCCGCCATGGTCAGCTGGTAAATTGAAAAGCTGAGGGCGATGCCGGTCAGGATCAGCAGTGCGACGCCCCCGAGACGGCGCTGGGCGCCGTGCTCGGAGAACGTCTCCTGATCGATGTGGGTCGCGGAGACGTCAGGGGTGGTCATGATTGCTTACTTCAGCAGGCCGGCTTCGCGATAGTACTTTTCGGCGCCCGGATGCAGCGGCACCGGCGAGCCGACGGCCATCTTCTCCTTCTTGATCGCCTTGGCGGCGGCGTGGGCGGTGGCCATGGCATCGAGGTTCTCGGCCATCGACTTGGTCATCTTGTAGACCGTCTCGGTCGGCACGCCTTCATGGGTGATCAGGTAGTTGGGCACGAGCACCGTCTGCACGTCGGTGGTCTGGCCGTTGTAGGTGTTGGCCGGGATGGTGCCGGACTGATAGGCGGCATCGCCGATCTTGGCGACGACCTCGGCCGGGATCGGGATGACGACGATCTTCAAGGCGGTGGCCAGGTCGCGCACGGCGGCGACGCCGAGGCCCGAGGAGAGCAGCGTCGCATCGAGCTGGCGGTTCTTCATCAGTTCGACCGACTCCGAGTAGCCGAGGTACTCGACCTTGGCCATGTCCGGGTAGCCGAGGCCGACCGCCTTCAGGATGTCGCGGCTGTTCAGTTCGGTGCCGCTCTTCGGGGCGCCGACCGAGACGCGCTTGCCCTTGAGGTCGGCCAGCGACTTG
>PHCU01000071.1 GCA_002842345.1 Betaproteobacteria bacterium HGW-Betaproteobacteria-12 | reverse complement strand
GGCGTAGGCGGTGATCTTCATGTAGTACATGGGGATCTCGCGCTTCTCGATCAGCGCGCCGGAACGCCAGCCGCGGCCGTCGATGACCTGCTCGTTGGCCAATACGGTGTGGTCGACCGGGTCCCAGTTGACGGCGCCGAGCTTCTTGTAAACCAGGCCTTTTTCGTACAGGCGGGTGAACAGCCACTGTTCCCAACGGTAGTACTCGGGCGTGCAGGTGGCGAATTCGCGCTGCCAGTCGATGGCAAAGCCGAGCGACTTCAGTTGCTGCTTCATGTACTCGATGTTCGAGTAGGTCCACCCGGCCGGCGGCACGTTGTTTTGCAGCGCGGCGTTTTCGGCCGGCATGCCGAAGGCGTCCCAGCCCATCGGCTGCAGCACGTTGTAGCCCTGCATCTTGTGGAAGCGCGACAGCACGTCGCCGATTGTGTAGTTGCGCACGTGGCCCATGTGCAGTTTCCCGGAGGGGTACGGGAACATCGACAGGCAGTAGTACTTCGGCTTGGTGGTGTCTTCGATGGCGCGGGCGGCGCCGGTCTGGTCCCAGTGTTGCTGGGCGGCGCGCTCGAGGTCGGCCGGGGCGTATTTGTCCTGCATGGGCTTTCGCTGAAAAATCATGAGATAAGCCCGGGATTATAACCGGCTCGCACACACCGCCGGCGGCGGCCGGGCGGCTGGCGCGAGATTTTCCATCGTCGACGATGCGGCGAGTATGGCGCCGGTTGGCGGTGACCGAGATGGAGCGCTGCCATTGGCCGACCGGCCGGGACGGGGCCCGCAGGCCCCGTCTCAGGCGTCGGTCAGCGACGCCCGGTCACGCCGCTTTTTTTTGGCTGGCCAGATTGCCCCAGGTGTTCTTCCAGAAACGGTAGGTGTTCTGGGCTGCCATCAGGGAGAGCAGCGACATGCGGGTCTGGTGGTGCCACATCCAGGACAGGCGCGGGGCGGGTGTCAGGCCATACTGGGGCGTGCCGCCGACTTCGTCCTCGACGATGGCGAGGAAGCGTTCGACGGTGAGACCCCAGTAGTTGGAACCTTCGGCCTTGCCGCAGAGAAATTCGGCTTCGGAGAGGGCGCGGCGCCACAGCTTGAGCGCAAGCTCATCGCTGATGCCGGCCTTCCTGGCGATCCAGGGGAGGATCTTCGGGGCGTTCATGCTGTTGTTCATGCTGATACTCCTTTTGCTTGGCGATGATGGCCGCCAATTGCTTCGATCACCTTGTGGGTGAAAAGTTTTGTGCACTGCAATATATTTTTTAGCAAGTATACTTGCCCTGTTTTCATGGTGCTCAATTATTCTGCTCGGCCATTTTGTTGCGTTGCACAATAACAACAAATTGGTAAGACCAGTTTCCCGTTGCTGTTTTTGCGGCGCGATTCTATGGCTTCGGCCACAACTTTTCCGTGAAGTAATTCATGTCCGACCTCCTTGCCAATCTGAATCCTCCGCAGTTGCAGGCCGTCACCCTGCCGCCCGTGCATGCGCTGATCCTCGCCGGAGCGGGTAGCGGCAAGACGCGGGTGCTGACGACGCGCATCGCCTGGCTGATGTCGACCAACCAGGTTGGGCCGCACGGCATCCTGGCCGTGACCTTCACCAACAAGGCGGCCAAGGAGATGACGGCGCGGCTGTCGGCGGTGGTGCCGATCAACACCCGCGGCATGTGGATCGGTACCTTCCACGGTCTGTGCAACCGGCTGCTGCGCGCCCACTACCGCGAGGCCGGGCTGCCGCAGACCTTCCAGATTCTCGATTCGGCCGACCAGTTGGCGATGGTCAAGCGGCTGCTGAAGAACCTCAATGTCGACGACGAGAAGTATCCGCCGCGCGAACTGTGCCAATTCTTCAATGCGCACAAGGAGCAGGGTGTGCGGGCGGCACAGGCCGAGGTCTACGACAACTACACGCAGAAGCGCGTCGACCTGTACGCCGAGTACGAGAACCAGTGCAACCGCGAGGGCGTCGTCGATTTCGCTGAGTTGCTGCTGCGCTGCTTCGAATTGCTGCAGCGCAACGAGCCGCTGTGCCAGCATTACCAGGAGCGTTTCCGCTACATCCTGGTCGACGAATTCCAGGACACCAACAAGCTGCAATACGCCTGGCTGCAATTGCTGGCCGGCGGCGGCGCCAAGGTTTTCGCGGTCGGCGACGACGACCAGAGCATCTACGCCTTTCGCGGCGCCGAGGTCGGCAACATGCGCGACTTCGAGCGCGACTATGCTGGCGACAACGTCATCCGCCTGGAGCAGAACTACCGCTCGCACGGCAACATCCTGGCCGCCGCCAACGCGCTGATCAAGAACAACCGCGAGCGCCTTGGCAAGAACCTGTGGACCGATGCCGGCGACGGCGAGCCGATCCGTGCTTTCGAGGCCTATTCCGACCTCGACGAGGCGCGCTTCGTGGTCGAGGAGATCCGCGAACTGGTCCGCGACGGCATCTCGCCGACGCAGATCGCGCTGCTCTACCGCTCCAACGCCCAGTCGCGGGTGCTGGAAAACGAACTGTTCACCAAGAACGTGCCGTACAAGGTCTACGGCGGCCTGCGCTTCTTCGAACGCCAGGAAATCAAGCACGCGCTGGCCTACCTGCGCCTGCTCGGCAATCCGGACGACGACACCGCCTTTCTGCGCGTGGTCAATTTCCCGACCCGCGGCATCGGTGCCCGTTCGCTGGAAAACCTGCAGGCCACCGCTCATCAGATGAATTCCAGCCTCTACAACGCCGCCGCCTCGCTGACCGGCAAGGCCGGCCAGACAGTCGGCGCCTTCATCCGGCTGATCGAAGCATTGCGCGTCGAGACCGAGGGCCTGCCGTTGCCGGAGATGGTCGAACACATCATCGAAAAGTCAGGACTGGCGCAGCATTACCGGACCGAGAAGGAAGGCCAGGACCGGCTGGAAAACCTCGACGAACTGATCAACGCCGCCGCCACCTTCGTCGACGACGAGGGCGCCATCGGCGAAGGCGGCGCGCTGGTTTCCTTCCTCACCCTGGCTTCGCTGGAAGCCGGCGAGCACCAGGCCGGCGAAGGCCAGGAGGCGGTCCAGTTGATGTCGGTGCATGCCGCCAAGGGCCTGGAATTCGACGTCGTCTTCATCACCGGCCTGGAGCAGGGCCTGTTCCCGCACGAAAACTCGGTCAACCAGGGGCGCGAGGGGCTGGAGGAGGAGCGCCGGCTGATGTACGTCGCCGTGACCCGCGCCCGCCAGCGCCTTTACGTGACCTGCGCGCAGACCCGGATGCTGCACGGCCAGACGCGCTACTGCGTGCCCTCCGGCTTCCTCGACGAAATTCCCGAGCAGCTGCTGCGCAAGCTGAACAAGAAGGCCGAGCCGAGCGCCGTGCCGGCCTACGGCTCGTTCGGCGGCGGCTACGCGGAAACCAACAGCAGCGGCCTGCGCATCGGCCAGACCGTCGAGCATGCCAAGTTCGGCGTCGGCGTCATCGTCGCCACCGAAGGGCGCGGCGCCGATGCCCGCGTGCAGGTCAATTTCGGCGCCAGCGGCATGAAGTGGCTGGCCCTCGAATACGCCAAGCTGACGCCGGTTTAGGCCGGCTGGGGGCGGTCCTTGGCCTCGATCGAGGCGCGCAGGAAGTAGTGCATCGCCTGTTCGCGCAATAGCGCCTGCAGTGCCGCTTCGCCGGCCCCGGCGATGGAGGTGTGGATGGCCGGGGCAATGTCGAGAAAGCGCTCGACCAACAGCGGATCGAAATGGCTGCCGGCATCCTTGCGGATGATGGCCAGCGCCTGCTCGAGCGCCATCGGTTCCTTGTAGGGACGCCGTGAGCTCAGCGCGTCGAAGACATCGACAATGGCAAAGATGCGCGCGTTGAGCGGAATCTGGGTGCCACGCAGGCCGCGCAGGTAGCCGGTACCGTCGAATTTTTCATGGTGGCCCTCGATCACGGCGCGGGCGCCCTGCAGCCAGTCGGACTGTTCGACGATGTCGACGCCGAGGGCGACGTGGGTGCGCATCACGGCGAATTCCTCGGCGCTCAGCTTGCCCGGCTTGAGCAGGATGTTGTCGCTGATGCCGATCTTGCCGACGTCGTGCAGGAAGGCGCCGAGAATCAGCTGGCGCATCTCGCCGGCCGGCAGGTTGATGGCTTCGCCGAGCCGGATGGCGTACAGCGCGACCCGATAGTTGTGGTCGCCGGTATCCGAATCCCGCTTGGCGATGGCGGCGCCAAGTACCGATGCCATCTCCAGATTGCCTTTCAGCACCTCCTGCGAGAAGCGGAGCACATCGCGGTTCAGGGCGATGATTACCGGATAGAGCAGCACCGTCGTCGCCAATACGGCAAAGAGCACGGCACCCAGCGTCCGCCAGACGTGGCTGCGTAATTCGTCCAGGGTTGCGTGGTCGACAATGAATACCCCCTCGAAGAATCCGGCATCGCTGCCGGCTGCTGTGCGGAGTGGTACCAGCACCTGGACGACCGTCTCCGCGCCGACGACAAACTTCTGATAATGGCTCTCCGCATCGATCGGAAAGCTGTGCTTGTGGCGTTTCAACTCTTCTTCGATGTGCGCGAACCCGGGATTGACCGCTTCCAGCAGGCGTCGCTTGTCACGGTCATAGACTTCGATGACGACGAAACTGCGCTGGACGAACTCGTTGGCGCGTTGCGCGAGCGTGCGCAGTTCGTCGGGCGTGGGAGCATCGGCGTTCAGGCCGGCCGGGGAAAAATGCCGGGATTCGCTGGCGGCCAGCGCGACGACCGAACCGTCCAGTTGCTGGAGTTCGACGTAGTAGGTCGGAAGGCCGACCAGCAGGGAAACGGCCGCCCAGGCCATGAGCAGCCGCTGCAGCACGATGCGGTGGATGGAAATCATCGGGCAATGATACGCGGGCAGCTTTCAGGAAAATTAAATGCTTGTTGGGAGCCGCTGACGAGCGACCTCCTGACCTTGTCGAGAGCGGGATACGGCGGCTTGCGGAGCCCCACGCGTGAGCTATCGGCGGCGGGCGCTAGATCGCCGACCGGGGCAGTGATAACCTAGATTTTTCGCCCATAACAATCGAGGAGATCGCCATGCCCCACGCCATTCGCATTCACCTGACCGGCGGCCCCGAGGTCTTGCGCTGGGAAGCGGTCGATGTCCCGGTCCCGGCCGCCGGCGAGGCGACGGTTCGCCACCAGGCGGTCGGCCTGAATTTCATTGATACCTACCATCGCACCGGGCTCTATCCGCTGCCCCTGCCGAGCGGCCTGGGTCTGGAAGGCGCCGGTGTGGTCGAGGCGGTCGGCGAGGGCGTCAGCGAGGTCAAGGTCGGCGACCGCGTCGCCTATGCCGGCGGCCCGATTGGTGCCTACGCCGAAGTGCGCAACATCCCGGCGCATCGCCTGCTGAAACTGCCGGACAGCATCGATTGCAAGACGGCGGCGGCGATGATGCTGCAGGGCCTGACCGCCGCCTACCTGCTGCGCCGTACCTATCGCGTGCAGCCGGGCGATGCCGTGCTGATCCATGCCGCCGCCGGCGGCGTCGGGCTGATTGCCTGCCAGTGGGCCAAGGCGCTGGGGGCGACGGTGATCGGCACGGTCGGCTCGGCGGCCAAGGCGGAGCTGGCGAAAGCCCACGGCTGCGACCACGTGATCAACTACACGACTGAGAACTTCACCGCCCGCGTCCGCGAGATCACCGGCGGCGAAGGCGTGCCGGTGGTCTACGATGGGGTCGGCAAGGACACCTTCATGGGTTCGCTGGACAGCCTGCGGCCGCTCGGCATGATGGTCAGCTACGGCAACGCCTCCGGCCCGGTGCCGCCGTTCGACGTGCTGCTGTTGTCACAGAAGGGCTCGCTGTTCATCACCCGGCCGACGGTGGCCAATTACACGGCCAAGCGCGCCGACCTTGAGGCACTGGGCGGCGAACTGTTCGACGTTGTCGCTGCCGGCAAGGTGCGCATCGAGATCAACCAGACCTACGCCCTGGCTGATGCCGCCCAGGCGCATCGTGACCTGGAAGCCCGCAAGACCACCGGCTCGACCATCCTGTTGCCGTGATGATGGCGCAGATCAAGGCCGGGCTGCTGTCCCTGCGCGATCTGTTCGCCACCGCCTGGTGGATCGTCCTGATCGTCGGTCTCGGCTTTGTCGTCGCCTACCAGTTCGTCAAGCCGGCGCCGCCCAGCCGCATTGTCATCACCACAGGGGGCGACAGCGGCGCCTACTACCATTTCGCCCATCGCTACGCGGCCATCCTGGCGCGCAACGGGGTGACGCTGGAAGTCCGCACCTCGGCCGGTTCGCTGGAAAATCTGCAGCGTCTGGAAGCCGGCGAGGCCGAGGTCGGTTTCGTCCAGGGCGGTGTCGTCGAGCCGCCGGAAGATCCGGATGCCGCGCCGGCCACCGATCTGCAGTCGCTCGGCAGCGTCTTCTACGAACCGGTCTGGGTCTTCTACCGCAGCCCCCAGCCGCTGACCCGGCTGACCGAGCTGAGCGGCAAGCGCATCGCCATCGGCCAGGAGGGTTCGGGTATCCGCCAGCTGGCCCAGCGCCTGCTGGAAGCCAACGAGATGGAGAGCGACGGCATCCTGTTACCGCTGTCCGGCCTGGATGCCGCCGAGGAACTGCAGCAGGGCCGCATCGACGCGGCCTTCATCATCGCCGCCGAACACGCGCCGGTGGTCCAGGTGCTGTTGCGCTCGCCCGGCGTCCGGCTGATGAGCTTCGCCCAGGCCAACGCCTACCAGCGCCGCTTCCCCTTCCTGACCCGGCTGACGCTGCCGCAGGGCGTCGCCGACCTGGTCCGCGACTATCCGCCGGAAGACGTCCGGGTGCTGGCGCCGACCGCCAATCTGGTCATTCGCGAGGACCTGCACCCGGCACTGCAGACGGTGCTGCTGCAAGCCGTCAGCGAGGTTCATGGGCAGACCGGCTTCTTCCAGAGCGCCGGCGAATTCCCCTCCTACATGGACCCGCTGCTGCCGCTGTCGCCGGAAGCGGCGCGTTACTTCAAATCCGGTCCGCCCTTCCTGCAGCGCTACCTGCCGTTCTGGCTCGCCGTGCTGATCGACCGCCTGATCGTCCTGCTGGTGCCGATCATCGCCCTGCTCATTCCGCTGCTGCGCATCGCTCCGGCGCTGTACACCTGGCGTGTGCGCTCGAAGGTGTTCCGCTGCTACGGCGAGCTGCGCTTTCTGGAAGACGACATCAAGCAGCATTTCGACCCGGCCAAGCTGGCCGACTACCGCCAGCGCCTCGATGCGATCGACGACGAGGCGACGCTGCTGCATGTGCCGCTCGGTTTCACCGATCTGGTCTATACCTTGCGCGAACACGTCAATCTGGTCCGCCACATACTCGACAAACAGGAGCACGCGGCATGAAGGCCTTCCTGATCGCCAATCCCAAGGGCGGTTCCGGCAAGAGCACGCTGGCCACCAACCTCGCCGGCTATTTCGCCAATCGCGGCCACGACGTCATGCTCGGCGATACCGACCGCCAGCAGTCGGCGCGCGAATGGCTGGCCATGCGGCCCTTCGAACTGCCGACCATCGACACCTGGGAAGTTGGCCAGGACAAGATCGCCCGGCCTCCCAAGGGCACCAGCCACATCGTTCTCGACACACCGGCCGGGCTCGGCGGCAAACTGCTCGACAAGGTGCTCAAGCTGTCGACGCGGGTCATCGTGCCGGTGCAGCCGTCGCTGTTCGACATGCTGGCCACCCGCCATTTCCTGACCGCGCTGCTGGCCGAGAAGACGGTGCGCAAGGGCAAGGCCGATGTCGCCGTCGTCGGCATGCGCGTCGATGCGCGGACGCGGGCGGCCGGCGAGCTGGAGCGCTTCTTTGCCAGCCTCGACTTGCCGGTCCTGGCCTACCTGCGGGATACCCAGGTTTACGTGCAGGCAACGGCCGCCGGCATGACCCTGTTCGATCTGCCGCCGGCCCGCGCCGAACGTGATCTGACGCAATGGCAGGCGATCATCGACTGGGTCGATGCCGGCTGAACGCCGGGCCTGGCGGCAGCGCCTCAGTTGCTGCCGTGTCGCCGGCGCTTGGCCAGGCGCTCGCGCCGCCGTGAGCGGATGCGCCAGATCCACAACAGATTGATCAGCAGGTAGGTGGCCAGGCCGGTGCTCACCGCCAGGATGGCCAAGCCGACCAGCAGCGGCCGGCCGAGGCCGATGATGCGAGCCCACAGCGTGATGTCGCCAGCGGCCGGGGCGGCGTTGGTGACAGCTGCCGCGGCGACCTTCTCGCCGGTGACCCAGGCGCCGAGATGGTAGGCGGCGATGTAGAGCGGGGCGAAGGTCACCGGGTTGGTGACCAGCGTGCTGGCCGCGGCGGCCGGCAGGTTGGCGCGCAGGACGACAGCGGCGACGGCGGTGACGGGGATCTGGGCGACCGGAATGAGTAGGCCGAAGAAGACACCGAGGGCGACGCCGAGCGCCACGCCGCGGCGCGACCAGTGCCATAGCGCGGGATGCTCCAGCCAGGGGGCCAGCCAGCGCAGCCAGCGATTGGCGAGGATCTGCTGATGGTTCGGCAGGAGCTGGCGCAGGCGTTCCCGCCAGTTCATGCCGGCGCTCCCGGAGGGGCGGCATAAGCGGGGCTTGCTGGCGGGGCGATGGCGGGCGTGGTCATCGTGCCATTTTGCCTGAGCGCGGTCTGTTCCGGGCCCCGGGGCAAGCCGCGGCGCGGCCGCATGGCGTGCGATTGGCCGGGCGCTGCTATAGTGAAGTCATTCACCCGTCCGGAGCGATTGCATGGCCCTCACCACCTCCCTGGCTGACCTGTCCGTCCTGCTCGTCGAACCGTCCCACATGCAGGCCGCGCTGGTCAGTCGCATGCTGGAACATCAGGGCATCCGCCACGTCAAGGTGCTGGATAGCGCGCAGGGCGCCCTGGCCGAGCTGACGGAGCGGCTGGTCGACGGAACGGTGGTGATCAGCAGCCTCTATCTGCCGGACATGCCGGGCACCGAACTGGTCATGGCCATGCGCGCCGACGAGGCGCTGGAGGCTGTGCCCTTCATCCTGATTTCCAGCGAAACGCGGCCACAGTTGCTCGAGCCGATTCGTCAGTCCGGCGCCTGCAGCATCGTCACCAAGCCGTTCAACGAGCAGCAGCTGTCGCGCGCCCTGTTCGCCGCCGCCGACTACCTGAATCCGCCGGCCGATCTCGATCTGGCCGAAGTCGAAGGCATGCGCGTGCTGATCGTCGACGACAGCCTGGCCTCGCGCCATCACCTGCGCCGCCTGCTCGAAGAGTTGGGCATCGAGCGCATCACCGAGGCGGTCGATGGCAAACAGGCGGTGGTCATCCTGGCCGACACCATGTTCGACCTGGTGATCACCGACTACAACATGCCGGAAATGGACGGCCGCGAGCTGACCGAGTACATCCGCACGCAAAGCTGGCAGGCCGAAGTGCCGGTGCTGATGGTGACCAGCGAGCAGAACATGGGCCGCCTGGCGGCGGTCGAGCGGGCCGGCGTCTCGGCCATCTGCGACAAGCCCTTCGAGGCCGGCAACATTCGCCGGCTGATCAGCGACGCCTTGACGCGATAAGCCTGATCACCAGCCGGCGGCCGACGATGATCGCCGCCAGCAGCACCAGCAGCGGATCGAACAGCACATCCCAGAGATTGGCGAAGATGCCGCTCGCCCAGGCCGCGAGATCGATGGCGAGAATGATCAGCCAGGCATCCAGGCGCCGCCACCAGAGGACCGCGGCGACCGGCACCAGGGCGCCGAGCAACGGCCAGGGCTGGTAGCCCAGGGCGTAGGGGTCGAAGCTGCCACAGCCGAGCGCCGCCGGATAGAACAGGGCGGCAAACAGCAGCAGGCCGAGGGCCGGCCGATGGGTCAGTGGCGACGGCGTGCGATCGGCCAGTTGCAGGATGGCCAGTAGCAGCAGGGTCACCGAGGGGGTGCCGAACAGACCGTGCATGACCGGCGCGATACCGGCGAGCAGCGCCACGGCGGTGGCCGCCAGCGCCGCCCGCGGGCGCAGGATGCCGAGCGGCAGCAGGGCGGCGATGGCGCCGAAGATCAGCGCGTTGGCCAGCAGGCCGTAGGCCGCCAGGGCGTTCATTGGCGCTCTCCGGCGAGCCAGGCTTCGCTGAAGGTGACATAGCGGATGCCCTGGCCGCGCCAGGCGTAGGCCAGATGAATGCGGCCGTCGGCGCCGAGCGCCAGGGCGGGGGCGGTGAAGTTGGCGGCGCTGTCGCTGGCCGACTCGACCTGGCGGGCGGCTTGCCAGGTTTGCCCATTGTCGGCCGACAGCCATAGCGCCAGGGTCTTGCGCCCCGGCGGCGGATTGCCGGCAAGCAGCAGACGGCCGCTGGCCAGGCGAAGTACAGCCAGCGGCAGGTCGGTCAGCGGCAGGTCAGCGCCGGGCAGCCCGGAAGCCTCGCCGGCTTGCCAGAGCCGGCCGCCATTTGCCGTACTGGCGCTGCCGATCTGGCTGCCAGAGCCCGGCAGCGCGATGGCCCGCTGTTGGTCGATGGCGACGATGGCCGGCGGCAGCCGCCGGCCGGGTGAAGGTAAGCGGGCCTTGTCCACGATCCGGCCATCGGCCGTCAGGCGCAGCCATTCGCCATGGCCGGCCAACAGCGTGCGCTGCAGCGGCAGGCCGCGGCCACCGTCGGCCAGCGGCAGGGGCGGGGCGCTCAGGGTGGTGCCGAAGCCGGCCAGGGGCGAGGTTGCCAGGCGCCGCGGCGCGCTCCAGCGGCTACCGCCATCGCTCGACTGGCTATGGCTCAGGATGGTGTTGCCGCCGATGCCGAAGGCGATGAACCAGAGATGCAGCCCGTCCCCGTCGGCCTGGAGCACCGGCTGTCCGACCCGGCGGATATGGGCGAACAGGCTGCCGGCAGCGGTTTCCCGGGTGACGATGGGTTGCGGCTCGCTCCAGCCTGCGCGGCCGAGCGTGCTGAAGTAAATAGCCAGGTCGGTCGCCTCGGCGGCGCTGCCGGCGGCCCAGGCGGCAGCAAGGCGGCCGTCCGGCAAGTGGATGAGGCTCGGGGTCTGGGCGATGGCGCCGGCCGTTGGCAGCATCTGGGCGGCAAAAAGGGCTGGCAAGGCACTGGCCGTGGCTGGCGGGGGGGGCACGAACGCCGGCGCGGCAGGCTGCGGCAGACGCCAGAATGCGGCAGCGAAGGCCGCCGCGCACAGCAGCGCCGCGAACCCGCGCGGCAGGATCGGCCAGCGCGGCGTCATCGGCTGGCCTCCGGCAGGGCGCCAGCGGGCGGGCGGGAACAGGGGGAAAGCGGCATGGGCGGGGATTCTAACCTGCTTCACGGCCGCTGAAATCGGTGATAATCCGGCGGATAGGGGAGATAAGAATGCGGATTAGATATTTCGTCTTTGGCGCCTCGGCGATGGTCGCCGCGTTGTTTTTCGGCGGCGCCTACTGGTCGCTCGATCGCGTTTTCGACAATGTGGTG
Organism: Betaproteobacteria bacterium HGW-Betaproteobacteria-12; assembly: GCA_002842345.1. Lineage (GTDB taxonomy): Bacteria > Pseudomonadota > Gammaproteobacteria > Burkholderiales > Rhodocyclaceae > Azonexus. Next base: position 8,613 of record PHCU01000071.1, on the reverse strand, counting down.
CGCAGCAATGCGGCGCGCACTTCCGAAGCGACGACACGCATCGCCTTCGCCTCGATGTACGAAATCATGAGTCAGGGCTGGCGGCGCAGCCAGGCCGACGCCTTCGTCAAGGCCATCGCCGCAGCCGGCAAGGAGAACGGCCTGACCGTGCAGATCTATCGCGGTCCGGTGGTCGAGCAGCTCTATGACAAGATCGAGCAGCCAGCGCTCGACGGCGACCTCGACCGGGTGCTGGCCAGCGGCCAGCCGTTCCGCTTCGATACTAGCGATCAGGCCCGTCACATCTACCCGCTGCTTGCCGAAGAGCGTTGCCTGGGTTGCCACAGCAATGCCGCGGTCGGCACCGTGCTGGGGGCGGTCGAAGTCCGCCAGGACTACGCCAGCCTGCTGGCCGAGGCGCGCCGTGACCTGATGCTGGCGCTGCTCGCCATCCTGCCGGTGGCGCTGATCCTGGCCCTGGCCGCCGTCTGGTGGGTCAGCCGGCGCATCGAGCGTTCGGTGGCGGCGCTGCAAGAGGATTTCGACCAGGTCAATGCAGTTGGCGACCTGCGCAAGATCACCCTGGCCGAGCACGATCTCGGCTTCGTCGAACTGAACCAGCTGGTCGGCGCCCTCGGCCGGCTGCTCGACAAGCTGCGCTCGATTTCGGTGGACAAGGACATCTTGACCTTCGAGATCGGCCTGCTCGAGAAATTCGTCATCACCTCCGATGTCGTCCGTGACTGGCGCGAGTACGTCGGCCGCCTGCTGACCGACATCAACGGCGTGCTGCCGGCGCACATGCTGTTTTCCATCTTCAAGATCGACGACGAACTGTTCGATCTGGAAATCTTCTGGCGCGGTCCGGCCACGGCGTCGACGCGGGCCATGATGGAACGCCACATCCGCCAGGAACTCTCCAGCCTGGCGTCGTTTTCCGATTTCGGCGCCTGCAACATCTATCACCACGTCGCCAACCCGCAGGGTGAGCCGATCGAGTTGTCGGAGCGCGAGGTGGCGGTGCGGGTCAAGTCCTTCTTCGTCGACATGCCGAAGATCGGCGGCATCGTCGGTATCGGCGTGCACGCCAACATCCTGGAAGACGAGACCCGCTACTTGGTCATGGAGAGCGTGCTGTCCACGCTGCTCAACGTCGTCGGCTCGGTCAAGGCGATCTACAAATACACGCGCGATCTCGAGTACTACGCCACCCGCGATCCGCTGACCGATCTGTTCAACCAGCGCGTTTTCTGGGAGCTGACCGCCTACGAGGTCGGCCGTGCCCAGCGCCATGGCTACAGCTTCGGCCTGCTGCTGATCGACCTCGACAACTTCAAGCTGGTCAACGACAACTACGGGCACACGGTCGGCGACACCTACCTGCAGCGTTTCGCCCGCCAGGTGCAGGCGGCGCTGCGCGATGGCGACATCCTCGCCCGCTACGGCGGTGACGAATTCGTCGCCGTACTGCCCGAGGCCGATGCCGGGGCCGTGGCCATGGTCGCCGAGCGCGTGCGCCAGGCCGTCGTCGCCCTGGAAGTGGCGACGCCGGACGCGGCCCGCATCCGCGGGACGGCCTCGATCGGCATGGCCGTCTACCCGGACCACGCCGACAATGCCAAGGACCTACTGTTGTTTGCCGACAACATGATGTATCGCGCCAAGGCGGCCGGCAAAGGCCAGGTCGCGGTGCCGACCGAGGAAGACGTGGTTGCCGTTTTCCGTGATATTTCGCAGAAGAGCGTGATGGTGCTGGAAGCCATCGAGGCGCGCCGTATCGTGCCCTTCTTCCAGCCGATCCTCGACGTGGCGACCAAGCGTATCGTCGCCTACGAAGTGCTGTCGCGCATCGAGCTGGGCAGCGAGATCATCCGCGCCGACGAGTTCGTCGAGATTGCCGAGAAGATGGGCGTCATCCACCGCCTCGACATGCTGGTCGTCGAACAAGCGCTGAGCTTGCTCAGTGCCCAGGGCCACGAAGGCGAGATTTTCATCAATCTGTCGCCCCGCGCCCTGGTCTTCAACGAGTTCGCCCGCGACCTGCGCCGGATCATCGCCGCCAGCGGCATTCCGCCTGATCACGTGGTGTTCGAGATCACCGAGCGCGACACGGTGAAGAACCTGGCCCTGCTCGAACGTTTCCTCAACGACCTGAAGGCCGACGGCTTCAAGCTGGCGATCGACGACTTCGGCTCCGGTTTCTCGTCCTTCCATTACCTGCGCCGCTTCCCGATCGACTACCTGAAGATCGAGGGCGACTTCATCGCCAACATGTTGAACAGCGACAAGGATCACACCTTCGTCACCAGCATCCGTTCGCTGGCGCGCGAGATGGGGATCACCGTCGTCGCCGAGTACGTTGAGTCGGCGGAAGTCCTGAGAGAACTGGAGCGCCTCGAAGTGCACCGCGCCCAGGGCTACTACATCGGCCGGCCGGCCCGCCACCTGCTGCCGGTGGATTGGCAGCCGGCCGGCTGACGACCGGGCAGCGCTTGACTGCCCGCGAAAATGGTCTAGCGTTAGTTGGCACAGGGAGACCTCTCAAGGGGCAGGAGCTTACATGGCTCGAAGGAAATCGCACGTGCGCCGGTGGTGTGCCGTGGGCAGCGTGTTCGCCGCCATGGCCTCGCTGCCGCCGGCCGCGGCCGGTCAGAATTCGCCGGCCCCGGCGACGCGCGCCGTCGGGGCGCGGCCAGTGGTCACGGTTGCCGCCGGCAACTGGGGCGCGGTGGCGGTCGCGGATATCCAGGTATTCCTCGAGGCCGTGGCCGGCGAGTTCATCAGCTACGCGGCCGATCCGCAGCAAGTTCCACTGCAGATTCGCGTCGTGCCGCGCGGCGGTTCGCCCCGGGTGCTCTACGACCGGGGGCGGGAGGGCGAATATGTGGTGCAACTGACGGCGCGCAACGAAAACTGGTTCCAGTACGCTTATCAGTTCTCCCACGAGTTGTGTCACATCGTCTCCCATTTCGATCACAAGGAGCGTCAGGGCGATACGGTGGCCAGCGGCAACCAGTGGTTTGAGGAAGCGCTGTGCGAAACGGCGGCCCTGTACACCCTGAAGCGCCTGGCGACAGACTGGGCGGAGGCGCCGCCGGCTCGCCAATGGGCCGGCTATGGACCGGTCTTCGCTTCCTACGCCGAGTTCCTCCAGGCCCAGCCGCACCGCCGACCGGGACAGCGCCCGGCCGTGGACCGGTGGTACCGAGAGCACGCGGCAGCACTGGCGGCCGATCCCTACCAGCGGGAAATGAATGAACGCCTGGCCACGGCGCTGCTGCCACTATTCGAGCGCGATCCGGGGCGCTGGCGGGCGATCGCCTATCTCAATGCCGACACCGCCAGTGCGACCAAGGGCTTTGCCGATTTTCTCGGCGACTGGTATCTCGCCTGCCCGCCGGAAGCCCGCGACGTCGTCCAGCAAACGATGGAACTGTTCGGCTTTACGCCGCCTTCCCCGGCGGCGCCCCGGCTGGCGCGCGTGAACGCGGCGTGGCCGGATTAGAAAGGAAAACAGCAGGCAACGGCGAGCGTCGCCGCTCGCCCTTCCTGCGCTCGGCAATCATTCAGCGGCGGTCTGCTCGTAGGTCTGCAGGGTCCGTTTGACGCCATCTACGTACATATTGAACCACTGCGAACCGGTATCCGGGGCGATGAAGCCGGAGAGGTAGCCGTCAAAGCCGGCGATGGCGCCGCTCGGACCGGCGGCGCCATAGGGCTCGACCGTGTCCTTGTAGGCGATTTCCTGATTGACCGTTTCGACGTAATAGTTGAACCATTGCGAGCCGGTGTCCTGTCCGGACATATCGAGCAGCATTTCATTGAACGCGAAGTCCGAACCGCTGGCTTCGGCGGCGACAGCCGCCGGGATGGGGGCGCTGATCAGGGCGGCGCTTGCAGCTAGTGACGCGGCGAAAGCAACTGCGGATTTTGTCTTGCTCATGGCAACCTCCTGCCTGGGAGTTGGGGATTGCCGACGGCCCACACACAGCCGGTCGGCGCGGTAGCCTCCCCGTTCGCTCTTGAGTCAGACCTTGGCGAATACAGTACACACTTATGTATAGGCCGCTATGCCGCTAGTTCAAGCCGAGTTCGTCTTCTTTCGGCAGGCTGCCCGGCTGGTTCGTCAGCGTCCCGTGTAGGCCGGCTGGCGCTTCTGCATGAAGGCGTCGATGCCTTCGCCGGCATCCTCGCTCATCATGTTGCAGGCCATCACTTCGCTGGCGTAGGCGTAGGCTTCGTCGAGGCCCATTTCCAGCTGGCGGTAGAACATGCCCTTGCCCAGGCGCACGGCGACGGCGCTCTTGGCCAGGATGCCGCCGGCCAGGCGCTCGATTTCGGCATCCAGCGCGTCGGCCGGAACGACGCGATTGACCAGGCCCTTGCTCTTCGCTTCCATGGCGTCGATGAACTCGCCGGTCAGCAGCATTTCCAGCGCCGCCTTGCGCCCGAGGTTGCGCGCCAGGCCGACCGCCGGCGTCGAGCAGAAGAGGCCGACGTTGATGCCGGAGACGGCGAACTTGGCGACATCGGCGGCCACCGCCAGGTCGCACATGGAGACCAGCTGGCAGCCGGCGGCGGTGGCGATGCCGTGGACGCGGGCGATCACCGGTTGCGGCATGCGGGTGATGCTGAGCATCAATTCGCCACACTGTTTGAACAGGGCCTGCATGAATTCCTTGCGGTGATTGGCGCGCATTTCCTTGAGGTCGTGCCCGGCGCAGAAGGCCCGGCCGGCGCCGGCGATGACCACGACGCGCACCGTCGGGCTGGCGGCAATGGCGTCGAGTTCGGCCTGCAATGCCGAAAGCATGGCCTGCGACAGCGAGTTGAACTGGCCGGGGCGATTCAGGGTCAGGGTGCTCAAGCCATCGGCGCGGTCGCTGCGCAGGACGAGGGGTTCTTGGTCGCTCATCGGGTGTCTCCTGGTGTTTATTCGAAAGCGCTAATCTAGCCGAAGGCGGAGCGGACTGTCATCCGCCGGCACGGTAAAATTGCACCGATGAATTCCCCGCGCTACGTCCACCTCCGCCTGCATTCCGAATACTCCGTCACCGATGGCATCGTCCGCGTCGGTGACGCCGTCAAGCGCGCTGCCGGCGACGGCATGCCGGCGCTGGCGCTGACCGATCTGGCCAACCTGTTCGGCCTGGTCAAGTTCTATACCGGGGCGCGCGGCAAGGGGGTCAAGCCGATCGCCGGCGCCGACGTGTGGATCGCCAACCCGGAGTCGCCGGACGACGCCTACCGGCTGCTGCTGCTGGTACGCAACCGGGCCGGCTACCAGCAGCTGTGCGAATTGCTGAGCCGGGCTTACCTGGTCGACGGCCGCCGCGACCGCGCCGAAATGCGTCGCGAATGGTTTGCCGAACTCGGCTGCGACGGCCTGATCGCGCTCTCCGGCGCGCATCTCGGCGATGTTGGCGAAGCCCTGATCAACGGCAACTTCGACTTGGCTGGCGAGCGGGCCAGGGCCTGGGAAGCGATCTTCCCCGGCGCCTTCTACCTGGAAGTGCAGCGCTACGGCCAGCCGCAGCAGGAGGCCATCGTCCAGCAGACCGCCGACCTGGCCGGCGAACTCGGCCTGCCGCTGGTCGCCACGCATCCGATTCAGTTCATGCAGCGTGACGACTTCCGCGCCCACGAAGCGCGCGTCTGCATCGCCGAAGGCTATGTGCTGGGCGATCACCGGCGGCCGAAGATCTACACCGAGGAACAGTACTTCAAGACCCAGGCGGAAATGACCGAGCTGTTCGCCGATCTGCCGGAAGCCCTGGAAAACACGCTGGAGATCGCCCGACGCTGCAACATCGAGATGACGCTGGGCAAGAACTTCCTGCCCGACTTCCCGATTCCGCCGGGCATGACCATCGATGAGTTTCTCGTCGACGAGGCCAAGAAGGGTCTCGATGTCCGCCTCGCCGAGCTCTACCCCGATCCCGCAGTGCGCGCGCAGCGCCGGCCGGAATACGACGAGCGGCTGGCTTTCGAGTGCAACACCATCGTCCAGATGGGCTTCCCCGGCTACTTCCTGATCGTGGCCGACTTCATCAACTGGGGCAAGCAGAACGGCGTGCCGGTCGGCCCCGGCCGGGGTTCCGGCGCCGGTTCGCTGGTCGCCTACAGCCTGCGCATTACCGACCTCGACCCGCTGGCCTACGCGCTGCTGTTCGAGCGCTTCCTCAACCCCGAGCGGGTGTCGATGCCCGACTTCGATATCGACTTCTGCCAGGACAACCGCTGGCGCGTCATCGAATATGTGCGCCAGCACTATGGCGAGGATGCGGTCAGCCAGATCGCCACCTTCGGCACGATGTCGTCGAAGGCGGTGATCCGCGACGTCGGCCGCGTGTTCGGCCTGCCCTATTCGCTGTGCGACCGCATCTCGAAGCTGATCCCGATCGTCCAGAACAAGCCGGTGTCGTTGGCCGAGGCGCTCGAGCAGGAGCCGCAGCTCAAGGACATGATGCAGGGCGACGGCGACGGCGAAACCATCCGCGAGCTGTTCGACCTGGCCGGCCGCCTCGAGGATTTGACGCGCAACGTCGGCATGCACGCCGGCGGCGTGCTGATCGCGCCGGGCAAGATCACCGACTTCTGCCCGATCTACCAGGCCACCGGCAGCGAGGCGTCGACGGTGTCGCAATTCGACAAGGACGACGTCGAGAAGGTCGGCCTGGTCAAGTTCGACTTCCTCGGCCTGCGCAACCTGACGATTATCGAACTGGCCGTCGAGTACATCCGCCGCATGACCGGCGAGAAGCTCGACCTGATGGCGCTCGGTTTCAACGACCCGGGGGCCTACCAGATCCTCAAGGATGCCAACACCACGGCGATCTTCCAGGTCGAATCGGAGGGCATGAAGAAGCTGCTGAAGAAGCTGGCGCCCGACCGTTTCGAAGACATCATCGCCGTGCTCGCGCTCTACCGCCCCGGCCCGCTCGGCTCCGGGATGGTCGACGACTTCATCCTGCGCAAGAAGGGCCAGCAGGCCATCGACTATTTCCACCCCGACCTGACCGCCTGCCTGTCGCCGACCTACGGCGTCATCGTGTACCAGGAACAGGTGATGCAGATCTCGCAGATCATCGGCGGCTATACGCTCGGTGGCGCCGACATGCTGCGCCGGGCGATGGGCAAGAAGAAGCCCGAGGAAATGGCCAAGCACCGCGAGACCATCGCCGCCGGTGCCAAGGAGCGCGGCTACGATCCGGCGCTGGCCGAACAGCTGTTCGACCTGATGACCAAGTTCGCGGAATACGGCTTCAACAAGTCGCACACCGCCGCCTACGCCGTCGTCACCTACCACACCGCCTGGTTGAAGCGTTACCACTGCGCCGCCTTCATGGCGGCGACCATGTCTTCCGACATGGACAACACCGACACGGTGAAGATCTTCTACGAGGACACCATCGCCAACAAGGTGAAGGTCCTCGGCCCCGACGTGAACGCCTCCAATTACCGCTTCGAGCCGGTCGACCGCAACACCATCCGCTACGGCCTGGGGGCGGTCAAGGGTACCGGCGAGCAGGCGGTCAACGTGATCCTCAAGGCGCGCGAGGAGGGCGGCCCGTTCAAGGACCTGTTCGACTTCTGCAAGCGCTGCGACAAGCGCATGGTCAACCGCCGCACCATCGAGGCGCTGATCAAGGCCGGCGCCTTCGACGGCATCGCCCCACCGCTGGCCGGCGCCCAGTTGCCCGACCGCCACCGGCTGCTGGCCTCGGTCGGCGTGGCCATGGATTTCGCTGAGCAGGCCGAGCGCGACGCGATGCAGACCAGCTTGTTTGATATTGCCGAAGTGGCCGACGCGCATGCGCCCGAGTACGTCACGGTCAAGCCCTGGGACGAGAAGACGCAGCTGATGGAGGAAAAGACGGCGCTCGGCTTCTTCTTCTCCGGCCACCCGTACAACACCTGCAAGAAAGAGTTGTCACGCTTCGTCCGTCGGCCGCTGTCGCGTCTCGAGCCGGCCAAGGAATTGACGGCGCTGGCCGGCGTCGTGGTCGGCATTCGGACGCAGATGACCCGCCGTGGCAAGATGCTGTTCGTCCAGGTCGACGACGGCACGGCGATGGTCGAAGTCTCGGTGTTCAACGAACTGTTCGAGGCCGAACGGCACAAGATCGTCACCGACGAGGTGCTGGTCATCGAAGGCAAGGTCAGCTACGACGACTTCTCCGGCGGCAACCGCGTCGTCGCCGACAAGCTGATGACGCTGGGCGAAGCCCGCGCCCGCTTCTCCAAGCACCTGCTATTGAAAATGAACGGCAATGCCGACGCGCGCAAGCTGAAATCGCTGCTCGCCCCGTTCGCCCCGGGTACGGCGCCGGTGCGCATCCGTTACTGCAATGCCGAGGCCGAGTGCGAAATCCTGCTCGGCCAAGCCGCCCGCGTCCGCCTCGAAGACGCGCTGCTCGAGGCGCTAAGCGGCTGGCTGCAGCCGGGGAATGTCGAGATCGTTTATTAGGATCGAGTGGCTTGCGCTAACCGCTCGATTCCAGGCAACTCGATCCTGACTAAACCACCAGATCGGTCTTGAAGCCGATGCGCACGGCGCCCCAGTGGCGGCCGTTGATCATGATTGGCATCGACAGGTCGTTGAGAATTTCGCCGGTGTCGCGGACGTAGGTC
>PHCU01000235.1 GCA_002842345.1 Betaproteobacteria bacterium HGW-Betaproteobacteria-12 | reverse complement strand
CGCTTTGCACGAACGCAAATGAAAAATAGAGCGAGCGTGAATACCCATCATCGACGACATAGGGCTTTTCGTATCGGCCACCCAGCAGGCGATTGACCAAGGTAGGCTGATCAGTCTCCGGAGGTTCCAAAACCTTGACCACCCCATTATCAAAAGCAAATGGACTCGGAATTGACAGGATATGTGTTTGGACTGAGTTCAAGGCAAGCTTTTGTGAAGTAATGATGATCGAGCGTCCGCTGACGCCTATTTTTCTTGGACGACTGGATGGCCATAGCGCAGACGAACAGCGGTCAGAATGCCCTTGAGCAGATCGATGGGAGGTGGCGGGCAGCCCCGGATGAAGTGATCAACCGGCAGAATCTTGCCAACCCCACCACAACAGGCGTAGTTCTCGCCAAAAATACCGCCGTTGATCGTGCAATCACCCACTGCGACAACTATTTTTGGTGCCGGCATCGCGTCATACGTTCGCTTCAACGCCATCGCCATGTTTCTGGATACAGGCCCGGTCACCAGTAGCATGTCGGCGTGGCGCGGACTGGCTACGAACTTGATGCCGATCCCTTCCAGGTTGTAGTAGAGATTGTTGGTTGCGTGGATTTCCAACTCGCAGGCATTGCAGGAACCCGCATCGACCTCGCGGATGGTCAGCGAGCGGCCGAGCACTTCCAGGATTTCATTCCGTAGGCGATGCGCCGGCAAGAGAAAACCCGAGCCCAGGTCGGGCGTGGGTTCCGTCTGAATCCCCTGCTTGCCAATTTGAAAGAGTGTTTTCAACATCAGAGATCAGGCCCCGCATAACTGAGATTGAAGGATTTGTTGATCAAGGGAAAGTCGGGAACGATATTGCCCATCACTGCATGCTCCAGGACAGGCCAGTTCTGCCAGGAAGGGTCATGGCAATGGCAGCGACGGATCTTTTCGCCATCGGACTCCAGCGCGACAAATACCTCACCTCGCCAGCCCTCTATCCAACCCGCACCCAGCTTTGTTTCGGCGACAGCTTCCAGTGGTACAACAACTTCACCCGGCGTCAGTTCGGTAGCAAAGAGGCGGATCAGCCGCAGTGATTCGGCAATCTCGTCGAAGCGCACGGCTACCCGGGCGGCGACATCACCATTCCGGTGCACCACTTTCTTGAAATCATGGCCGCCATAGGGCGCCATGCCGAAGTCAGCCCGCAGGTCGGCGGCAATACCACTGGCTCGCCCGGCAAAGCCATTCAGGCCCAGCGTCGTCGCCAGTTCCTTGGTGACTCGCCCCGTTGCAATGAAGCGATCCTGAAGTCCGGCATGGTTTTCATAAATGGCGCGGAGATTTTGGACCTCTTTGGCAATCACTTGGCATTGAGTAACCAGCTCGGAAATTCCGGCATTTTCGAGGTCGACCGCAACACCACCGGGAATGACCACATCCATCAGGAGACGGTGGCCAAACAGGCGCTGATTGAGGCGCAACCAGTCCTCCTTGAGGCGCATGAACTGGGTCAGCCCGAAGGCAAAAGCGGCATCATTGGCCAGCGCACCCAGATCGCCAAGATGGTTGGCGACCCGCTCACGTTCCAGCAGCAAGGCCCTTAACCAGCGGGCTCGCGCCGGTGTTCGGGTATTGCAAATACTCTCCAGTGCCATGCAGTAAGCCCAGGAAAAGGCTACCGTCGAATCGCCGGAAACCCGACCTGCCAGGCGATACCCATCTTTGGCCGGTATTTCTTCAAACCGTTTGTCGATCCCTTTATGCTTGTAGCCAAGCCGTTCTTCCAGGCGCAGAACCTTCTCGCCGACCACCGAAAAGCGGAAGTGGCCCGGTTCGATGATGCCGGCGTGCACAGGCCCCACCGCGATTTCGTGTACGCCATCGCCCTCGACGCGAACAAAAGGGTAGTCCTGGATTTCGCAAGTTGGGAACGCTTCCTTGCCGGTCACTTCGTGACGGAGCGGGAAATAGTCGGTTGGCCAGGCGCCATGATTTAGCCAGGGTCGGCGATCTTCCATCGGCTCGGTAACGATCCCCAGCAGATCGGCAATGGTTCGCTGCATACGGGTGGCGTAAGGGAAGCTGGCGGAAATATCCGGATAGGTTTCCCCTTGCGGATCAAGCCGCAGTTCCAGGCACAGCAAGCCCTCTGCTGTGGCATAAGCCGCAGAAATGACGTAGCCACCAGCCTTTCCATCATGTCGGTCGCAACCCCATAAACTGACCAGGCGACCGCCGCTGGCCGCCACGGCATGGGCGATTTCCTGCCAGTCACTGGCTGGGCAGGTAGCCCTCCAGATCGGCAGCGGTGTCGCCAACCTTTCGGGTTCAAACGTGAAATCAGCGATCTGCATTATTGCCCTCCGATCAGGCGTGCTGCTTGCTGATACCAGCCGTTGAGATATGGCGGAATGTAAAAGCCGAGCATCAACCCCAGCCCGAGGTGGACGAAGACAGGCACCAGAGCGGGCGGATGGGCCAGCGGTTTGACGGATGTCACCCCAAAAACCATCGGCTGGACCCGGCTGAAGATCGCCCCGAAAGAAATGCCCAAGGCCAGTAGCAGCAAGGGCGTTGCCCAGGGCAGGTCGCGCATGGCGGTGGTCAGGATCAGAAACTCGCTGGCAAAGACGCCAAAGGGCGGCATGCCGAGAATGGCCAGCGAACCCAGCATCAAGCCCCAGCCGACGGTTGGGCTGACCTTGAGCAGGCCGCGAATGTCTTCCATCAGCTGAGTGCCGGCCTTCTGCGTGGCGTGGCCGACGGAAAAGAAGATCGCCGACTTGACCAGCGAGTGCAGCGTCATGTGCAGCAGGCCGGCAAAATTGGCAATCGGACCGCCCAAACCGAAGGCGAAGGTCATCAACCCCATATGCTCGATGGAGGAGTAGGCAAACATCCGTTTGACGTCCTTTTGCCGGAACAGGAAAAAGGAGGCGGCAACGACAGAGAGCAGTCCGAAACCGATCATCAGTTCCCCGGCAAACTGGCTGTGCAGCGCCCCATCAGTCAGGATCTTGCAGCGCAGTACCGCGTAGAGCGCGACATTGAGCAGCAAGCCGGAAAGCACGGCGGAGATCGGCGTCGGGCCTTCGGCATGGGCGTCGGGTAACCAGTTATGCACGGGCACCAGGCCGACCTTGGTGCCATAACCCAGCAGCAGAAAGACGAAGGCCAGCGAAATGATGGTTGGATTCAACTGGCTTTTGACGGCATCCAGGTTGGTCCATAGCAGAGCATCAACACCGTCTGGAATCACCCGGTCGGCAGCCATGTAAAGGAGGATGGTGCCGAACAAGGCTTGGGCAATGCCGACGCCACAGAGGATGAAGTATTTCCAGGCGGCTTCGAGGCTGGCCGGCGTACGGTACACCGAAACCAGCAGCACCGTGGTCAGCGTTGCGGCCTCCATGCTCACCCAGAGC
>PHCU01000003.1 GCA_002842345.1 Betaproteobacteria bacterium HGW-Betaproteobacteria-12 | reverse complement strand
CATTTCCGGGTGCTCGTAGTTCTCGTTCATTACCGTCAGGTAATAGAAGACGTCTTCCTGCTCCTGGAACATGCGGCGCATGCCGTCCTGGGTCACGACGGCGACTTCGTACTGGAAGGTCGGGTCGTAGGAGACGCAGTTCGGGATCAGGTTGGAGAGGATCAGGCTATGACCGTCTTCGTGCTGCAGGCCTTCGCCGTTCAGCGTCGTGCGGCCGGCGGTGCCGCCGATCAGGAAGCCGCGGGCGCGCTGGTCGCCAGCCGCCCAGCACAGATCGAGGACACGCTGCATGCCGAACATCGAGTAGCAGATGTAGAACGGAATGGTCTGGACGTTATGCACGGAGTAGGAAGTGGCGGCGGCGATCCAGTCGCTCATCGCACCCGACTCGTTGATGCCTTCCTGCAGCACCTGACCGGTCTTCGATTCCTTGTAGAACATCAGCTGGTCGTGGTCTTCCGGCACGTAGTTCTGGCCTTCCTGGTTCCAGATGCCGACCGAGCGGAACATGCCTTCCATGCCGAAGGTGCGCGACTCGTCCGGCACGATGGGCACGACGTTCTTGCCGACATTCTTGTCCTTCAACATCATGTTCATGATGCGGACGATGGCCATCGTCGTGGACAACTCGCGGCCCTCGCCGGAAGCCTTCAACAGCGCGGCGAAGGTGTCGAGCGGCGGAATCTGCAGCGCTGCAGCCTTGCGCCGGCGTGAGGGCAGGAAGCCGCCGAGGTCCATGCGCCGCTGGCGCATGTACTTGTACTCTTCCGAATCTTCCGGGAAGGTCAGGTAAGGCAGCTCTTCCAGTTGGTCGTCGGCAATCGGCAGGTTGAAACGGTCGCGGAAGCGGCCGATCTGCTCCTTGTCCATCTTCTTCTGCTGGTGCGAGATGTTCATCGCCTCGCCGGCCTGGCCCATGCCGAAGCCCTTGATGGTCTTGGCCAGGATCAGCGTCGGGGCGCCCTTGTGGGTGACGGCGGCGTTGTAGGCGGTGAAGATCTTGAAGATGTCGTGGCCGCCGCGATTCAGGTTCCAGATCTCGTCGTCGGTCCAGTCGGCGACCAGTTCGGCCAGCGCCGGCGTGTTGAAGAAATACTCGCGGACGTAGGCGCCGTTCTTGGCCTTGAAGGTCTGGTACTCGCCGTCGCACAGTTCCATCATGCGTTTTTTCAGGATGCCCTTCTTGTCGCGCTGGAACAGCGCATCCCAGTGGGTGCCCCAGATCAGCTTGATGACATTCCAGCCGGCACCGCGGAATTCGGCTTCCAGTTCCTGAATGATCTTGCCGTTGCCGCGCACCGGACCGTCCAGGCGCTGCAGGTTGCAGTTGATGACGAAAATCAGGTTGTCCAGCTTTTCACGGCCGGCCATGCCGTTCGCGCCGAGCGATTCGACTTCATCCGTTTCGCCGTCGCCGAGGAAGGCCCACACCTTGCGCTGCTCGGCCTTGGCGGCGTCGATCAGGCCGCGGCTGGCCAGGTACTTCATGAAGCGGGCCTGATAGATGGCCTGGATCGGGCCGAGGCCCATCGACACCGTCGGGAATTGCCAGAAGTCCGGCATCAGCCACGGATGCGGGTAGGAGGAGATGCCCTGGCCACCGGTTTCCTGGCGGAAGTGGTCCATCTGGTCGGCGGTCAGACGGCCGAGCATGAAGGCGCGGGAGTAAACACCGGGCACCGAGTGGCCCTGGAAGAAGATCAGATCGCCACCGGTGTCGTGGTCGAGGCTCTTCCAGAAATGCGAAAAGCCGACGTCGTAGAGGGCGGCGGCGGAGGCGAAGGAGGCGATGTGGCCGCCGACGTTGGTGTCCTTGTTGGCGCGGACGACCATGGCCATGGCATTCCAGCGGATGTAGGAGTGGATCTTGATCTCCATGTCCGGGTTGCCCGGATATTTCGGCTGCTGGTCGGCGGGAATGGTGTTGATGTATTCGGTGTTGGCCGCGTAAGGGATGTCGATGCCATCCTCGCGCGCCTGGCCAATCAGTTTTTCGATCAGGAAGTGGGCGCGACCAGCGCCTTCCTGAGTAATGACGCCCTCGAGGGCGTCCATCCATTCCTTGGTTTCCTGCGGATCGTTATCGGCAGGCTGGGCATTCGGCTGATCGGCCATGGTTTGTCTCCTGTGTTGTTTTGTTTTTGCCTGTTGGGCAAAACAAACTTTAACGCTTAAAGGGGACCGGCGGGCAGCTCTGTTGACCCGAGATTTCCCTAGGCCGGCTTTTCGCATTGTAAAAACAAAATTCGTATCGTGCAATATCCGTATTTTCCCTTAGTCGCTTTTCACCCCGGCGAAAGTGAGACATTTTTAAATTGCGCAGGCAGTTGCGCTGTATCAAAACGAACATCGCCCCGATTCCTATAATTGATGGTTTTGCATTGCACACAGGAGCAAACATGGCAGCAGTGATGCCAGCCCCGGCAGCCAGCCGGCACCTCATGTCCGGCAACGAAGCCGTCGCCCGCGCCGTCTGGGAATCCGGCGTCAAGGTCGCGGCGGCCTACCCGGGCACGCCGTCGACCGAGATGATGGAAGTGATCTCGACCTATCCGGACCTCTACGCCGAGTGGTCGGTCAACGAGAAGGTTTCGCTGGAAGTCGCCATCGGCGCCGCCTATGCCGGCTCGCGCGCCTTCTGCTGCATGAAGCATGTCGGCATGAACGTCGCCTCCGATGCGCTGATGACCTTGACCCTGACCGGCGTGATCGGCGGCCTGGTGATCGCCATCGCCGACGACGTCGGCCTGTCCTCGTCGCAGAACGAACAGGATTCCCGCTACTGGGGCCGCTTCGCCCATGTACCGGTGTTCGAGCCAGCCGATTCGCAGGAGGCCTATGCGATGACGCTGGCCGCCTACGAACTGTCGGAACAGTTCCAGGTGCCGGTGATCCTGCGCATGACGACGCGCATCAATCATGTGAAATCGCTGGTCACCGTCGGCGAGCGGGTGCCCCATACCGGCGCCGGCTTCAGGAAGGAACCGGGGCGCTTCGTCATGGTGCCGGGCAATGCCGGCAAGCGCATTCCGCTGATGTTCCAGCGCGACGCCGAACTGCGCGCCGCCGCCGAAAGCTCGCCGCTCAATTTCATCGAAGACGGCAGCGACAAGCGCGTCGGCTTCATCGCTTCCGGCCCGGCCTACATGCACGTCAAGGAATCCTTCCCGAACGCGCCGGTGCTGAAGCTCGGCTTCTCCTGCCCGGCGCCGTTCGACAAATGCCGCGAACTGGCGGCGCTGGTCGAGCAGGTCGTCGTCGTCGAGGAAGTCGAGCCGCTGATCGAAACCGAACTGAAGGCCCAGGGCCTGAAGGTCATCGGCAAGGAAATCCTGCCGCTGCAGGGCGAGCTGTCGCCGAACGTGCTGAAACCGGCGATCGCCAAACTGCTCGGCGAACCGGTGCCGGCCATGACGGCCTTCGCGCCGATGCAGGTCTTCCCGCGGCCGCCGACCATGTGCGTAGCCTGCCCGCACCTCGGCGTCTATTACACGCTGTCGCAGGTGCGCAACCTGAACATCTCCGGCGACATCGGCTGCTACACGCTGGGCGCAGGACACCCGTGGCAGGCGATGGACACCTGCGTCTCGATGGGCGCCTCGATGGGCGTCGCGCTGGGCATGGACAAGGGCCGCGGCGAATCCGACAAGGACAAACGCATCGTCGCCGTGATCGGCGACTCGACCTTCTTGCACATGGGCATGCAGGGCCTGCTCGACATGGTCTACAACAAGGGCAACGTCACTGTCCTGCTGCTCGACAACCGCGCGGTCGGCATGACCGGCGGCCAGGACAATCCGGGCAATGGCCGCGACATCCACGGTGACGAAGCGCCGCGCATCGACTTCGCCAAGCTGGTCTCGGCGCTCGGCGTCAAGGACGAGCGCATCCACGTGGTCAATCCCTACGAACTGCCGGTGCTGTTCAAGACCATCCGCGAGGAAGTGAAGGTGCCGGACGTCTCGGTGATCATCACCGACCAGCCCTGCGTGCTGATCAAGGATTACCACAAACTGAAACCGTTCGAGGTCATCGACGACCAATGCACCGGTTGCGGCAACTGCATCGACGTCGGCTGCCCGGCCATCCACGTCACCCGCCGCGGCAAGGAAGTGAAGGCCAGCGGCAAGGAAGTCGATCTGGCCTTCGTCCGCATCGAGACTTCGGTGTGCACCGGCTGCGGCCTGTGCGTCCAGCCCTGCGCGCCGAAGGCCATCGTCCATCACGTGCCGACTTCGCCGATTCAGCTGATCAAGGGAGGCTGTTCGGCATGAGCACCACCAACATTCTCGTCGTCGGCATCGGCGGCCAGGGCGTCATGACCGCCACCGAAATCCTCGCCGAGGCCGCCATCGCCATGGGCCACGATGCCAAGAAGACGGAAGTCGCCGGCATGGCCCAGCGCGGCGGCGTCGTCTCCTCGCACCTGCGCTTCGGGCCGAAGGTGCTGTCGCCGCAGATCACCCCGGGCACCGCCGACGTGCTGCTCGGCTTCGAATCGGCCGAGGCGATGCGCTGGCAACACATGTTGAAACCCGGCGCGATCACGCTGATGAACACCGCCAAGCTGGTGCCGCCGGTGGTCGAACTGGGCCTGTTCGACTACCCGGAAGACCCGCTGGCCGAGATCCGCAAGAGCGGCAACCAGGTGGTCGCCTTCGACGCCACCTCGATCGCCCAGGAACTCGGCGACATCCGTCTCGGCAACACCGTGATGCTCGGCGCCATCGCCGATCACCTGCCGTTCCCAGCGGAGACGCTGCTCGACTGCGTACTCAAGCGCTTCCAGAAAAAGGGCGAGAAGCTGGTCGAACTCAACCGCCGCGCCTTCGAAGCCGGCCGCGCTGCGGTCGGTACGGCCCAAGCCGCTGCCGCGTAATCTGGTAAAATAGTCGCCAATTCAAAGGGAAAGGCAGCCGCCTTTCCCCTTTTCTTTTTTGTTGGATGCGACGATGACGGCACAAATTATCGACGGCAAGGCCCTGGCAGAAGAATTGCGCCAGAGCTTCAAAGCCCGCGTGGAAGCACTCACCGCCAAGGGGCACCAGCCCGGCCTGGTGGTCATTCTGGTCGGCGAAGACCCGGCTTCCCAGGTGTACGTGAAGAACAAGGTCAATGGCTGCCTGGCCATCGGCATGCATTCCGAGAAGATCACCTACGACAAGACGGTCGATCAGGAAACGGTGCTGGCCAAGATCGCCGAGCTGAATGCCGATCCCAGGATCCACGGCATCCTGGTGCAACTACCGCTGCCCAAGCATTTCAACGAAGAGAAGGTGCTCGAAGCCATCGCCACCGACAAGGACGTCGACGGTTTCCATGCCGAGAACGTCGGCGCGCTGGCCCAGGGCAATCCGCGCTTCATCCCGTGCACGCCCTACGGCGTCATGAAGATGTTCGAAAAGGGTGACGTCGATTTGACCGGCAAGGAAGCCGTGGTCATCGGCCGCTCCAACATCGTGGGTAAACCTATGGCGCTGCTGCTGATCAACGCCGGCGCCACCGTCACCGTCTGCAACTCGCGGACCAAGGATCTGGCCGGCCACACCCGCCGCGCCGACATCCTGGTCGCCGCCGTCGGCAAGCCGAAGTTCGTCACCGCCGACATGGTCAAGCCGGGCGCCGTGGTCATCGACGTCGGCATCAACCGCCTGCCCGATGGCAAGCTCTGTGGCGACGTCGATTTCGCCGGCTGTTCCGAAGTCGCCGGCCAGATCACGCCGGTGCCCGGCGGCGTCGGGCCGATGACCATCACCATGCTGCTGGCCAACACCATCGAGGCCGCCGAACGCAAGGCAGGGCTGCGCAAATGAGTGATAAGAAGATTTCCGTCGGCGTCGTCATGGGCTCCGATTCCGACTGGCCGACGATGCAGGCCGCTGCCGTGATCCTCAAGGACTTCGGCATCGCCTTCGAGACCCGCGTCGTTTCCGCCCACCGCACGCCGGACCTGCTCTTTCAATACGCCGAGACCGCCGGTCCACGCGGCCTCAAGGCGATCATCGCCGGCGCCGGCGGCGCCGCCCATCTGCCCGGCATGCTGGCGGCCAAGACCACGGTGCCGGTGCTCGGCGTGCCGGTCCAGTCGCGCGCCCTGTCCGGTGTCGATTCGCTGCATTCCATCGTGCAGATGCCGAAGGGCATCCCGGTCGCCACCTTCGCCATTGGCGAAGCCGGTGCCGCCAATGCCGCGCTGTTCGCAGTCGCCATGCTGGCCAACGAAGACCCGGCGCTGAACGCCCGGCTGCAGGCTTTCCGCCAATCCCAGACCGACAAGGTACTGGGCATGAAGCTGCCGGAAGTATGAAGGCCATGATCCTGCCGCCCGCCACCCTGGGCATGCTCGGCGGCGGCCAGTTGGGCCGCTTTTTCGTCACCGCCGCACACGAGATGGGCTACCAGGTCTGGGTGCTCGATCCGGACCAGAACAGCCCGGCCGGCCAGATCGCCGAACGCCATTTCTGCGTCGCCTACGACGACTACGCGGCGCTCGACGAATTCGCTGCCGGCTGCGCAGCGATCACCACCGAATTCGAGAACGTACCAGCCGGCACCCTCGACTATCTGGCCAAGTTCGTCCCGGTGCGTCCGTCGGCCGCCGCCGTTGCCGTCTGCCAGAATCGCATCGCCGAGAAGTCCTTCCTGCGCGACCACGGCTTCCCGCACGGCCCATTCATCGCGGTCGACACCGAAGACGATTTGAAGAACGCGCCGGCCGAGCTATTCCCGGCGATTCTCAAGGTCGCCCGCTTCGGCTATGACGGCAAGGGCCAGGCTACTGTCCACACCGTCGAGGAAGCGCTACTCGCCTTCGGCCATTTCAAGGGCGAGCATTGCGTGCTCGAACAGCGCCTGACGCTGGATTACGAAGTTTCCGTCGTCCTGGCCCGCGACGAACACGGCCGCGTCGCCTGCTTCCCGACCGGCGAGAACCAGCACACCCGGGGCATCCTCGACGTCTCCATCGTCCCGGCCCGGGCCACCTCCTGCGTCACCAGCGACGCCGAAGACGTCGCCGCCCGCATTGCCGAGCAGCTCGGCTACATCGGCACCATGGGCGTCGAGTTCTTCGTCAGCCGCGGCCAACTGATCGTCAACGAAATGGCGCCACGGCCGCACAACAGCGGCCACTACACCATCGATGCCTGCATCACCAACCAGTTCGAGCAGCAAGTGCGCGCCCTGTGCGGCCTGCCGCTGGGCGAACCGCGCGCGCACTCGGCCTCGGTGATGGTCAACCTGTTGGGCGACCTGTGGTACGACGGCGACACCTACCGCGAGCCGGACTGGGCGGCGCTCTACGCCATCCCGAACCTGAAGCTGCATCTGTACGGCAAGCACCACGCCCGCCCGGGCCGCAAGATGGGCCACTTCACGGTCATCGGCGACAATGCCGAAGCCGTGCAGAAAGCCGCGCTGGCCGCCCGCGCGGCGATCGGCATCACGGCCTAATGACGCCGTCCGACGCCGATTACCAGCGCGCCGTCGAGCTGCTGCGCGCCGGCGAACTGGTCGCCCTGCCGACCGAGACCGTCTACGGCCTCGGCGCCGATGCCGCCAATCCGGCGGCGGTGGCCAAGATTTTCGCCGCCAAGGGGCGCCCGGCCGACCATCCGCTGATCGTCCATCTGGCCGGCCACGATGCCGTAGCGCACTGGGCCGAACAGGTGCCGGACGTCGCCTGGGAACTGATGGAAACCTTCTGGCCCGGCCCTCTGACGCTGATCCTGAAGAAACAAGCCTGGGTGCCGGATGCCGTCACCGGCGGCCAGGACACGGTCGGCCTGCGCGTGCCCGGCCACCCGGTGGCGCTCGAACTGCTGCGCCGCTTCGCCGCGGTCGCTGGTGAACACGCCGGCATCGCCGCCCCGTCGGCCAACCGCTTCGGCCGCATCAGCCCGACCACCGCCGCCCACGTCGCCGAGGAACTCGGCAACAGCGTCCCGCTGATCCTCGACGGCGGCCCCTGCTCGGTCGGCATCGAGTCGACCATCATCGACTGCTCGCGCAGCGAACCGGTCGTGCTGCGCCCCGGCCACATCTCGCCGTTGCATCTGGAAGCCGTGCTTGGCCACCAGCCGGCGATCGAGACGGCGCACGGCGCGCCGCGCGTCTCCGGTTCTCTGGCCGCGCATTACGCGCCGCAGACGCCGATGCGCCTGGTCACCGGCGAGCGCCTGCTCGACTTCCTCAATGCCCAGCGCCATCGCGGCGGGCGTTGCGGCGTGCTCAGCACCAACCAGCCACCGCAAGCCGGCATGCCGCACGACTGGCGCCTGCTGCCGGCCGATCCGGTCGGCTATGCCCACGACCTGTATGCCGCGCTGCGCGCCATGGACCATGCCGGCGTCGACCTGATCGTCGTCGAGGCGCTGCCCGACAGCAGTGAATGGGCGGCCGTCGCCGACCGCCTGCGCCGCGCCGTCGCCGGTGCCGGCCAAAGCTGAAACCACCTACAGTACCAGCAGCTTCTCCAGCTTGGCGGCACAGATGAAGTCGTTTTCCGACAGCCCGCCGATGGCGTGCGTCCAGTACTCGACACGCACGTCCTTGTAGCCGACCGTCAACTGCGGGTGATGATTCTCGCGGTGCGACACCCAGGCCACGGCATTGACGAAGGCCAACGCCTCGTAGTGATTGCGGAAGACGAACAACTTGTTCAGCCGGCCGTCACTGACGCCCCACCCCGACAGCCCCGCCAGCAGGCCGCCGATCTCCGCGCCGGTCAGCGCCGGCACCCCGCCTTCGCATGGTTGGCAGCGTTTGCCGCTCAGTTCGCAATGGTCCATCGTTACCTTCCCCCGTCGAATTGCCATCCTGCAATTGAGAACGCATCGCCGGCCAGAGGTTCCGGTGCTGAAATGCGCCCCGTCTTTGAGAAGCCCGGGGGATTGCGCTAGAATTCGCCTGCTTGGGGGCATAGCTCAGTTGGGAGAGCGTCTGGTTCGCAATCAGAAGGTCGGCGGTTCGATCCCGCCTGTCTCCACCAGGAACAAGTAGGAAGAAAATCAGCACCATCCTTTGAACCCGCCTAAGTGCGGGTTTTTTGTTGGCTGGCGCGCAAACACCCCTCCCAGCCCCAGCGTAACAAATCGTAAAGACCGGATAGAAGACGGCACGGGACCAGTCTACCGAGCAAGTTCCAACCGCAAGGAGAGGATCATGACTGGCTGGCAACATTCATTACGCCGTCTTGCCTTCATTGGCCTGCTGTTTTCCGTTCTGGCCGGATGCGCGGTCGTGCCTTACAGCCCGCCGCGATACTACGACTACCCTGGGCCGGCATACGCACCGTCGGTAGTGGTTCCTGCCCCCTTCTTCTTCCCATGGCACCACGGCCATCACTGGCGCCATGGGCATCGCGGCCACCGCGGTTTTCGCGGACACCGCTAGCGCGAGCGAATGGCGGAATCCCCGCCCGGCGCGGATCAAGCCCCCTCCCCCGCCCACCGTCCAGCAATTAGGGAAAAGTCTTGAGCGAGCGCCCGGGCGGCTCCACCAGCAAATCGAAGGAGGTCCCGCACAAGCGCCGGGCGTTGTCGCGCAACCATTCCAGATGATGGATCAGCCCCGTGCACTCCGCCGCGCCTGCCGACCAGTGAATGTGGGCGAGGTGGATGCAGGTCGGGTGCGTGACGACTTCGGTGATCATCCGGCGGCCGATGCCGCGCCGCCGGTAGTCGGCGCGGACCTGTATGCCGGCAAAGTCGAGATCGTCGCGGGCCAATCGGTAATGCAGCATGCCGACCACCGTGATCGGATCGTCGTCACCCGTGGCGATGCAGAAATGTGAAGCCGCGTCGCTCGGCGCCAGGCTCGCCAGATAGTCGCCGGCCGTCGCCTCGAAGCGCAAGGCGCCATGCCGCAGATGGTGCTGCACCAACTGCCACGAAACGCACTCGAGATGGACCGGCAGAGGAAGAGGTGGGATGAAATCGACCATAGCTACAGCATAGACTGCCGCCGCGACGCTGGGCTGCCGGACGGCAGCGTCCGGCAATATGGCATGGGCAATGGCGGCGCGCGGCGATGCGCTCACTTTGCGCAACAAGCCACGCTCAGCCATGGCCTGCGGCATAATAGCCGCTACGCGAACGACGAGCCAAACTGCCATGCGTCACACCTTGACGGGAGCCTTGCTGGCCGCCCAACTGCTACTGTTCTCCGGCCTCCTGCAGGCGCAGGCGCTGGCCATTACCGTGGCCATTCCCGGACCGGGGGCCGCCTCCTATTACCCGATGGAGCTGATTTCCAAGATCGGTGCCGACAAGGCGGAGGGCGCCGCGGTGCGCGTCATCTTCTCGCCCGGCGGCCCGAGCGCCATCGACGACATGCTCCACAACAATGCCGATTTCGCCGTTGTCGGTCTGCCGGCCGCCATGTCGGTGCGCCTGCGCGACGATCGGGTCGTCGCCCTGGCAGCGATCAACGATCTGCCACTTTACGCCCTGCTCGTCCGCCAGAGCCTGAAGGGCGAAGTGAAGAGCATCGCCGACCTCAAGGGCCGGACGATCGGCCTGCACAGCAATTCGACGATCAACAAGAGCACCTCGCAACAGGTTCTCGAACTGTTGTTCCGCCGCGGCGGCGTACCGCCCGGCAGCTACCGCGTCGTCGGCATCGGCCGGCGCTGGGAATCGGAAGCCCTGATGCTGAAGACCGGGGCGGTCGATGCGGTGATCGGCGACGAACCGCACGCCACGCACATGCAGGCGGACAATATCGCCTTCCCGCTGGTGCATCTGGGCTATCAGGAAACGATGCGCCAGTTCTCCGGCACCGGATTCCTGCGCGGCGCACTGATCGGCCGCAGCGACCGGATCGCCAGCGACAGCACCAAGGCCGAGACGATGGTGCGCATCGTCAAGCGCACCTTGGCCTGGATCGCCACGCACAGCGCCGAGGAATTTGCCGACACGCTCGGCATCGCCGACCCCGACGATCGTCAGAAGCTGGTCGCCGTGCTCAAGAAGTTTCCCCGCCAGTACAGCAAGGATGGCGCCTTCTCGAAAAAGCAGTTGAGCGAGACGGAAATCTTCTTCATCGATTCGCAGGCTGGCAATCCCGCCGCCGAACATTTCCGCATCGACAGCATGATCAACGACCGCTGGGCCGGACACCGGGACTGAAACCGATGATCATGCCGCGCACCCTGAATGGCCACCTTGCCCTGCGCCTCACCGGCATCCTCCTGCTGGTGCTGCTCTGCCTGGCCCTGCAGGGCCTCTGGCTCAAGGAACTGGCCAACGACAAGGCGCGCGAAAACCAGCTGACCAACGCCCGCGAGCACTATGCCGTCGTCCTCGCCGACCTCGACCGGCGTTGGGGGCGTGAAGCCGTCAATCTGAAAACCCGCATCGAAGCCCAGGAGATTCTCGACAGCAAAGGCCAGCGCAATGACAAGCTGCTGGCGTACCTGATCTCGCAGGGCAGCAGCATCGAGTTTCCCTCGCTGCGGATCGAAAAAACCAACGGCGAGGTGCTCGCTGCCTACGACTATGCCGGGCATGTCGACCCGAAGATGAAATTCGCCCAGGGCCAGGTCAGCACCTGGGCCCAGAACCCGGCCGACGGGCAGCTGTACCTGGTGATACGGCAGTTCATCTGGCTGGGCAAGGAGAACGGCTATCTGGTGTTGTTCAAGCCGATGGACCATGCCGCACTGACCCAGATCACCTATCCCGGCACGCGCCTCAGCCTGTGGTGGAAGGGCAAGACCGCGGCTTCCTCGGACGGCGAGGATGGCCTGCGCCGGACCGCTGCCAGCTTTGCCAAACCTGAGAATGGCAGCAGTAGCGTGGCCCTGACCTGGTCGGGTCCGGAAAGCGAGGCCTCGCCCAAACTGCTGGTCGAAACCTTGGCCAGCGAACTGATCGATGCCGACCACACTGCCCGTCCGGTGATGCTGCTCTTCTTCGTCCTGCTGATTGCCATCGCCGTCAGCTTTTCGGCCCTCTGGCTACGGGCTTCGCGCCAGATCGAGGCGCTGGTCCAGGCCGACCAGCGCTTCCACACGCTGAACGCCATCGACGGACAAGTCGCCCAGTGGCTGCGCGCCGCCCACCATGGACCGGTTGAAAGCGCCCGGCAACTGGCCGATTCGCTCGAACAGCACATGCGCGCCACGGCAGCCGGGCACGAAGCGCCGACCTCGCCCCGCCTGCCGCCCGACGCCTGAGCGGACAAGCCGGCTGGCCGGCTGCCGCCGAGGCAATCCGGCCTGATTCATGCTTTGATTTCATTCGCAACGCATGTACCGATTCGCCGCGCGAGGGAGTGCCGGTCATCCGGCCGAGCTCCGCTGACACGGCCATTTCATTCAGGCAGAACAACCGATTGCAGGAAATCATGCACAACAAGGGATGCCATTTCGTCCTGGCTTTGCTGCTGACCACGCTGACCGCCTGGGCCGACACGCCGCCCAGCGCCGCAGCGCCCGTCGACCAGAGCCGCAAGCTGCAGCTGGCCGAGCAGAAATCGCGACTGATCGAGACGCTGATCGCCACTCCGGCCATGAAAAAGGCCTTGGAGGGCAAGAATCCCGAGGCCCAGGGCTGGGTCAACATCAGCCGGACCCTGCTCGACCAGGCCAAGACGGCGATGCAGAACGAGCAGCCGGACGAGGCGATCGAGATGCTCGACGAGGCGCTGCGCAGCCTGTCCAAGGCCAGCGGCGCGCTGGCCAGCGACCGCATCGCCGGCCTCCTGACGCGCAAGAAGGACTTCGAGGAACAGGTCAAGCAGCTCGACAGCTATCGCCGCACCCTGGAGGAAATGGCCGCCGTACCGCGGACATCGGACTCGGCCCGGCGCCTGATCATCCAGCTCGACATCATGGTCGCCGAAGGCCACAAGCTGTTCGACAAGCAGAAGTTCGACGATGCACTCAAGCAGATGACCGCCGCCTACAACCTGGCCGTCGCCGAAATCTCCCGCCTGCGCGCCGGTCAGGAGGTCGTGCATAGCCTGCATTTCGCCTCGCCGCGCGAAGAATTCGACTACGAGCAGAAGCGCTATCACTCGAACGAGATCCTGGTCGGCATGCTCAGCCGCGAAGGCCGCGCCCAGGGCGAGGCCAAGGGACTGGTCGACGGCTTCGTCAAGGCCGCCGGCGAAATGAAGGAAGAGGCCGCGGCGAAAGCCGCCAGCAACGACTATCCGGCGGCGATCAAGGACATGGAGAAGGCCAACCAGCACCTGAACCGGGCGCTGCAGTTGATGGGCGTGGCGGTTTTCTAAGGCCGCCGCCAGCTTTCCCCGGCCGCTGACGCTGCCGGGGCAGGCCAGCCCGGCAGCCGCCAGGCTGGCCGACCAGCCAGCTTATTTGGCCAGCGGTCGCAGGTGGGCGACGCCGCCGAAGCTGCCGACCCACAGGTCACCCTTGGCCGAGGAACCCATGGCGAAGACATTGTTGGCGAACAGGCCGTCGGCCGTGGTCAGCGCCTTGGCGAACTTGCCGGTTTCCGGCTGGTAGTAGCTCAGGCCGTTGTTGGTACCGATCCACAGCTTGCCGTTGGCGTCGGCATGGAGCATGAACACGTGGTTGCCGGGCAGGCCTTCGGCCGTGGTGAAATTGGTCCAGCGCTTGCCGTCGAAACGCGACAGGCCGCCACCCCAGGTACCAGCCCACACCGCCCCCTGGCGATCGACTTCCAGCGAAACCACATAATTCGGGTTGTAGGCGACATCGACGCCCTGCAGGCCCATTTCCTGTTTCTGCTTGGCGTGATGCGTGGACTGCTTGCCCGGATCGTTCTTGAAGGCGATGTCCTCCTTGACCTTGGCATAGGGCGCGCCGAGCCCCCGGGCGTGATTCCAGTTCTCCCACTTCTTGTTGGCATAGCGCGCCATGCCGCCTTCGGTGGCCAGCCAGATGTCGCCGTTCTTGCCTTCGGCGAGGCCGTAGATCCAGTCGTTGGGCACGCCGCCCTTGGTATTTTCGACGGTGTACAGATCCCACTTGCTGCGGTCGTCGAGATTGCCGCCGCGAATGCGATTGACGCCGGACCAGGTGGCGATCCAGATGTCGCCGTTGGCGGCGGTCAGCACGTCGTAGACAAAGGCGTCGCCGAGGCCTTCGGGAATGTTGTAGGTCTTCCACTTGTTGGCCTTCTCGTCGACCAGCAGCGACAGGCCGCCGCCGTAAGTGCCGACGGCGATCATGCCCTTGACCCGGCCGACGTAGAACATGCCGTTCGACAACAGGCCGTTGCGCGCATCGTACAGCTTGAAGCTGTCGTCCTTGGTGTCGTAGCGGACGACGCCGCCCGAGGTGCCGACCCAGACCACTGTGCCGTCGAGATAGATCGACTTGACGTTCTTGTTGCCGACGCGGAAATGCGTGAATTTGGCCGCCGGATCGACCGTCACCTTACCTTCGCGCTCCACCGGTTGCTGGGCGACCGGCGGATGCGGCACGCCGCTCATCGGCGGATGCACCGGCGCCGGCGCCTGGGCGACGGCGTTGCCGATGCTGGCAGCGGCGAGCAGCCCGGCGAGCAGCGGCCCGGCCTGGTTCAGCGAAAAAATGCGATTCATGGAAATTCCTTTATGGCGAATGATCATTGCGCCGCGACGCGTACCACGCCGCGCTTGGTGCCGGCCCAGATGTCGCCGTTCGGCGCCACGGTGACGGCATAGACGTGCGTGTCGAACAGGCCTTCGGCCTTGCCCAGGTTCTTGAAGCTCTTGCCGTCGTAGCGCGACAGGCCCTTGTCGGTGCCGAACCAGAAGACGCCCTTGTCGTCCTGGACCATCGAATAGACGATGTTGCCGGCCAGGCCGTCGCGCGTCGTCAGGTTGCTCCACTGCTTGCCGTCGTAGCGCGACACGCCGCCGCCCCAGGTGCCGGCCCAGATGACGCCGGCCGGGTCGGCGTGGATGGAGAAGACGTAGTTCGGGTTGAACGAGCCGAGGCCTTCGACCTGTGTCGTCAGGTCGTGGCGCGAGCGGGTGCCGAGGCCGGTATTCGGGCTGGCCTGCAGTTTCGCCTCATTGTCGGCGCCGAGGCCGTCCTTGTGCGTCCACGAGCGCCAGCGCTTGCCGTCGAACATGCTGACGCCGCCCTCGGTGCCGAACCAGATGCGACCCGCCTTGTCCATGGTCAGACCGTAGACCCACTCGTTGATCAGTTCCTTGACGTAGGTCTTGAACTTGCCGGTCTTGACGTTGAAGTGATTGACGCCGGCCCAGGTACCGATCCACAGATTGCCGTCCTTGTCGTTCTGGAAGCAGTAGATCCAGTAATCGGCCAGGCCGTGCATCGGGAAGTAGGTCTTCCACTTGCCGTCCTTGTAGCGCGAGGCGCCGCCGGCATTGGTGCCGAACCACTTGTAGCCCTGGCTGTCGATGCCGATGGCGAAGACGTATTCGTTGGCCAGGCCGTGCTGGCGGGTAAAGGTGTTGCGCGGCTTGCTGGCCTTCAGGTCGATCTCGTGCGCCCCGACCGAGGTGCCGACCCACAGCGTATCGGTCGCCTTCTCGACGGTCAGCGCCCGGACATAGACGTTGTCGCCGACTTCGAAGGAGTCGATCACCCGCACGCCGGTCTTGGCATCGGCAGCCAGGGCGGGATGGATGGCTCCGCACAGCATGACGGCTACGGTGCCCAGCACCAGTTTTAGTTTTAGTTTCATCTTAGTGTTCTCACGTAAGCCAATACATCAAGAATCTGCGCATCCTTCAGGATGCCGAAAAACGGCGGCATGCTCTTCTTGCCACTCCTCACCGACTGCAACAACATCATGTCCGGCTGCTCCAGGCGCTCGCCCAGGCGAAACTTCGGCGCCTCGGGCATCACCCCTTCACCGCGCGGCCCGTGACAGGCAGCGCAGTGCAGGTTGTACAACTGCTGCCCCTGCACCAGGTTCACGGCCGCGGCCGGCGCCACATGACAGGCCAGCAGCAACAACGGCAAGCCCATTCGCCAACAGGTTTTCATAACGCTCTCCTCGACGGAACTGGCGATCATGTCCATTACATGCGCCGTTGTTTCTTCTTGCCCTTGCTCGGGTCGACCTGGCGGATGCGGTTGGCCTGGTTCCGGTATTGCTCGGCCAGGGCCGGATCGGCGGCGACGCTGAGGGCATTGCCGGCAGCATAGGCGGCGGCCAGGGCGTCGATCGCCGGCAGGTAGCCATTATCGGCGGCCCGCTTGATCCAGGCCAGCGCCGCCGGCGTGTCGCGCTCGGCCTCGGTGTAGCCGATCTCGCTTTTCAGGTAGCCCTGGGCGATGACGTTGATCGCCTGGGAATGGCCGGCTTCCGCCGCCTTGAGTATCCAGGCCCGGCCGTTGACCAGATCCTTTGGCGTGCCTTCGCCGGAAACCAGCATCGCCCCGAGGCCGAACATGCCTTCCGGCTCACCCTGGGCGGCCGATTTGCGGTAGAGGACCAAGGCATCGGCGTCGAAATCCGTGCGATCGAGAATCTCCGCCAGCAGCGCCTGGGCCTTCGGATGCTCGGCCAGTGCGGCAGCGCGCAGCGGCGTCATGGCGCCGACGATGTCGCCTTCACGGTGGCTCTTCAGCCCCGCCTGATAATCCTCCTCCGCCCCCGCCTGGACGGGTCCGGCGAACAGCAGGGCGCAGGCGACAACACCGGTGATCCGGCCGAGTTTCATGGCAAGCTCCTCGCTCTGGACGTCATTTTTCCCCGGCACTGTGCGCCTCCATCTCTTCCAGCTTGCGATACAGGCTGGACAGTCCGATATCGAGCCGCTGCGCTGCCAGGCGACGGTCGCCACCGGCATCGCGCAAGGCCCGCGCAATGATCTCCGCCTCGATTTGGCGCAATTGCTCGCGCAGCCCGGCTTTCGAAGCAAATTCGATGCCCATCGTCTCGCGCGACTGCACCGAACGGGCGATGTCCGGCGGCAGGTCGGCCAGGGTGATGCGCTCACCGTCGGCCAGGATGTGCGCCCGGTTGATCACGTTCTCCAGTTCGCGGACATTGCCCGGCCAGGCAAACTCGACCAGGATTTCCTCGGCGATCGGATCGAGTTCCAGCGCCTTCTTGCCCTGGCCGATGGCCAGGTTCTGCAGGACGAAATGGATCAGCCGGGCGATGTCGTCGCGGCGGTCGCGCAGCGGCGGAATATGAATGTGGAACATCGACAGGCGGAAATAGAGGTCTTCGCGGAAGCGCCCGTCCTTGACCATCTCGGCCAGGTTGCGATTGGTCGCCGCGATGATGCGCACATCGACCCGGCGCACCTGCTCGCCGCCCAGCGGCCGCACCTCCTTGTCCTCGATCACGTGCAGCAGCTTGGTCTGCAGGTGCAGCGGCAGCTCGCCGATCTCGTCGAGGAACAGGGTGCCGCGGTCGGCCTGGGTGAACAGGCCCTTGCGCGCCCGGTCGGCGCCGGTGAAGGCACCCTTGGCATGGCCGAAGAACTCGCTCTCCAGCAGGTTTTCCGGAATCGCCCCGCAATTGACCGGAATGAAGGGAAACTCGCTGCGCGGACTCATCTCGTGGATGTTGCGCGCCGTCACCCCCTTGCCGGTGCCGCTCTCGCCGGTGATCAGCACGGTACTCTCGGTCACCGCCACCTTGGACACCAGGCGCTCCATGTCGATCATCGACTGCGCGCCGAAATGGAAGAAACCGCGCTCGCGGGCCACCATCTGGCGCAGCGCCTGGTTCTCGGCCTTCAGGCCGCGCATCGAGCCGATCTGCTCGATGCGGTGCAGCAGTTCCTCGTTGCGCACCGGCTTGACCATGTAGTCGGTCGCCCCGGCACGCAAGGCCTCGACCGCCGTCTCCATCGAAGCGAAGGCGGTGACCATGACGAACTGCGTATCGATGCCACTGCCGCGGAAACTGCGCACCAGTTCGACGCCATTGCCGTCCGGCATCATGATGTCGCACAGGGCGACGTCGATGTCGCCGCGCACCAGCTTGGACGAGGCCTCCTTGACCCCGGCCGCCATATCCACGGAGTGACCGGCCTTGGTCAGCGCCGCCGCCAGGATCTGGCGGAGCGCCGCCTCGTCGTCAATTATCAGTATATGCATTGCCCAGTCTCCCTCTCCCCCTGTCGCCTAGCGACAATCCGCGCCAAGTAGCGGTACCGGCAAGCTGATCTCGACGGTCGTCCCCGCACCCGGCTCGGAACTGATGGCGATCTGCCCGCCGGCCTTCTCGACCAGCGACTTGCAGACCGACAAACCCAATCCACTACCCCGGCCCGGCCCCTTGGTCGAAAAACGTTCGTCAAAGACGCGCGGCAGAACCTCCGGGGCGATGCCGCTGCCGTTGTCGATCACCCGCACCTTGACCCGCTCATCCTCCCGGAGCGTCACCACCCGGATCTCCGGCTCGCGCGACTCCAGTTCGCGCAGCGCATCGGCCGCATTGATAAGCAAGTTCATTGCCACCTGCACCATATGGTCGGCGACCAGCACCACCGCCGGCAACTGGCCGTCGAGTTCGAGGGTCAGCTTGACCCGGCGGAAGCGCCGGTCGAATTTTACGAAATTGGCGGTACTGCGCAGAATGCTGTTGAGGTCGGCCAGCTCGGCCTCCTGCGACTGCGGCACGGAGAATTCGCTGATCTGCCGGGTGATGCTCATCACCCGCGTCGCCTGCTCGAGAATCATCTCCGGATGGCAGGCCGTGCCGTAGCGCTCGCAATGCGAGGCCTGGCACTCCTCGTTCATCGCCCGGGCAACGCCGACGATCGCCGACAGCGGATTGTTTATTTCATGCGCCACTGCTGCCGCCAGCGAACCGACGGCGGCCATCTTCTCCTTGTGAAAACTCTGCTGGCGGGTCAATTCCAGCTCGCTCTCGCGGCGCGCCAGTTCGTCCTGCATCGAATTCACCGCGTCCATCAGCAAGCCCAGTTCGTCCTTGCGCGTGTGCCGCAGCTTGGCGCTCGGATGGCCGAGCAGCACCCGCGTCGCATGCAGGCGGACGCGGTCGATATCGGCCGACAGGCCGCGGAAAAACACCTTGAACACCACCGCCACCAGGATCAGGGCGAGCAGGCCGAAGGCCAGCCATTCGCCGGTCAGGCGCTCGGAAGCGGTGTGATACTGCTCGGCGAAGGTGCTTTTCTTGGCCGCCACGTCGTTGGTCACGTTGTCCAGTTCGAGTACCAGGTGATGCATCGAGGCGCGCAGGTCGGCGATGGTCGCCCGGCTCGGCTCGCTGACCAGCTCGACGGCCGTGCGCTCGAGCGCGAGGCGCGAATCGGACAGTTCCGGATAGACCGACTGCAGGCGGGCCAGGCCCGGCAGCAGCGCCTCGACCTCGAGCGCCAGCATCTTGCCGGAGGCCTCGACGTCCGGCGAAAAGTAGTTTTCGTTGACCGAGATGACGGCGCGCGACACCGCGTAATTCAGGCCGACCAGGTACTCCTCGCGCTCGTTGATGCTCTGCAGCAGCGTCACCGACTCGCGCATGGTGTTGCGCTCGAAGGTGATGACCAGGCTGACGATGAGGAAGTAGACCGCCAGCAGAAAAGTAAACAGCCAGCCCTTGCCGCGCAGGGAACTGAACAGCGACAGGCGCGAGCGCTTTCGCCGGTCGCCGATCTGCTTCAAAATAAAATCATCGGCCACTCGGGGAACCTTTCGGAAAACACGGCCTGCTTCTTGCTAAGAATTGACGCATCGCAGGGACTTCACCCATTATGGCCAGACCGACGGTCTGCGCCGCCACAACGAACACGACAAACAAGTTACCGAAACGAACATGTGGGTACGTACCTTTATTCTCGCGCTGACCGTGCTCTGCTCGCCGATGGCCAAGGCCGATCCGCTGGCCGACGCCATCCGGGCCATCGAAGCCGGACAACCCCGCCAGGCGGCTCAATTACTCACTCCGTTGGCCAACAGCGGCAACAGCACGGCGCAGTTCCGTCTCGGCCTGCTCTACTATATGGGACACGGTGTTCCCGAAGATGAGAAGCAGGCGGTTTTTTATTGGAAGAAGGCCGCCAGTCAAGGTTCCGTCGATGCGATGTTTCATTTGGGGTCTGCCTATCTTTTTGGCAATCAAGCCGCAAGAACCGTACCCGACCCCGACCGCGAAGCTGCCACCTGGTACTTCCAGGCCGCCAGTGCCGGCCACGCCGAAGCCCAGTACCACCTTGGCCTGCTCTTCCTGGCCGGCAAAGGCGTGATCGACAGCCGGACGGAAGCCGCCCGCTGGATGCGCAAGGCCGCCGCCCAGGGGCATGCGGAAGCGAAGAAGGCGCTGGCCGTCGTCGAAACGGGCAAGTAGCTTCAGCTTTCCAGTAGCGCCGCGACACGGGCGCGGATCGCCGGCGCATCCCAGTCGCGCTCGCCGACCCAGACATCACGCACCACTCCGCCGGGCGCGACCAGCCAGGTCGTCGGATAGGCGGCGACGCGGAAGACGCGGCTCGCCAACTCGCCGTCCGGATCGAGCAGGATGGGGAAGTCGAGCGGCGTCTGGAGGAGAAATTCGCGCACCAGATGCAGATCCCGGTCGATCGACACAGCCAGCACCTGGAGCCCGCGCCCACGCAGATCCCGATAGAGACGATTGAGCGAGGCCATCTCGGCCCGGCAGGGCGGGCACCAGGTCGCCCAGAAGTTGATCAGACAGGGAGTCGCGGCCTCGCCCAGGGGGTAGGCAGCCGGCGCGTCGAGCATCGGCATGGCCAGGGCCGGCAGGCGGCCGAGGCTCGGCCCCGGCGGCGGCGGCGCCTCGTCGCAGCCGGCCAGGGCGGCCGGCAACAACAGCAGCAGGCGGCAGAAGGCGCGGCGATTACAGCGGTTTCTTGATGGAAATCGCACCGCGTACCTGGCCCACCTGATATTCGACCGCCTTGTCGTTCGGGTATTCGAGCAGCAACTGCGCCCGCACCCCTTCCGACAACTGATTGACCGGGCCATGGCAGAGCATGCAGGGCTGGCTGACGGCGATCGATTTCATGTAACGGAAGGCGCGCCCGGCCGGCTCGGTGACGATTTCATGGTGCTCGAGGGCATCGGCCTTCTCGCCTTTGGCGACGCGCTTCTCGAAATCGAGAAGAACCTGCTGCTCCCAGGCATCCGGTTCGGCCAACGCCCGGTTGCGCGGCCGCAGGGCGACACGGGTAACGCGCAAACCGGTCTGGCGCGAGATGTTCGAGGTGATCTCGGGAACGCTGTACTTGCACACGGTAATCGCCCGGATCGGGCTGGTGCGATCCAGTTCGCGCACCAGTTCGTCGCGCACCTGGCCGGCGATGCGGTTGGCCACTTCCCGGCTTTCCTCGACCAGCGCCTTGTTCGGCGGTTGCGCCAGCACAGCCGACGCAAAAACCGCCAACAGACAGAGCCAAGCCATGCGCAACATCTCGTTCCCCTTGGTTGGCCGGCCGGCGGCCCCCTGACAGGAACAGCCGGGGACTTACGGGACGACGGAATTGATCACGATCTTAACATTGCCGGCTCCGGCCGAAACCGGGGCCGAAAGCCCTTCCAGGTCGCCCGCTCGGGCCAGGGCGTCACCGCTCTTCGATATCCGCGCCCCGACCACCACCTGGCCGACCGTGGACAGCTTGAACTGCGGCGCCATCGACATGCTGTCGTCGAGCGCGAAGCGCAGCGGCATCTCGCCGGCCTTGGCGCGCAGCATGGCCACCGGCATCTTCGGCCCATCGACGGCGCGGGCGAAGACGAACAACGTATCGCCCGGCTTGATCGCCGCGCGCAGCTTGGGATCGAGCTCGACGATACCGGCGACACGGGCCAGCGCCGCCGGCTTGTCGGCCGCGGCGGCGGGCGGCTCGCCAGCGCCTTGCTGGCTGGCAATGGCCATGCGGTTCTGCGCGTCGCGGATGCTGCCCTGGATGCTGTTGGCCGCCGGCGATTGTTCCGGCAGCAAGGCCAGCACCTTCTGCCATTCGCCGATGGCCTGGGCGTAGTCCTGGCGATCGAAGGCGATCGTCCCGGCCAGCGCCAGCGCCTTAACGTTGCGCGGATCGATTTCCAGCGCCCGGCGCACCAGGCGTTCCGGTTCGCCGGCCAGCTTCTTGCCTTGGGTCATCGCGACGATATCGGCGAAATCGGCATAGTGCTGGGCTTCCGGCGGCAACAGGCCGAGCGCCCGGCTGAAGGCCGCCGCCGATTCCGGATAGCGGCCGAGCACGGCATAGGAGCGGGCCAGCATCAGCCAGCCGCGGCCGTCATTGGGATTTTCCTGCAGGCGCAGCGCCAGGTTTTCGACCATCGCCAGGATCTGTTCCTGCGACAGCGCATGCTCGCCGTCCTTCGGCGCCGCCACGGTTGGCACCGGCGCCACCGTTTCCGGCGCGCCCAGCGTCCAGTACAGCACGCCGACAGCCACCGGGAAGCCGATGGCCAGCGCCGCTGCCAGCAGCTTCTGGCGGCCGCCGCTGAGCGCCTGCTTCGGTCCCTCGCTGACATGATCGAGGGCCCGCCGTTCCAGTTCCTCGCGCGCCTGCTGATAGTCGGCGTCGCCGATGCGCCCTTCCGCAAAGTCGCGTTCCAGATCGGCCAGCTGGTCGCGCAGCACGATCAGGTTCAGCTCGCGCTGCCCCGTTGTCGGGGCATCCTCCCCCGGTTGCCGGCGCAGCAAGGGATAGAGAATGCCTCCCACGACGGCGAGCACGAGCAGCCCGCCAACCACCACGAACGTATTCATCAGCATCGCGTGAGTCAGCCCTGAAGCAGCCGGGCGGCCGTTTGTCGGTCGATCTCGTCGAGCGGCGCCTCCGCATTGCCGCGCCGCCGTTTGAGCACGACGTAGAGGCCGAACAAGCCCCCGAGCAGCAGCAGGAAGGGACCGCCCCAGAGCAGCCAGGTGGTCGTCTTCAGCGGCGGGCGATAGAGCACGAAGTCGCCGTAACGCTCGACCATGTAATCGATCACTTCCTTCTCCGTCCGGCCCTGGCGCAGCATGTCGCGCACCTGGTTTTTCAGGTCGATGGCCAGGTCGGCATGCGAATCGGCCAGGTTCTGGTTCTGACAGACCAGGCAACGCAGCAGTTCGGCTAGCGACTGCACCTTGGCCTCGAGGACCGGGTCGGCCGCGACGCGCTGCGCCTCGGCGGCGAAGCTGAAGGACAGGCTGAAAGTCAGCAGCAGCAGGGCAATTAGTTTACGCACCGTTCAACTCCTTCACCAACGGTATGATTTTCTCGCTGACCACAGTGGGCGTCAGCGGGCCGATATGTTTCATCCGGACGGTGCCGGTCTTGTCGATGACAAAGGTCTCCGGCACGCCGTAGACCCCGTAGTCGATACCCACCTTGCCGTCGCGATCCCAGATCGACAGCCGGTAAGGATCGCCGTGCTCGCTCAGCCAGGCTTTGGCCGGTTCGCGCTCGTCCTTGTAGTCGAGGCCGATGATCGGCGCGACGTTGTGCCGGGACAGATCGAGCAGCACCGGATGTTCCTGGCGACAGGAGACGCACCAGGAAGCCCAGACATTGAGCAGCCAGACCTGGCCGAGCATGTCCACCGGCGTAAAGCTGCTGTCCGGCTGGTGCAACTGGCTGAGCACGAAGGCCGGTGCCGGCTTGCCGATGAACGGCGACGGCACCTCGCGCGGCTTCAGGCGCAGGCCGACCGCCAGGAAGGCGATCAGGACGATGAAGATGAGCAGCGGCAGGAGGAAGCGGCGCATGCTCCACCTCAGGCCTGCGCCGACGAATAGGCCGAACCGCCGGCCCTGGCGCGGGCGGCGATGCGGTAGCGCCGGTCGGCGGCGGCCAGGCCGCCGCCGATGGCCATCAGCAGGCAGCCCCACCAGATCCAGTCGACCAGCGGCTTGTGCTGGACGCGGACGACCCAGGTTTTCTGGTCGATCGGCTCGCCCAGCGCCACGTAGAGATCGCGGAACAGGCCGGTATCGATCGCCGCCTCGGTCATCGGCATGCGCTGCACGTTGTAGACCCGCTTTTCCGGTTCCATCAGGCGGTCGAACTGGCCATTGCGGCTGACTTCGATACGCGCCCGGGCGGCGATGTAGTTCGGCCCCTTGATTTCGTTGATGCTCTGGAAGGTGAAGGTGTAACCGGCCACCGTCGTCGATTCGCCGGCGCTCATCTTGACGTCACTGGTGCTTTCGTAGGCCTTGACGAAGGTGACGCCGAGGATGAAGACGCCGACGCCGACGTGGGCGACGACCATGCCCCACTGGGCGAGCGACATGCTGCCCAGGCGCGACACGCCGCGCGCCCGCAGCACCAGCAGGCTGGCCAGGATGGCCCAGACACCGAGGAAGACGCCGAGGGCGGCAAGGAAGGTCCAGCCGCCCATCAGCAGCGGCACAGCCAGCGCGGCGACCAGCGCCAGGGCCATGCACAGCCACAGCAACTGGGGAAAATCGCTGGCCGAAGCCGCCTTCCAGCGAGCGAAGGGGGCGATGCCCATGATCAGGATCATCGGCGCCATCAGCGGCACGAAGATGCTCTCGAAGTACGGCGGGCCAACCGAGATCTTGCCCAGGTCGAGGGCGTCGAGGAACAGCGGATAGAGCGTGCCGATCAGCACGGCACCGCAGGCCACGGTGAGCAGCACGTTGTTGACCAGCAGCAGCGACTCGCGCGACAGCATCTGGAAGGCGCCGCCGAGGCCGACCTTCGGTGCCCGCCAGGCGAACAGCAGCAGCGATGAGCCGACGACGATGGCGAGGAAGGCCAGGACGAAGATGCCGCGCTTCGGATCGGTGGCGAAGGCATGCACCGAGGTCAGCACGCCGGAACGAACCAGGAAGGTGCCGAGCAGCGACAGCGAGAAGGCCATGATCGCCAGCATCACCGTCCAGTTCTTGAAGCAGCCGCGCTTTTCGGTGACCGCCAGCGAATGGATCAGCGCCGTGCCGATCAGCCAGGGCAGGAAGGAGGCGTTTTCCACCGGATCCCAGAACCACCAGCCGCCCCAGCCGAGTTCGTAATAGGCCCACCACGAACCGAGGGCGATGCCGAGCGTCAGGAACACCCAGGCGACCGTCGTCCACGGCCGCGACCAGCGCGCCCAGGCGGCATCGAGGCGACCGGAAATCAGGGCGGCGATGGAGAAGGCGAAAGCCACCGAGAAGCCGACATAGCCCATGTAGAGCATCGGCGGATGGAAGGCCATGCCCGGATCCTGCAGCAGCGGATTGAGGTCACGCCCTTCGGCCACGGCCGGCAGCAGGCGTTCGAACGGGCTGGACGCGAACAGCAGGAAAGCCAGGAAGCCGATGCTGATCAGCCCCATCACGGCGAGCACCGTGGTCAGCATCTCCTTCGGCAGGCGCCGGCTGAAAATCGCCACGGCCACCGTCCAGGTGGACAGGATCAGCACCCACAGCAGCATCGAACCCTCATGCCCACCCCACACCGCGGCCACCTTGTAGAAGGTCGGCAGCAGGCTGTTCGAATGCTCGGCGACGTAGCGCACCGAGAAATCGTTGTTCAGGAAGCCGTGCATCAGGCAGGCATAGGAAAAAGCCAGCGCCGCGAACTGGGCGACGGCCGTCGGCCGGGCCAGCGCCATCAGGCGGCCGTTATGGGTCAGCACGCCGACCAGCGGGAACACCCCCTGGATGATGGCGACAATCAAGGCAATGATCAGGGCGAGGTGCCCCAACTCTGGAATCATGAAACTGCTCCGATGGTAAGTCGGACATTTCTAGCAAGATCAGTTCCATCCGCCGAAGGCCGCGCGGCGCCTCAGTCACCGGCCGAAACGACCTTGCCGTGCGGCTTTCGCCGGGCGGCCAGGGAACGGACCGGGAAGCGCCGTCCCGGCGGCGGGATTAATTTCCCGAAACCGGGAATAACGACCGGCCGCGCGCCGACGCCTAAGGCTGCGCTTCTTTCGCCTGGCCGGCTTTGCCTTTGTTCGCCTTGCCGGTGGCTGGTTTAGCCGCCGACATTTGTTCCGCCTCCAGCTTGGCCCGCCACTTCCCCACCGCCGTCGCCGCCTTCGGCCGATAAGGATCGTCCGCGGCGGCCCGGTGCAGATAGGTTTCCATGGCCTGCATGGCGCCGAAAGTATCGCCCGTTCCCTCCAAAGCCAGGGCCAGCCCGTAATAGCCGTTCATCTGGTTGGGCCGCAGGTTGGTGGCTTCATCGAAGAAATCCCGGGCGGCGGCATATTGCCCCAGACCCAGCAGGGCAAAACCGGTATTGACATAGGCCTCGGGCATCTGCGGCGCCAATTCGATGACCCGATGGAAGGCGACCAGGGCATGGTCGTACTCCTTGGCGTGCAGCATCACCACGCCTTGCGAAAAGCGCATGGCGATTTCCTTGCGCTGCTTTTCCGCCACGTGGCCATCGGCCCGCATCCCGCCAATGGTCGGCAGCTTGGGCAGATACTCGACGGCCAGCCCACCGACCACGATCAGCAGCGCGGTAATGGCCATGGCGCGGTAGCGTACGTCACGCGGCAGCCGGGATTTGTTCGCCGCCACGGCGACGGGAGCGCGCAACCAGCCGGCGAGGAACCAGCCGACCAGCAGCAGAATCGCCGCCAGCGCCAGGAAGCCGCCCAGCCCGGCCAGCGTCATCGCTGCCAGGTAGGCCGGCTCACTCTGCATCAGTTCGACGTGCGGCGCCTTGCGCGGGACGCCTTGAAAACCCGACCAGGCCAGCCCGGCCACCAGGACGCCAATACCCAGTCCATAAAGCAGGGGCAAGCGGCCTGACCAGCGGCCGCTGGCCAGGGCCAGCCCGAAATCGGGCGCATGGCGCACGGCCAGCAGCAGATAGGCCAGGGTCACCGCGCCGATCGTGCCGTGGTAGTGGGCCGGCACCGAGGTCGAGGCATGCCCCTGAATGGTGGCGCCGACGATGCAGCCGAAGGCATACAAGGCCATCGAAGCCAGCAGGCCGAGCTCGCCCGACTGCCAGCCGCCGGCCGCCCGCCGCAGCCGCCAGGCCCCGAGCAACAGGCCGCTGCCGAGCAGCAGCGGTCCGGGCCAGGTGGCCCAGCGCATCAGATCGGTGTAGCCCAGGCGGTGGCCGGCGCTGCCGACCGCCTCGTGCAGCGAGAACCAGACGCCACCCAGGGTCGCCAGGCCGGTCAGCGCCAAGAGCCAGGGAACCCCTCGCTGCAGACCGGGCACTGCCGCCGTGAAGCGCTGGCCGAGCACCAGCCAGGCGGCCATCATCAGCAGGTTATGGACGAACTGCAGCAAATGGCCGACGCCCCAGAACTGGTCATCGAGGGTGACCGGTAGCACCAGGCTGGCGTTGGCCGCCCGCTGCTGGTCGATGAGGAACACCAGGCCGGCCACCAGCATGGCAAACACCGCCCAGCGGGCGGCCTGGTGTGGCGGCGTGATGGGGCGCTGCCAGCCGCCGGTGAGCGACAGCAGGCCGGCAGCCAGGATGGCCACCAGGAAACCGGCCAGGCCGCCGAGAAAGATCGGGCTGTCGAGCACCGGCAGGTAGTTGGCCAGCACCGGCGGCGGGCCGCCGATGAAGGGCGACAGCACCAGCGCCACGACACTCAGCAGGGCCAGGATGAAGCAGCCCCAGCCAGCGCCGCCGGCGCGCTGCAACAGCAGGGTCCAGACGCCGGCCGCGGCCGCGAGAAACCAGACGACGACGCCGAAATTGACATGCAGGACCAGGGCGGTGCGGAAGAAGCCGCCACCCAGCCCGAGCAGCGGCGTGCGCGCCGCCACCAGGACGATGGCCAGCAGCGCCGAGGCGCCGAGCGCGCCCAGGGCCAGGGCGAACCAGGCACGGGCCAGGCGGCGGCTGGTCGCCGCCAATTCCTCCGGCAACGGCAGCGTCACACCGCCCCCTTGTGCGGGGCCGTCGACACAAAAGGCATACCGAAGAAGGTCAGGAAGGCGAGGACGAACACAGCGACCGCCATCACCGACGCCGCCCGCGGCGACAATTTGAAGGTAACGCGCAAATGCAGGGAGATGGCCAGCATCAGCCAGGTCAGGAAGGCCCAGGTCTCGAGCGGATCCCAGGCCCAGTAGCGGCCCCAGGCATCCTGCGCCCAGATCGCTCCGGCAACCAGCATCAGACTATTGAAGACGAGGCCCAGGGCCATCAGGCGATAGCTCAGCTCATCCAGGCGGCTATCGTCCGGCAGGCTGTAGAACCAGCGCTGACCGACGGCCAGTCGGCGCAACTGGATCACGCAGGCCAGGCCGACCGCCACCAGCGCCGCGCCGAGGAAGACCTTGCCGAAGCCGATATGGATGAACAGCCATGGCGTCCGGAAGGATTGCGGGAAATGCGCCTCGCCGGGGCTGGAGAGGACCAGCCAGCCCATCATCACGAAGAGGATCGGCATCATCACCGCGGCCGAGGGCCGGATCAGCGGGATACGCCAGAAGGCGATCATGAAGGCCAGCACCAGGCTCCAGACATTGCTGGAGAGGATCTCGAACATGGTGATGAAGGGTCCATGATCGAGGCGCAGCCAGCGCACGGTCAAGGCGGCCGTATGCAGCAGCCAGCCGGCGAAGATCAGGCCCAGGATGGTCTTTTCCGGGCGCTTGCGCAGGATCACGCCGGCGATTGCCAGCGAGCCGCCGAGCACGTAGAGCACGATCCCCGACCACAACAGTTTCAGTTCGAATTCCATAAAAGACTACTTATCCTTGTCCCACGGTTTGGCCATGAACTTGCGCCAGAAATGCCAGCCTATGCTGAGAATCGCCACGACGCACGCCGACAGCATCCAGGTGATCGTCCAGTCGTAGAAGACGATGTACCCCATCCAGGTGCGCAATTCCACATATTCGACATTGCCCTCCGGCAAGCTGACCCGCTCGCCGAGTTGCAGTTCCCATCGCTGCTCGCCCTGGCGCAGCACCAGCTTGTGCTTGTCGGGCAGCCGGAAACGGGAAAACTGATCGGCCGGGATCAGTTCTTCCGGAATGTCGAGCATCACCCAGATATCGCTGCCGGCCCCGGCCGGCCGCCATTCCCTGGCCTGCTCGAAGCGATTGACCGGATAGCTGGGCAGATGAATGGCCCCAAGCACCGGTTCACCGGCCTTCGGCTCCCACAGCAACACCGGGGCAAAGCCCTTGTTCGAACTCGGATAGAAGCGGTAACCATGCACGATGAGCGGGCGGTTGTCGGCGATCTCCTCGCTCCGGACCTGGCCGGCGCCATCGGTCCAGCGGACGCGGTTCAGCGTCAGGTCGCGCACCGGCCCCGGCTTGTAGCGGATGTCGAAGCCTTCGTTGACGAAGTCGACCTCGGCCAGCCGGCCGTTGTGCAAGGGCCCGGCCACCTGTTTCCACAGTCCGGTAAAGGCCTCGCCCTCGGTGACGCTGGCCGCGCCGTTCAGGTAAGTGAGACGGCCGGCGGCAGCCAGCAGCACCAGCGCGATCAGGGCCAGGTGGAAGACCAGCAGCGGCATCTGGCGGCGGAAGATGACATTGGTCGAGACGGCGGCGATCAGGTTGAGCGCCAGCAGCAGCAGCGGGCCGGCCAGCCAGGGCGTGGCGCTGTCGCCCACCTGGTAGACGGCAATCGACGCCGCGCCGAGGAGCAGCAGCCCCACCGGCGTCAGTTTCAGCGAGGCCAGGGCGAGAATCCAAGGCTTCATGGCAAGGGATAGTCGGGCTTGAGTGGTGGATCAAGTCGACCGTGGCGGACGGTCAGGTAGCGTTCTCGCAATTGCTCTTCATCGTGTCTTTGCTGCCGCCGTTGCAATTCGATTCCCGCCATTGCGCACCGGCGGCCGGAAAGGAAATCACCCGCAGATAGGCCCGGCGATAGTAGGGTCCGTTGGTATAGGGCAAGGATACCGCGGTACCCGGTGCCAGGCCGGCCTCGGCCCCGACATCGAGCAGATTGACCAGCAAGCCGCGATTTTTCCAGCCATGCGGGACGGCCACATGGCAGAAGTTACACTTCATCTGCGTGTCGATCCTGTCGGAGTGCACGCTGTGGCCATCGCCCTTGTCCGTGCTGAAACCGGTGCCGCCGCCCCCCGAGTAAGCGCTCGCGCTATGGCACTTGAAACACAGCGTGTTGCTGCTGCCTTCGCCGGAACTGGTATCCCATCCGCCCTTGAGCAGGAAGTTGTTGGCCGAGCCGTGCGGCCCCCAGGGCTTGCCGGTGTCGGGTATCACCGAGGTGGTGGAAGTGACGTTCGAGCCGTGGCAGTCGGTGCAGTACATGGTCTGGACACCCAGCCGCCCGGCCTGACCGCCGGTGCCGGAGTTGTTCCAGGGGGCGATCCAGGACCCGGCACGGTTGGTCCGGCCCGTCGGCGCCATCACCGGGTGCCAGGAGCGGTGATTGTTATTGTTCGAGGCCGCCGTGCCGGTTCCCCCGGCGTTGCCCAGACTGACGCTGCCCACCGGCACCGCGTGCGCCGCCGGCGCCTGGAATTCCTTCGCCTGGTTGGTGTAGCGGGTGAAATTGGTATGGCCGTTGGAATTGGCCGAGGTCCCCGGCGCACCGAGCAAGGGCCGGGAGCCGCCACTGGGATAGACGTTGTCGTCGAAGTAGGCGAAATCGGAGTGGCACTTCAGGCAGATCTGGTATTCGCGGGTGACGTAGGGCTGGGCGGCATCGGTCGCCGTACTGGTGCCGGGATCGCCGCGCTTGACGGTGTAGCCGGTCGGCAGCGCGTGGAAACTGGCCGAGCCATAGGTCGGCTCGACGCCCC
The DNA here is from genome assembly GCA_002842345.1 of Betaproteobacteria bacterium HGW-Betaproteobacteria-12. Taxonomy (GTDB): domain Bacteria; phylum Pseudomonadota; class Gammaproteobacteria; order Burkholderiales; family Rhodocyclaceae; genus Azonexus. The sequence continues at coordinate 56,165 of PHCU01000003.1, read as the reverse complement.
AGCTGCCGCGCAGCACGCCGGAAATGACATTGTTGTGGACGAAGCCGGCGGCATTGAGGTGATTGTGCGCGCCGCCGCTGGCGCCGTTCTGCATCGTATCCTGGGTATTGGCCGCGGTCAGCGCCCCGGGCAGGCCGTTGCGGGCGCGGATGACGCGGTGCGGATTGTGGCAGTCGGTGCATTCGGCATGACGGTTGCTCAGATTATTCAGGCCGAGGTTTTCCCGCGATTCGATCAGGTCCTTGCCGCACTGCGTGCCGGCCTGGCTGCAGTCGAGGTTGAAGGCGGTCAGGTTGGCGGTGCTGTTCGGATCGTGCACTTCCGGCGTGCCGACGGTGATCGGCATGCGCCGGGCCAGGTTGAAATCCGTCGCGATGTCGGGGGCCCCGCCGGAGACCGTGGTCACGGCACTCGCCGCCGTCGTCGTGTGGCACTGGTAACAGACCTGTTCGAGCGCCGGATTGCCGCCGGCCTTTGGCGACGAGATGCTGTCGGTGCCCTCGCGCAGCAGGCGGCGGGCGCCCTGCACGGTATGCGTGTCGTGGCAGTTGAGGCAGGCGGCCTTCCACACCGGCAGGTTGGCCGGGAATTCGCGCTGGGTGGTGGCGGCCGCCTTGTAGGTCTCGTCGGCGACCTGCGGATGGGCATGGGCGGAGAACAGCCAGGAAGCACCGGCCTTGTCGTGGCAGCCCAGGCAGATGATGTCGCCGGTGTTGTCGGCCGGATCGAAGGCGGCCGGTGCCACCGAGTGCTGCTTTTCCTGGAAGCGGTTGAGGCGCAGGAACTTCTGGTTGCCCTTGCTGGCGTCGGTTTCGCGGATATGCGGATCGTGGCAGGTGGCGCACTGCACCTGGGCCTGGTTGGGACCGGGCGTGCCGGTATTCTCCAGCTTCAGCTTGGGCTTGTTGCCCGGGCTGCGCACGCCGACCAGCGTCGGATTGATGGTCGGCGAGCGCAACTCGCCGTCGCGGAAGACCAGGGCGTCGTTATAGGAAATCGAGATCGGGTGGTCGTTGCTCAGGTCGGTGCCGAGATTGCGCGTGAAACCGGTGCTCGCCCCCGAACCGACCGGCATGTTGGGGCCGCCGGTGGTGGCGATGGTGCTGGTCGTCGTCGGATTGGGGCTGGGGGCGGTGCCGTTCAGCACATTGACGTTGCCGACCGCCACTGTGCCGTCATGACAGGACAGGCAGAGCTTGGAACTGCCGCCGGGCTGTTCGAGCGAACCCTGCACCTGCTTGGCGTCGAGGGTGTTGGAGTCGTACAGCACATAGCTTTGCGTGTAGCCGGCGCCGGCCAGCTTGCGGTTCCACAGCGGCGTGGCGCCGGTTGCCGCGCCGTGCGGCGTATGGCAGAAGACGCAGAGCTGGGTTTCCGCCGTGGCCTTGATGTTGCGCGCCGGCACGGTGCCGCCGCCGGCCGTCGGGTGGGTATAGCCGGAGCCGTCGGCGGCGGCCGACAGGTTGTGCTTGGTACCGCGGATATCGGAGACACGGGCGGCCTGCACCGGTTCGAGGCCGTAGCGCAGGCTGAGGAAAACGACGAAGAGGCTGAGGCCGGCCAATTGCCACAGCCGCCGCCAGCGACGCAGGCTACTGGCTGTCATTTTCTACGCCCCCGCCGAGAAATTGAAACACTGCAATCCGACCATTGAACGTATCCGCCACAAACACCCGATTTCCCCTGTCAACCCAGACGCCAGCCGGCAAATAGAAAGCCCCGGCCTCCTTGCCTGCTCCCCCGATCGGAAGCAGAAAGCGGGCCTGTCGGTCGAAGATCAGCAAGTGGTCGTAGTACGACTCGATCACGTAGATATTGTTCTCGGAATCGGCGGCGACGCCTTTCGGCCGCACCAGGTTGCCGAGCTTGGTGCCGCGTTCGCCAAGAATTTCCGGCGCGCCGGCGCCGTCGAGCGGGATCAGCTGGATGCGGGCGTTCATCGTGTCGGAAACGATCAGGCGGTCGCCGGCCAGGCTCAGGTAGGTCGGGAAATTGAATTCGCCGGGCCCTTCGCCGCGCTGGCCGATGCTCCGCAGCAGCCGGCCGGTGGCGTCGAAGACCTTGATCTGGTGCGCCTGCGTGTCGGCAACGTAGAGCAGGCCCTCGGCGGCATCCCAGGCCAGGCCGGTCGGCCGGCTCAGCTGGTCGCGGTCGATCAGCAGCGTACCCTTGCCCTCGGGATCGAGGACATAGACCTGGGCGAGGTCGGCATCAGCGACGAAAACCCGGCCGGCCGGCCCGAGGGCGATGCCGGTCGGTGCCTGGAAGCGGCGAAAACCCTGGGCGAATTCCCAGAGATCGAGACGGCCGTTGGGCGCATCGAAGACGAACACCGCCGAGCGGCTGACATCGGTGACCAGAATCCGGCCGTTTTCGTCGACCACGCCGGATTGCGGCCGCTGCAGCACCAGCGGGTTCTGCACCTCGAACATGCCGGCGATCCATTTCAGCGCCTCGACGAAGCGGTTCTTCTCGGTGCCTTCCTTATCGACGAAATTCAGTTCGCCGGTCAGTTCGCCGACGTAGACGTAGCGCGGCACTTCCTCGTCGTCGAGCGGCGGGAAATAGAGTTTCTGACTGGTATTGACGCGACCCGGATCGAAGCGCATGACCAGCGGCTCGGAGGCGCAGCCGGCGAGCAGCAGGCTGAGGAGCAGGACGCCGAGCAGCTTCATGGGCGCAGGCGGAAACTGAGCAGGCGGCGGCTGGCGCCATCGGCGACATAGAGCGTCTGCTGGGTGATGGCCAGGCCGCGCGGATCGACCAGGCCGAGGCCGGCAAATTCGCTGTCGACCAGCAGCGCCCCCTTGTGCCACAGCTTGAGCAGGCGCTCGCGGCCATCGAGCAGGGCCAGCCAGCCGTCGCCGGCGGCCAGGGCGATGACCTGGGTGACATCGTCGGCGATCACTTCGACCTGGCGCGTGCCGAACACCTCGATGGCGGCCAGGCACTGGCAGGAACGGCCGGCGATGTACAGCTTGCCATCGGCCATGGCCATCGCCGTCGGCAGTTCGGGGACCAGTTGCTGCGGCACCAGGACGGCGCCCTGGCCGTGCGGCATGACTTCCTCGAGCCGGCGCTGGACCTTGTCCAGGCCGTAGTAGCGGCCGCTCGCCGCATCGACCGCGACTTCATCGTAGTGGGTACCGGCACCGGGCAGCGGATTGACGAACTGGACCAGCCGGCCGGTGCGATCGAAGCGCGCCACCGGCGCGGCGCTGCCGCTGGCGACAACCAGCGAACCGTCGGCCGTCGCCGCCAGGCGCGTCTGCTGGCTGGCGCGGATGCCGGCGATGGCGCGCATCGTGTCCTGCATCGGATCGAGGCGGAAGATGGTGCCCAGGCCGGCATCGGCGATGAAGATGTCGCCGCCGGCGGTGGCGGCAACGGCGACGGGAAAGACGAACTGGACCGGCGGGCTGATGCCGCCCGTTCTCGGATCCGGGAATCCGGCTGGATTGGCCCGCTGGACGACCCGGCTGCCCATATACACCCGGCCGGCCAGCAGGTGCCGGCTTTCGCCGCGCGACAGGCCGGGGGCCAGGCCGAGCAGCGGCGCGGCGGCCAGGCCCTTCAGCCAGCGCCGGCGCGCATCATTGAGTCCAGGCATGTCGTCTCCTTACCAGCGGCCGGGTCCGGAAGTCTCGTGACCACCGAAGACGCCGGTCGGCAGACCCGGCTTCCCCGAATGGCAGAGGTCGCAGTTCTCCGGTGCCCAGGCGATGTCGTTGTTGTGGCAGGCGCCGCAGAACTTGCCGTCGATGATATCGGTCATCGTGATCGGATTGCTGCCGGCGCGCATCTTGAATCCTAGCTCAGCATGACAGACCTTGCAGCGGAAGCGGATGCGATGGAACCAGTGGGGGAAGACCACCGGCCGCATGCCGTTCTTTTCCGACTGGCGGTTGATCACCACGTCGGCATACTCGGCCCGGCTGACCGGGACGCCGGCGAGCAGCAGCGCGCTCGCCAGCAGGAGCAGACAGAGTCGGCGCATCATTTCTTGCCCACTCCGCTCGGCAGGTGGATGCGCGGATCGAGGCCCGGCGGGACCACCGGCTGCGTGCTGCCGGGTCGGGGAATGCTGTGGCAGCGCGTGCATTCGGTCAGCGGGAAGGCCACGGCACCGTGACAGACGCCGCACTGCTCGCCCTGCAGGATCTTGAACATGGAGATCTTGCTGCCGCCGGTTTTTTCGGCGAACAGCCCATTGTGGCAATTGGCGCAGTCGAGCCACTCGGTGTGCTGGCGGTGCGGGAAACGCACGGCCGGCATGCCGCCCTTGACGTCCATGATGATGTCGAGATCGAGCTTGCGCACCTTGGTCTGCGGGAACAGGCGTTCGCGCGGCCGGATCTCGCCCTTTTCCAGCGAGTGCACCCAGCGCACCATGTTGCCGGCGTGATCGGGCGTCAGCCCGTGCAAGGCTTCGGCCGGCTCCTGCAGGATCTTGAGGCCGCGCGAACGCGGGTCGTGGATGCCGTCGTTCTGCAGTGGCAGCCACTCGCCCGCCCAGGCAGAGGCGGGCAGCAGGGCCGCGAGCAGGACGAGCAGCGTCAGCCCGAGGCGGGCCCGGGCCAGGTGGGAAAGGAGCGCGATAGGATCAGCCGGGAATGTAGATGCCCGCATTGCGGATGGCTCTTACCAGCTCGACGGTGGACTCTTCGAGCAGCTTGACGGCCTGGGCATGATCACGCCGGGCGGCGGCGGCTTCGGCCGCCTGGCGCAGTTCCCTGGCCTTGCCGAGGAAGCCCTGCACCTGCTGGTCGAGCGCCGGATTGGCCGCGCGCTTTTCCTCGACCAGCACCTTGATCAGCATCTGGTGCGTGTCGTTGCGGTCGATCTCGTAGTGGTATTCCTCTTCCTTGTTGGCGAAGTTCAGCGTCCGCACCAGGGTATCGCCGCTGCGCAGCGTGCTGATGCCGGCCTTGGCGACCAGGTAGGCGCGGTCGAGTTCGGCGCGCGCTTCCTTGTACTTGTTGGCCGCGGCCAGGCGGGCCCCCTCGGCCACCGAGCGGTCGATCGCCGAGACGGTATCGCCGATGGTCTTCGAGGCGCTGCCCTTCTCGTTGGCGACGCGGCGATAGGCGGCGAGCAAGGCATTGACGCTGTCGAGGCGGGCCTTGTAGTCGGTTTCCAGCTTCTTGCCGGTGATTTCCTCCGGCGCCGCCAGGCGGACCGCTTCGAAGAACTCGGCGCGCGCCTCGGTCAGCTGGCTGTTGGCCCGCTCGAGGTTGCCGGCATCGAGCGAGGCCTTGGCCGCCCGGTGGATCTCCCGGGCCTTCTCGCGCCGCGCCATGGCTTCCGGCACCTTGCTGCCGTCGATCTGGCGGGCGGCCGACGAGGACTCGAGCAGTTTGGCCACCGACTCGATGTTGAAGATCAGTTGGTCCTTGTCGATCTTGCCGGCCGACAGGCGGGTGGCGGCGCTTTCCTTGGCCGCCGGCGCCGGCGCATTCTGGGCCAGGGCGGCAGGGGCGGCGAGGAGCGTCGCGGTAACGACGCCGGCCTTGAAAATGAGTTTCTTCATTCGTCTCTTCCAGTTGCCGGGAACCGCTCGCGGCGGCTCCCTCGGTTAGGTCACTTGGCGGCGGCGGCCGGCGCCGGGCTGCGCGCCATTTCCTTCTTCTTCGAGTGGCAGTTCCGGCACTCGGATACCGGGAAGGCCACCTTGCCATGGCAGACACCGCATTTCTCGCCGAGCAGGATGGCGGCCATGCTGATCTGGTTGGCGCCCTTCTGCGGCACGAAGATGGCCGGGTGGCAGTTGGAGCAGTCCAGCCACTCGGTGTGCTGCTTGTGCGGATAGACGACGTCCGGCATCGAGCCCTTCACCTCGCGGACGATGTTGAGGTCCATGACGATCGGCTCAGCCTTGGGATCGACCCGGTCGTAACGCGGATTGATCTTCTTCTGGCCCAGCGCCTCGACCCAGTTGATGCGGTTGCCGGACATGCTCTTCGGCAAGCTGGCGAAGGCGGCGAGCGGTGGCTGCAGGGCATGCGTGCCGTCGTTGGCCGGATCGTGGATGCCATCCTCGGGCGGCGGCAGGTTGCGCTTGCTGGCCGGCTTCAGCAGCCGGTTGAAGGAGTTGATGTCTTCGCCGCTGGCCGTCGTCTGGGCGACCGGAGCCGGCGACGCGGCCCGTACCGGGGCCGGCGCAGCAGCCGGGGCCGGCGCGGCGGCAACCGGGGCCGGCTTGGCCTCGGCTTTCTTCGGCTCCTTGACTTCCTTCGCTTCCTTCGCTTCTTCGGCCTTCTTCGGCTCGGCGACCTTCACCGCCCCCTTGACCGAGGCCAGCATGTAATCGACGGCCGCCTTCACTTCGCCATCGGGCAGGGTCAAATGGCCGCCCTTGGCCGGCATGCCCTTCGGCGTGCCCTTCAGGGCGCTCTGGTAGAGCGCCGGCAGGCCGGTGGCGACACGCGGCGCCCAGTCGGCGCCATTCCCGTAGCGCGGCGCGCCGGCCAGGCCGGTGGCGTGGCAGGTGGCGCAGACCTTGGTGTAGACATCCTTGCCCGACTGCTGGGCGATAACCGGCGCGGCGAGCAGCAGGGCGACGGTGGCGGCGACGAACTTGTTGGATATTTTCATGGCGGCCTCCCTCACTTCTTCGGAGTGCCGGTGGGCTGCACCAGCTTCTGCACGGTGCTTTCATGCACCTGCGTCGGGGTCTTCGGATTGGCCGAGTGGCAGAGGTTGCAGTTTTCGACCGACCAGGCGATATCGCCGTTGTGGCAGGCGCCGCAGAACTGGCCGTCGATGATCTTGACCATGTTGATTTCGTTGCCGCCGGCCTGGAACTTGAAGCCGAGGTCGGCGTGACAGACCTTGCAGCGGAAGCGGATACGGTGGAACCAGTGCGGGAAGACGACCGGGCGCATGCCCGCAGCGTCGGAGTAATTGTTGATGACGACATCCCCGTATTCGGCCCGGGCTTCATTGATGTCGACGAACAGCACCGCCGAGAAAATCATGATGACGGAGACCGCAATGCTTGCCCTCAGTTTCGAGAGTATTTTCATTACACATCCTCTTGGTTTTTTATGCGCTGGTCGGCCGGACCGCTAGCTGAAACTAGTAGGAACCGATTTGCCGGGATACCTGGAAAAAGAGCAGAGCATTTTTCTTGCCACCCACTTCGTTGTTGATCAGCGAAAGGCGGAAATCGAGCAGGCCGATGCGGTACTCGAGGCGATTGGTCAGCGAGAAGCGGGCGCGGTCCACGTCGCCATTCACGTTGCCGAACAGGCGCTCGTCGCGCAGGCGCGTGTCGGCGGCGAAGATCAGGTTGTAGCGCAGGCCGCGGACACCGGCGAAGCGCAGGTGACTGTAGGCGGCAGAGCCGTTGACGGTCATCCGCTCGGTATTCTGGTTGACCGGAAAACCGAAGGCATCGACGGTCTGGAAGGTCTGGTCCGACCAGTTGAACATCATGTTCAGATTCAGGTTGGAAACCTGCGAAAGCTGCCCCTGACCAAAGAAACCGAGATTGACCACCCGGTATTCCTGCTCCAGGAAGCCGCTCGTCCGCACATCGGAGAGCATGGCGCTGGCCGAGCCGGAGAAGCGGTCGCCGCCACCCAGGCTGAGATTGGCCGACAGCGAGTGGCTGAGCGACTGGGTACTGCCGACCAGCTGGCTGTTGTTGGCGTTCACCGTCTGGGTGGCGGCCAGCGACAGGCTCTGGCCGCCGAAGACGCTATAGATGCGCGACAGGGAATGATTGAACTGGCCGCCGACCAGGGTGTTGGACGGCGTCTCGGCAGCGGCGCTTTGCCAGTTCAGATCGAGGCCGGTATTCCAGTTATAAGAAAAATTCCCGAAAGTGAGAGGGTCGCCGACGTAATTGACCGAGCTGCCGAGCTGGGTCAGTACCTGGCTTTCGCCGCTCGATTGCGTCAAGCGGTTCACCGCCCCATTGGCCGATAGCGACAGATTGCGATTGTGCCGGTAGAGGGCCCCGCCATTGATGCCCAGGGTCTGGGCACGGAAGGCTTCGCCGCCGAACTGCGTGTCCTGGGCCGAATAGCGGATGCCGCCGTTGATCGTCAGCGGCAGGTCGTCGAGATCTTCGAAATCGGGCAGCCACGAGCCGTAGCCGTAGAGCTGCAGGAAGCGGCCGCGACTGCTCACCGCCTCGCCGAAACCGCTGGCCGTGCGGATATCGGTATCCGAGTAGTTCGCCGTCGCCCCGAGATTCAAGGTGTCGCTGATATTGGCGATATGCGAGGAATTCAGCCCGATCAGCCGCGCCCGGTCGCCGGTAGTGCTGCGCTCGCCGAGCGAATAGCGGCCATTGAGATTGTTCTGGACGATGCCGACCTGGGCCGAGTAGCTCCCCGACAGGGACGAGACCGCATCGCGCTGGCCGTCCGAGCTATCGACGACGTTACGATCGAACATCAGGTTGCCGTTCTTCATGCCGTCTTCCGAGCGGAAGTTCTGGTTGAAGCCGAAGCTGTTGCTGATGTAGTCGTTGCTGACGATGGTGCCGCTGGCCCGGGTGTCGGCGCGGTCGTAATAGACGCGGAAGGGGAAGCGGCTGCTGGAGAACATGTTGACTTCACCGCCGCCGACGACGTTGACGTTGCTGTTCGACTGGTCGCCACCCTCGCTGCTACTGTTGCTGGTCGACCGGGTGAGGCCGAGGCGGCCGCTGACGCGGGCGAACCAGGGGGCGTAGATGTAACTGGCGGCACTGAGGTTGCCGAACATCCCGTGCGAAGCCGAGGAACTGCCGGTATTGGTCGAACTGCGCTGATAGGAGTAGCCGAGCTGGCCGCCCCAGCGGATCGGCGGTATCTCCCAGCCGAGCAGGCCGGAGGTGTCAGGCGCCGCGCCAGCCCCCGGGGTGGTGCTGGCGGCCGGCACCGGGGTGACGGCGGCAACCGGCTGTTCGCCATCGACTTCGCCTTCAGCAAGCGGCATGGCTGCCGCCGGATCGGGCAATGGCGCCGGCTGCCGATCTGGACGTCCGATACCGGCGGCGCCCGGCAATTGCGGCGACAGCTCGCGCGACGGACGCAGGCGGGTGGTCGGCGTCGGCGTCGTCATCCAGCGCGGCTGGCTACCGCCCGGCGGCGGCATGACCAGCATCTGCGCCAGCTTGAGTGGCGGGTCCGCGGGCGGCAAGGGTTCCGTGTCGCCAAGCTCGGCCGGCGCCAGCAGTGGCGAGGCCAAATCGAACGAGGCGCGCAACGGCAGCATCGGCTCGGTCGCCTCCAGCCAGCGTGGTTGCAGGCCGCCCGGCAAGGGTGCGCTGAGCGTCAGGGCGAGTTTGAGCGGCGGCGGGGCCGGCGTTACCACTTCCGAGAAAAAGTCCGGATAGATTTCGCCGCTGGCCGGAGCATCGGCCGGGTCTTCGGCGAGCAGCAGCTGCTCGCCGAGCACCCCGGAGACCACCGTCGCCTGGCGCTCGGCGGCCTGCGCGGTCGCCAGATCAGCGATGGCCGACTGCACGGCGCTGACGCTTTCGCGCAGCGGTGGCAAAGCGCCGGGAACGACCGCTTCGCTGGCAAAGGCAGCAGGCGCCAGGGCCAATGCCCCGCCCGCCAGACCCGCAATGAGGTAACTGGAGCCGGAAAGACGCGAACGCGCAGTACCTTGCTTGCCCACCTTCGATGAAACCGCTATGACTACTTGGTGACTCCCTCACGCAGCTCGGATGAGGCTGCGTGCATGAACTTGACGTCAGCCTTGGCCACCAGGCCTTCGATCAAGGTTTTCCAGGCGGTATCCTGACGCTCACGTACCAGCAATTCCCGTGCGCGCGTGGCGACGTCGGCAAATTCGCGCTTCTTCGCCGGCAGACGATCGGCCAGGCGGAAGATGGCCACCCCTTCGAGGGTATCCATCGGCGGGTTGATCTTGCCCACCTCGAACTCATCGATCTTCTTCTGGATCAGCTCGGGAATCATGCCGCGGTGCAGGTAGCCCATGTCGCCGCTCTTGTCGGCATTGACGCTGGAATGCAGGCGGGCCGCCTCGTCGAAATCGGCACCGTTCATCAGCCGGCCGTAGATGGCCTTGGCTTCCTCGCGGGTGCCCTGCCAGGCGGTCGCCGGCGAAGACGGATCGACGGCGAGCAGGATCACCGACAGACGGAGCTTCTCCGGCTCGGTAAACAATTCGGGATGCTGGTCGTAATGGGCACGGACCTCGTCATCGGTGGGTGCCAGCAGATCGCGCACCGCTTTGTCCAGTTGCGCAATCAGGCTCTGTTCGGCCAGCTGCTTGCGCAGCTCGGGCAACAGAATCTGGCGATTTTGCTGCCATTGCGGGCTGTTGGTATAGCGCTTCTCGTAACCGGCCAGCGTTTCCTCGATCTGTGCCTCATCCGCCACGATCTTGCGGCGCTGGGCTTCTTCGAGCAGCACGATGCGCTGTACCAGCTTGTTCTTGATTTCCTCGCGCACCGCCGCCAGTTCGTTCTCCGGGATCTGCCCGTGATAGAAGCGCTGGCGGACCAGGGTGGTGAAGGCCATTTCGTAGTCCGAGGTCGGCACCGCACGCCCGTTGATCACGGCGAAGACGCTGTCGTGGGCGTCCTTGCGCACGGCTGCTTCGGGTTGCTGGGCGGCGACGGCCGGCGTTTCCGGATTGACGGCCGCCTGGGCATGGACCATCGGCAAACCGGGAAGCACCGCCAGCAGGGCAATGCCAAGGCGATAGCAGGCTCGGGAATAATTGCTCACGTGACTACCTCCAGAAAAAAAACGGGCCGAACACCTTGCGGGCCGGCCCGATTGCCAGAACTAGTGCGGTTACCCGCAACTATTACTTACTTGTTGTGACATGCCAGACAGACCGCGCTTTGCGTATTCGGGACGCGCAGGAAGGTCGGGTTTTCACTGTGCGGATCATGGCAGCTGGCGCATTCGACGAAGGGCTGGAACTGGCCGCTGGTGGCATCGCCGGCCAGCACCGGAGCACGGGCGTAGAGGACCATGTCGGTCTTCTGGCGGGTACCGGCCGCACCGGCCGAGGTATCCACCCACCAGGCACGATGGCCGCCGATCAGGCCGTTCTGCGGGGCATTGAAGTCGCCGTCGCGGCAGGTACCGGAAGAAGCATCCGTGGTGGACGCGCCGCCGGTGGAGATGCCGCCGCCGCAGTACTGAATACCGACCGGGTGATCGTTGCTCAGGTCGGTGCCCAGATTGGCGATGAATTCGCCGGCATTGATCAGCTGACCGTTGCTCTGGCGGGCGCCGTTCCAGGTGCCACCGGTTACCGCACCGGCAGCGTTGTAGCCACCGGAACCCGGGCGGTTGATCATGGTGTCCATGGCCTGGGTGCCGTCATGGCAGGACAGGCAGGCCAGCGAGATGCCGGACATGTCGACCGAGCCTTCGATGGTCGCCGAGGTCGCCGTCGTGTAGGTGGTGTAGCTGGCACCCGCCGCCACCGGCTTGTTCCACAAGGGCGCCGTAACGTTGGTGTTGGAGGCGTGCGGCGTATGGCAGAAGACGCAGATTTCCGTCGTGCCGCCCGCACCCATGAAGTTTTCGTTGGTGGCGTTGTCGGCGCCGAGATTGTGCTTGGTGTTGGCGATGCCGGCATGCGCCCCGGCGGCGCCGAGAGCGAATGCGGCAATTGCCAGCATCCTGACCACGAGCCCGGCGAGACCTCGTGCTTCCCTGGTGTGATTGGACATGTAATACCCCCGACCGATAAATGATTGATCAAGAACGAGCCGATTGGCCCGACCGAACATACATTAGCAACTCACATGCCAGAGATTCGTTATCGCCTACAATCAAGCACTTACAATATTTACCGCGCCAATCCCACAAATTTAACAGGGGAATTCCCGGAAAATTTCCGGGAATTTCCCGCGCTCAGGAACGGCATATTCTCACTGCCGGGAAGCGGCGCCGGCCTTGCCGCCCGTCGCTGCCTCGGCGGCTACGGCGCGCTTGTTGAGGAAGCCGGCCTCGGTCGGCAGGCCCGCCGGCCGGAACACGTCGATCTTCTTGAACCACTGGTCGACCATGTAAACACGCCCGTCTTCATCGACGTAGATACCCGAAGGCAGCATGTAGCGGGCGGGCCCGTCGCGCTCCGAGCGTTCGCCGATGAACATCAGCAGATCGCCGTCGCCGGTGAAGATCTGGAAGTTGCCGAAGGCGGCATCGACGACATAGACGTTGCCGGCCGAATCGGTGGCGATCTCTTTGGGCCGGGCAAAATTGCCCAACTGTTTGCCGACCGAGCCGAAGCTGGTCATGAATTTGCCGTTGCGGTCGAAGACCTGGACGCGGAAATTGCCGCCATCGACGACGTAGATCTGGCCGTTGCTGCCGATCGCCACGTCGCGCGGCAGGTTGAACTCGCCCGGCCCGATGCCGCGCTTGCCGAGATCGAACAGGTGCGTGCCGTTATTGCTGTCGAAGACATGGATCTTGTGCTGATCGGACGAAACGCCGCCGATATCGGTGACGAAGACGCGCCCCCCGGCGGCATCGACAGTGACGCTCGACAGGCGCTCGAAGACCTTGGGCCCGCCGATCCGCCGCAGGTACTTGCCGTTGCGGTCGTAGACCATGATCACCTTGGCCGTGCCGTCGGCAACGAAGAGATTGCCGGCGGCATCGACATCGAGGCCGAGCGGCTTGGTCAGCGGCCCGCGTTCGTCATCGCCGATCTTGAAATAGCGGCCTTCCGGCACGTCGAAGACCTTGACGAAGCGGTCGGCCGAGTCGCTGACGAAAATCCGCCCGCGATGGACGGTCACCGCGTAGGGCTTGACCAGGCCTTCCGAGGTCTCCAGTTCGCCGGTCAGCGCACGCTTGAGCGCCGCGTCCTTGTTGCGCGGCGTCACGTCGGCACTGCCGTAGATGGTGCGCTCGTAGGCGTAGCGCGGCTCATCCGGCGGCGGTGGGTAGATCAGCGAGCTCTCCTTCTCGGCCGCGGCACGTTCCTGCACCGGGGCGCAGCCACCGACCAGCACCAGGGCAAGGGCCAGCAAAACGGCCGTGACGCCCGGGAAATTCTCTTGCTTGGTAAGCATATCCACCCCCAATTTTCTAACGATTACTTGTCATGACAGGTCAGGCACAAACGGCTGCCCGCATTATCCACACGCAGGAACAACGCGCTACTGGCATGCGGATCATGACAGCTGCTGCATTCGACGAACGGCACTTCGCCGGCCGCCTGGGGACGGGCATACAACGGCAGGTCGGCGCGCGTGCGGAACGGCGTCACGCCGGAAGCCGACACCCACCAGACGGTGCGATTGTCGACGACCCCGCGGCTCGGCTGGCGAAAGTCGTCGAGCCCCTTCAACTCCTTGGCCTGCCGCGACGGCATGCTGCGCGCGGCGGCAATCTCGTCCGGCGTTCTTTCCCGGCCGCGGGAATAGCCCCGATAGGGGATGCCGAACGGGTGATCGGACTCCGCCGCCTGGACCGAAAACGCCTGGTTTGAATCGTGGCAGGACAGGCAGGCGATCGATTGCGAGCCGACCGCCGGCTTGTCGCCGAATTGCAGGCGGCCAATGTCGTCGAACATCACGAAGGAATGACTGGTGGACAACGAGGGCTGCCAGGCCGGCTGCAGGCTGACCGAACTGCGGGCGGCCAGGTCGGCCGATATTTGCGGCGTGTGGCAGAAGACGCAGACTTCCTCGGCCTCGACCGCCGCCCCCTGCTGCGCCAGGTTATGCGGCGTGGCGCGAATGTCAGCCGCGCGCAGATGTCCGGCAAGGGGGACGAGCAGCAGCAGCGCCAGGGCAATTCGCATCGACAATCCCAACTCCAGTAAAAAAAACCGCAACCCGATTGCTCGGGTTGCGGGCAAATGGCTACCGGAACAAGTGTTCAGGGAGGTGACCAAGTACGTTTCGATGTACTTTCGCCCGGCAGCCCGTCTGGAAACTATTTCTCGACATTCAACATGTAGTCAAGCGCCAGATAGGCTTCGACCCGCGTCAGGGAGGCATTGCCGCCCTTCGGCGGCATGCCGCCCTTGCCACGCAAGACCGATACCATCAATTCCGCCGGACCCTTCTTCGCCCGTTCCGCCCAATCCTCGCCACTGCCCAGACGCGGCGCCCCGCCGGCGCCGGTCGAGTGACACATGGCGCAGGAACGGACATAGACTTCGCGGCCGTTCAGCGGCAGGCTGGCGTGCTCGCCGCTTTTCCTGCGCGGCTCCGCCGCATCGACAAGCGACGGCAGGAGCAACAACAGCGCGAAGATCCACGAAGGACTCATGCATTCCAGGCCAGTGAACAATGTGCAAAAAAACTCTTCTCATCGTAGCAATTGCCATGCCACCATATCGCCGCACCGGCCTGAATATTGCTAGACGCTAGCGGCCAAGCAATCAAGATCAAAGTCCTACGGAGAGCGTGACGTGATGACCCGGCATTTCCCCTTCACCAGCAGCCTGCTGCTTGTCGTTTTTTCACTGGTCAGCGCCGTTGCCGGCGCCGCCGAGCCCACCGCCCAATCGGCGGCGGTGCGACCGGACGTGCTCTATCACAACTACTGCTCGGTCTGCCACGGCGACCGCGGCGACGGCAACAGCCGGGCCAAGGGCAGCCTGGTGCCGCCGCCCAAGGACTTCACCCGCGCCCCCGAACTGACGCGCGAGACGATGATCACCATCATCACCCACGGCAAGCCGGGCACCGCCATGACCGGCTGGACGACCCAGTTGAACGCCAAGGAAATCGCCGCGCTGGCCGATTACATCCGCAGCACCTTCCAGCAGGTCTCGCTCGATCCGAAGCTGCAGCGCGGCCGCACCGTCTATGCGCAGAACTGCATGGTCTGTCACGGCGAGCGCGGCCAGGGTGCGCCGAGCGCCGCCGGGCTGATCCCGCCGCGCGACTTCACGACGCCGCGGGCGCGCGCCGAACTGACCCGCGAACGGATGCTCGGCGCCGTCACCAACGGCCGCCCGAACACCGCCATGGCCGCCTTCGCCGGCCGCCTGCCGGCCAGCGACATCGAAGCGGTCGTCGATTACGTCCGCGCCGGCCTGATGCTGCCGGCCACCGGCGGCATTTCCGGCACCAAGGCCCGGGCCGGCCAGGAGAGCCTGCCGGATGCGGAAGGGATGGACCTGCCGTTCGCCAACGGCCTGAGCGGCGACCTGCGCAAGGGCGAAAAGATGTACATGGCCAACTGCGCCACCTGCCACGGCACCAAGGGCGACGGCAAGGGGCCGCGCGCCTACTTCATCAATCCGAAGCCACGCAATTTCATCGACAAGAACTTCCGCCTCGCCTTCAACCGCCAGGCCATCTACACCGCCGTGCACGACGGTCGTCTGGGCGCCGAGATGCCAGCCTGGAGCAAGGTGCTGAGCGAGCAGGAGATGACCGACGTCAGCGAATTCGTCTTCCGCCGCTTCGTCCAGCAGGGCCGCGGCAAGGCCGGCAAGTAGACCGTTCCGCCGAGGCTGCAACATGTTGATCCGTGCCGCTTTGACGCTGCTCGCCGGCGCCTGCCTGCTCGCCCCGGCCACCGCCGCCCCGGCGCTGGTCGAGGCCGGGCGAGCCGTCTATAACTACCGCTGCTATTTCTGCCACGGTTATTCCGGCGACGGGCAGACGCTGGCCGCCACCTACCTCAGCCCGCGGCCGACCAATTTCAAGCAGGCCGACCCGGCCCGCCTGAACGCCGCCCAGGTGCTGACGGTGCTGCGCGAAGGCCGCCCCGGCACGGCGATGAAGCCGTTCGTCGGCATCATCAGCGAGGCCGAGATGCAGGCCGTCGCCGCCTTCGTCGTCGACGAGTTCGTCCAGCGCAAGGCCGACAACACCCGTTACCACACGGTCGAGAACGGCTGGCCGGAGCACGAGCGCTACCAGGCCGCCTTCCCTTTCGCCAAAGGTGAGATTCCACTTTCCCGTCCCTGGGAAAATCTGAGCGAAAACGAGGCCGCCGGCAAGCGCCTCTACCTGTCCAGTTGCGTCAGCTGCCACGACCGCGGCGCCGCCACCGAGGACGATGTCGCCTGGGAATCGCGGCCGCTGTCCTACCCGCGCAATCATTTCTCGCTGGCCAATCCGCCGAAGATCGACGCGATGACCAGCGCCAGCCCCTATGCGCTGCACGACATTCCGCCCAAGGTGCCCGGCATGACCCGGCTCGAACGGCGCGGCAAACGCCTGTTCGAGGTCAACTGCGCCTTCTGCCACGGCCACGACGGCAGCGGCCAGAACTGGATCGGCCGCTTCCTCGAGCCGCCGCCGCGTGACCTGCGCAGCCCGGCCTTCATGCGCCAGGCGACGCCCGAGTCGCTGACCCACGCCATCCGCGAGGGCCTGCCCAACACCTCGATGCCGGCCTGGAAGTCGGTGCTCGGCAACGCCGAGATCCGCGCCATCCTGGCCTACATCAATCGCGCCTTCCACCCGATCGGCAAGGACAAGGCCGCCGCCCGCTAAGACAGGTGGCCGGCAAGCGGCGGCATGGCGCTGTTTTTGCTCTGTATTCCGCGAGATAGCCCGGAACCATTCCGCGGCAACCGGGGGACGCAATGGGTACATGGCAGCGACTGCTTGACCGCGCCAAGGAGGCAAGCCACCTGACGGCGGCAGCGATTACGCTGGCCTTCGCGGCCCCCGTCGCCCTCAATCTCTACCTGCAGCACAACGGCGCCGGCCAGGCGGCCAACGACCAGGCGGCGCTGCGCATCGAGGCCGTCGCCAACTCGGTGGCCCACGCCATCGACCAGACGATCGTCGCCACCGCCGTCCTCAGCGACAGTTACGACCAGGGCAATGCCGAGCTGCTGTCGCGCGCCTCGTCGAACATCCTGCGCCTCATCGGCCCGACGGCGCAGCTGGAAATCAAGCCGGAAGGCGGCCGCGCCCTGCTCATCGCCAATCACAGCGCGCCGCCGAGCCAACCGGACCTGGCCAGCACCGGGCCGGCGACCATGTGGAAGTCGCCGGTGCCGATGGGCGATCCGACGATCAGCGTGCGCGGCCAGCAACTGGTCGTCACCCAGGCGATGATCAATCGCTCGCCCGAGGGGCGCACCCGCTTCTGGGGTTACGTGACCATCAGCCAGCCGTTCTCGGCGCTTGCCCGGACCGCGCAACTCAATCTGCTGGCGCCGGAAAACCTGGCCATCCGGGTTCGATTCCATGCCTCCGGCAGCAACCAGCAGGCGCTGCTGTTCGACTCCTACGCCAGCGATGCGGCGACCCTGGCGAGCAAGAGCATCCGCCTGCCGGGGGCCGTCGAGCTGCAGTTCGAGGCGGCCCAGGAAAGCCGCCCCGGCGCCGCGACCGGCGACTGGATCTTCCTGCTGGTCGCCAGCCTGGCCTTGTTCACCCTGGTCCTGCTGGCGCTCAAACGCCCGGCCGACCTGCAGCAGAAGATCCGCGTCGCCAACGAGTTGCTCGAAGATGAGAAACGGGCGCTGCAGCGGGAAATCGCCGACCGCCTGGAAGCCGAGAAAATGCTCGAGCGCTCGCACCGCCTGCTCGACAGCATCTTCGAACACATTCCCGGGATGATCGTCCTCAAGCGGGCCAGCGACCGGCGGATCGTCCGCATCAACCGCTCGGGCGAGGAGATTTTCGCCCGCAGCCGGCAAACGCTGATCGGCCGCCACAACGATGAAATCTACGAGCCGGAACTGGCCGAGCGGCTCAATCGTTCCGACGAGCAGGTGGTCGAGCTGCAGCTGGCCATCGAACTGCCGGTCGAGAAATACCAGATGCCGGGCCAGGCGCCGCGCTGGATCAGCGTGCGCAAGACCGTGCTGCCCGGCGAGAACGGCGTGCCCGAGTACATTCTCGAATTCGGTAGCGACGTTACCGAACAGGAACAGCTTGACCTGCGCCTGCGCGAACACCTGCACTTCCTCGAGCAGTTGATCGATGCGATTCCCAGCCCGCTCTTCTTCAAGGACACCAAGGGCCGCTACACCAGCGTCAACCATGCCTTCGAACGCTACATCGGGATCAACCGCGAGGCGCTGACCGGCAAGACCGTGTTCGACATCGCCGAACCGGCGCTGGCCCGCATGTACAACCGCGCCGACATGGAGCTGCTGGCCAGCGGCGGCACCCAGAGCTACGAAACGGCGGTGCGCGACGCCGACGGCCAGAACCGCGACGTGATCTTCCACAAGGCCGTCTTCCACCACACCGATGGCGACAAGGGCGGCATCGTCGGCATCCTGCTCGACATCACCGAGCGCAAGCAGGTGGAGTCCCAGGTGGCCCGCCTCAACCGTTTCCTGACCGTGCTCAGCGAGGTCAACGAGGCCATTTTCCGCACCCAGCAAAGCGACCGCCTGCTCGACCAGGTGGCTGGACTGCTCGGCGCCGGCGGCGATTTTCCGGTCGCCTGGGTGTCCGCCGGCACGCCGGCGCAACTGCGCCTGGGGCCGGACTGTGGCAAGGAAGAGGGGCTGGTCCGCCGGCTGATCGCCGCGCTCGATCCACCGGCCAGGCTGGCCGACGGCACCGCCTATTTCGCCACCACCGGCGGGCTGACCGACATCGGCCTGGTCGACGAACTGACCAGCCGCCACTTGCACAGCCTGGCGCTGCTGCCCATCCGCAGCGGCGCCGGCAGCAGCGGCTTCATCGGCGTCCTCGATCATCAGCCCCAGGGCCTCGGCGAGCAGGAGCGGCAGTTGCTGGAGGATCTGGCCAACAACGTTTCCCAGGCCCTCGAACGCATCGCCGCCGAAGCGCAGAAACGCGAGGCTTCCGAGCAACTCGAACTGGCCGCCCGGGTGTTCGAGAACAGCGCCGAAGGCATCATGATCACCGATGCGCGTAACCGCATCCTGCTGGTCAACAACACCTTCTCGACGGTGACCGGCTACGCGCCGGAGGAAGTCATCGGGCAGAACCCCAACCTGCTCAGTTCCGGCCGCCAGGACCAGAGCTTCTACAGGACGATGTGGGAATCCTTGCAGAGCAAGGGCGAATGGCATGGCGAGATCGAGAACCGGCGCAAGGACGGCACCCTCTATCCGGAATGGCTGAACATCAGCGTCGTCCGCCAGCCCGACGGCAGCATCAGCAACTATGTGGCGGTGTTCTCCGACCTGACCAACCGCAAGGAAATCGAGAAGCGCGTGCTCTTCCTGTCGCAGTTCGACACGCTGACCGCGCTGCCCAACCGGGCGCATTTCCACGACCAGCTCGAACACTGCCTGCTGGCCGAGAGCGGCCGGCAGCGCAAGCTGGCCGTGCTCACCCTCGACCTCGACCGTTTCAAGCTGATCAACGACAGCCTCGGCCACGCCGTCGGCGACCGCATCCTGATCGAGGCCGGCACCCGCCTGAAGAACAGCATCACCTCCGGCGACAAGCTGTGCCGGCTGGGCGGCGACGAGTTCGCCATCATCCTCAATCACATCGACGCCAACAGCGACGCAGCGGCCATCGCCGTCATTTGCCAGTCGCGGCTGCGCAAGGCGATCCAGATCGAGGGCCACGAGATCCACCTGTCGGCGAGCATCGGCATCAGCATTTTCCCGGACGATGCGCAGACCGTCGAAGGTCTGGTCAGCTGTGCCGACTCGGCGATGTATGCGGCGATCGAGCAGGGCGGCAACACCTTCCGCTTCTTCCAGCAGGAAATGAACCTCCGCTCGACCGAGCGCATGCGCATCGAATCGCTGCTGCATCACGCCCTGGAACGCGGCGAACTGTCGGTCTTCTTCCAGCCACTGGTCAATGCCCGCAACGGCCGCATCGCCGGCGCCGAAGCCCTGCTGCGCTGGCATAACGAGGAACTCGGCGCGGTCAGTCCAAACGTCTTCATCCCGCTGCTCGAGGACACCCAGCTGATCCGCTCGGTCGGCAAGTGGGTGTTGCGCAAGGCCTGTCTGGAAAACAAGCGCTGGCGCCAGCGCACCGGCAGCGACCTGTTCGTCGCGGTGAACCTGTCGGCCGTCCAGCTGGCCGACGACAACCTGCTCAAGGACGTCCAGCAGATCCTCGCCGAGACCGGCTGCGACCCGCGCTACCTGGAGATCGAACTGACCGAAAGCTCGATCATGCACGACAGCGAACTGGGCATCCGCACGCTCAACCGGCTCAAGGAAATGGGCATTCGCCTGTCGATCGACGACTTCGGCACCGGTTACTCCAGCCTCAGCTATCTCAACCAGTTCCCGCTCGACACCCTGAAGATCGACCGCAGTTTCGTCATGCACGCCGCCGAGGACGAGAACGCCCAGGCGATCATCAAGGCCATCGTCGCCATGGGCCACACCCTCGGCTTCGAGATCATCGCCGAAGGGGTGGAGACCATCGAACAGCTGAACCTGCTGCGCGCCAATTCGGTCGATCTGCTGCAGGGCTATCACTTCTCGCGGCCGATCCCGGCCATCGAATTCGAAGAGCTGATCGTCCGGACGCCGCTCTATGCCCTGCCCGAAACGCCGCTGCCGGCCAGTCTGCCGCCGGTCGTCTCGCTAATCGAGCGACGCCGCTAGGGGATCGCCATCGCTCGCCTGGCACCACTTGTCGGCCACCAGCCGGCCGACCAGCCAGCCGCCGAGGATGCCGCCGAGCAGGACGAGGAAGGCGGCGAGCCCCAGTTCGCCGGCGGCCAGCCAGCCGGCACGGCGCTGCACAGCCAGCCGCCAGTCGGCATGGGAGGAGCCGACCTTCAAGGCCTCGGCCTCGGCCAGCGCCAGCTCCGGATCGCCGAGCACGGTCCGGCAGTCGGCCTCGCCGGCCGGCACCCAGCAGATCTGGTAACGGTAGCCCAGGCGCTCGAAGTCGGCATCGCCGGCAGTGCGCAGCAGGGCGGGAAAATCGACGACGCCGATGGCCAGCCCCCAGAATTGCTCGCGCCCGGCGACCGGCGCCAGGAACAGCGGGTAGCGGGCGACGACGGCAAGGCCACCCTGGCGCAATTCCATCGGCCCGGCCACGGCCATCTGTCGCCGCGAAATGGCCAGATGCACTTCACGGCTGCGGGCCTTGTCCACCAGCAGGTCGTGGCCGACCGCCAGTTCGTTGCCGCGCAGCGGATGCACGTAGGTAATCACCCCGCCCGGCGCCAGTTCGAGGGCCCGAACCAACGGAAAATCGCGCAGCAATTCGCCGGCCCGCTCCTCGAATTGCCGCACCGAACCGCTCTGCCGATCGACGGTATTGGCCAGCATATAGACCGCCCCCAGCGACTCGCCGAAACGCTCGACCAGACGCAGGGCGAAAGCCTGGGTCATCTCCCGTGCCTCGCTGCGCCGGTGCTGCTCCAGCCCGGCCAGCAGCAAGCTGGCCAGGACGGCCAGCAACAATGCCGAAGCCAATCCGGAAATTACCGCCGCATGCCGAGCCAAGCTCAAACCCATCCTGGATATCCTCCGCGCCAACTTTGATAAAACTGGCACAATGAATGCGTATATTACGAAAGTAATATGGGTTTGGCAGGCTATTTTTTGCTGCCGCCGTGAAAACTTGCCGCTCCCCGCTGCCCGAAGGATCGTCGCCATGCCCGGCCAGCGCCGCCGGGCGGCCGCTTTCGCCGGTGACGACTCGGCCGCTCGAGGCGCCATCGGGATGGCGGAAGCGTGCAGGAAACTTTACACATCCCGGGAAAACGCTTCCCGAAACCGGGAATTTCTTGCCATGAAAGGCCGCCGATGACCGCCCCGCCGCACGACCTGCCTCCCGCCGGCACCCCGCTGCCGGCCAGGGTCCGCATTCTCTGCGTCGATGCCGAGGCGAACATCCTGCGGGCGCTGTCCTGGCTGCTGCGCAAGGATTTCCACGTGATCACCTGCGCCAGCGCCGAGCGGGCGCTGGCGCTCGTCCGCGCCGGCGACTTCGATGTCGTGCTCTGCGACCGGCAGTTGCCGGAAATCAACGGCAGCGATTTCCTGCAGCGCGTTCGCCAGCTGTCGCCGCGCACCACCGGCCTGCTGCTGAGCGAGGCCGGCGCAGCGCCGGCGGCCGGCGAGGCGGCACCTTTCCGCCAGATCGGCAAACCCTGGAATGTCGGCGAACTGCCGATGATCATCGCCCAGGCGGCGGCCGAAGCGCGTCGCGGCCAGGCGCTGCCGGCGGCCGCCAGGCCGCCGCGGGAGGACGACCCGGCGCGGCCGCAGGCGAAAATCCTGGTGCTCGACGAGGACGAGGCGACGCACTCGGCGGTTGAAATGAGCGCCGGCGATCTGGCGCAGATCATTCATCTGAGCAGCCCGGTCGATGCCTTCCGCCTGCTCCAGGAAGCGGCCATCGGCGTCGTCGTCTGCGCCCGCAAACTCGGCACGATGGACCTGACCCACCTGCTCTGCCTGCTCAAGCGCCAGCACCCGAACATCGTCAGCATCGTTGTCGGCGAGGCCGAGGCCGGCAAGCTGCTCGGCCGCATGATCGAGCAGCAACAGATTTTCCAGCTGGTCACCAAGCCGCTGAAAGCCGCCAGCCTGCGCCTCAGCCTCAAGGCCGCCCTCGGCCAGCGGGCGACCCTGCTCGCCGGCACGCCGCCGCTGCCGGCCGCCGAAGCGGCGCGCCGTCTCGCGCCGCCCGACAGCGCAGCCCGGCCGCTCCAGCTCGGCCAGACGCTGGCCGGCAAACTGGAAAGCCTGTTGCGACGCCTGTTGCCGAGTTGAGCTGCATGCCCCTTGTCCGCCTGATCGGCGCCCTGCTCCTCGCCAGTCTGCTGGCGCCCGCCGCCCAGGCCTTCCTGCGCGCCGCCCCGGGGTCTGCGCCAGTGGCCGACCCGGTGAGCCGCCACGTCCAGCCCGAGAGCCAGGTGCCGGCGGCCCGCCGGGCCATCGATACGGTCCGCCATCACGACCTGGCCAATCCCGACTACCAGCGTCTGCAACGCATCGACGAGGCCACCCGCGACCTGCCCTACGACGCCAATGGCTTCCCCGACTGGATGCAGGCACTCAACCGCGGCTTGATCAAGCCGCGGGCCGGGCTGAGCGGCAAGGAGAAGATGGAAGTGCTCGATCTCGACATCATCATGCGCAACACCAAGGAAATGCCTTACGTCCGCTTTCCCCACCGCTCGCATACCGAATGGCTGGCCTGCAGCAATTGCCACCCGGACCTGTTCCCGACCAAGGCCGGCAGTTCGACGATCCAGATGAGCAACATTTTCCGCGGCGAATACTGCGGCAAGTGCCACGACCGCGTCGCCTTCGTCACCTTCTTTTCCTGCGGCCGCTGCCACAGCCAGCCGCAACCGGGCAAAGCGCCGCTGCCCTGAGGCCGGCGGCGACTACTTACTCCTGGTCCGGCCCCGGCCGGGCGATCGCATAGCCCTGGGCGCGCTCGCACTGGAAGCCGTGCAGCAGGGCCAGCTGGTCGATACTTTCCAGGCCTTCGGCGACCGCCGTCAGGCCCAGCGCATTGGCCAGACCGAAGACGGCGGTGAGGATGGTCTTGTCGCGGTTCTCATGCAGATGCTCGCGGATCAGGCTGCGATCGACCTTGACGGCATGCAGCGGCAGGCTGTTGAGCAGGCCCAGACTGACGAAGCCGGTGCCGAAATTGCCGAGGCTGAGCATCACCCCGAGGTCGGCCAATCCGCGGCAGACCTGGCGGGCATAGTCGGCATCCTGCATGACGATGGCCTCGGCGATTTCCAGTTCGAGCAGGGCCGGCGTCAGGCCGGCCCGGCGCAGCGTGTCGCGCACCATATCGACCAGATCGGGGCGCTTGAATTCGCTGGCCGACAGGTTGACGGCGACGCGCACCGGCTGATCTTCCAGCTGCCACAGGCGGGCCTGGATGCAGGCGGTTTCCAGCACCCACTCGCCAAGCTTGACCATCAGGCCGACCTCCTCGGCCAGGCCGATGAAATCTTCCGGCATCAGCAGTTCGTCGGGCCCGGCCTGCCAGCGGATCAGCGCTTCCTTGCCATGCACGGCACCGCTCTGCAGATCGACGATGGGTTGGTAATGGAGGACGAACTGGCGGTTGATGAAGGCGTCCTTGAGTCGTGCTTCGAGATCGGCCCGGCGCGTCGGCGAGCCGATCAGGTCGGCCGTGAAGAAGCAGCGGCCGGCCCGGCCGGCCCGCTTGACCTGGTACATCGCGGCATCGGCCGCCTTCATCAGCGTTTCGCTGTCGCGGCCGTCTGCCGGATAGAGGCTGATGCCGATGCTGGTCGTCACCACCCGCTCCTCGCTGCCGAGATCGACCGGCTGCTGCATGGCCGCCAGGATCTTGCCGGCGACGACCTCGGCATCGGCCGGCGCGGTGGCCTCGGGCAACAGCACGGTGAACTCGTCGCCGGCAAAGCGGGCGACCGTATCGGTGGCGCGCACGCAGGCCTTCAGCCGGGCGGCGACCTCCTTGAGCAGCAGGTCGCCGACATCGTGGCCGAGGGTGTCGTTGATCTGCTTGAACTTGTCGAGATCAAGGAACATCACCACCGGCGTCCGCTCCTTGCTGCGCTTGGCCTGGGCCAGCGCCTGCTCGAGGCGGTCCTTGAACAGCAGGCGGTTGGGCAGGCCGGTCAGGGCATCGTGGAAGGCCTGGAAGGTGATCGCCTCCTCGCGCTCCTTGCGCTCGGTGATGTCGGAGAAGATGGCCACGTAATGCTCGACTTCGCCCCGGCCGTTGCGCACGGCACTGACATTGAGCCATTCGGCGTACACCGAGCCGTTCTTGCGCTTGTTCCAGATTTCGCCGCGCCACTCGCCGTCGCGCTGCAGCGCCTCCCAGAAGGCCTGATAGAACTCCGGCCCCTGTTTACCGGATTTGAGAATACCCGGCGTCTGGCCGATCACCTCTTCCGCCGGGTAGCCGGTGGTGTCGGTGAAGGCCTTGTTGACCAGCTGGATGCGCGACTGGGCGTCGGTGACGGTGATGCCTTCGAGCGAATTCTCGAAAACGATACGGGCCATGCGCTGTTGCTGGATCAGCTCGCCGGATTTTTCCATGACCCGGTTGAAGGCCTTGGCGGCGATGCCCACTTCGTCGGCATGCAGCGCCGGCAGCGGCTTCGCCTCCTCGATGTCGCCGTCGGCGATGCGGTTCAGGCCCTCGGTCATTTCCTCCAGCGGCCGGGTCACCAGGCGGGCGATGAACAGCCAGATGAACAGGGCCAGCGGAACACAGACCAGCGCCCCGACCAGCAGGGCGCGCAGACCGAAGCTGCGGGTCGTCTCGGCCGCCCGCGACAGCGAGATTTCCATGCTGACGGCGCCGAGCACGGTGCCGGCTGGCACTTCGTGGCAGAACAGGCAGTTCTTGCCCAGGTAGTTTTCCGCCGCCTTGACCGGGATGATCGCCTTCAGACGCTCTTCGCCGGACTTGTTGACGATCACGTTGAAGTACGGCTCGCCGCTGACCAGCACGCGCGTCTCCAGCGCATCGGAGGCGGTCTCGCCATCGAAACCGAGACCGTACTGCTTGATCACGCCATCGCCGCGGAACACCTTCAGCGCCTCGATGTGATTGGTTTCCTTGATCTGGTCGAGGAAGATGGTGCGCAGGCCGATGGTGCCGGTGATCATCATGCCGGTCAGGCCGGCCAGCGTCATCTGGTGGACGCTGATGGCGAAGTCCTTCGACTGCTCGATGGCCAGATTCCTCTGTTCCTCGGTGGCCCAGTAAATCACGCCGGTACCCGACACCATGACGCCGACCAGGATGGCACTGACCAGTCGGACCCAGATTTTCGTTCTTCTCATGCGCACGCTGCGGCTCTCTGCGGGAAGGCCCTGATGCGGCCATGATGCATTGCCTTGCCACGGCAAGGCAAGCCGGACGCTCGCCGGTGGTTGCGGCAAAAGCTGGCCCGCAGCTTGCTAATCAAATACCGTCGCCGGGTCCCCCCCGCTGCCTCCTCCAAGAGACAGCACCCGGCGACGACGGCCGCTGCCACGGCCGCCTTTCCCCAACTCTCCCGCCCCGACAGGGGCCCGCTACGAGGAGCTTGACAATATGAACCAATCTCGCCGCAACATGCTGAAGTACGGTGGCCTTTCCCTGGCCCTGATCCCGGTCGTCGCCATGGCCGCCAAGAATGACGGTATGCGCTCCAGCATGAAGTACAAGGACAGCCCGGAAGGCGACAAGCAGTGCTCCACCTGCGTCCAGTTCGTCGCCCCGAACGCCTGCAAGATCTTCCCCGGCGACAACGAGATTTCTGCCAAGGGTTATTGCGTGGCCTGGGCCAAGAAGTAAGCTGGTCTCCCCCCGACGTGCGGGGCGTTCACAGCGCCCCGCACTGCCACAATCGGGAATATGCATTACATTTTTATCAGATTTGAGAAATACCGCGGATTGACTACCGCACGTCCAGCCCGCCCGAGGCGGGCTACCCGGTCCTGCACCTTCAAGCGAGGTGGAGCGTAGGAGAATCATCGTGAAAGCGTCTGTGCCCAGTTACGCGTCCTTTTCCCTGCCCCTGACCGAGCTGCCGCCGGCCGAGCCGCCACGCCCGACCGACGCCACGATTGCCCCGGCGGGCAGCATGCCGCCGCTGCCCGAGATCAACCTGGCCTTTGCCGACGCCGCGCCGGCGGCCAGCGCACCAGCCGAAACCGGCCAGCCGATCAGCGTCACCGCCGGCCTGGAAGCCATGCCGCACCTGCTCAGCCAGATCCAGGCGCTGTGGCTGACCCGCGACCTGAGCATCTTCATCGCCCAGCTCTTTCTCGATTCCCGCGATGGCGCGCGCGCCGGCTTCCCGGCCGAGGTGGCCCGCGAGCTGATGCTGCTCGCCCGCGTCAATTTGCATCTGCGCGCCGAGGACAGCGCCGCGCTGCTCGGCATCAGCCTGAGCGAAGCCAGCGACCTGATCGCCCGCGGCGACCACGTGGCGATGGGCCACAGCAGCAGCGCCGACGACGTCTGGGCGCAGCACCTGGCCCACGGTAACCGGCGCCACGAAACGACGGCGACGCAGAAGCGCGTCAACCAACTGTTCTCGCCGCAGGGCCCGCGGGTCGAACCGGGCCACTCGGCACATGCCTTTTCCAGCAAGCTGGCGACCTTCGTCCATGACACGCCGCCACTGCCGCCGTCGGTGCGCCTCGACCTGACGACACCGCAGGCGCTGCGCTCGGCGCGCGCCGGCCACAGCGAAGGCGGCATCATGGAGAAGAATTTCTTCCGCTGCCTGACCCGCGAACTGAGCACCCTGCCGATCGGCCAGCTGGTCTTCTCCAGCCTCGGCGACAGCGAAAAATGCGACTGGCTGGCCACCGGCATCCGCTTTGCCCGCACCCACTGCCGCTTCAAGCAGCTGGTCCTGCATGTCGACCTGCTCGGCACCTCGGAAGCCCTGCTGCGCCAGTGCATTCTCGAAGGCATCGATCATCTGGTGATCTACCTCAACCAGGCCAGCGGCAAATGGCGCGCCCGCGCCCAGGAAATCGCCGCCGCCGATCCCGACTTTTTCCGCCGCGAAATCGGCCGCCTGATCACCCTGCGCGACGAATACCAGGTCAGCTCCGGCCGCCGCTGCGAACTGTCGGTGAACACCAACTCGCGCCGCTGCCGGCATGCGATGAGCGACTTCTTCCAGCATCTCGGCACGCTGCCGGGCCTCGTCGCCCATGCGGAAGTGCTGCTGCCGCCCGGTATCACGCCGCGCGATGCCCGGTCCCGCGGCCGCTGCCATTGCCTGGCGCCGTTCATCGAAGCGCATGTGCGCACCAACGGCCATCTCGTCGCCTGCGCCCAGGATCACTCCGGCTATTCCTACGCCGCCGACCTGACCCAGACCACCTTTGCCGATGCCTGGCTGAGCCCGGCCTTCCGCATGACCCGCCAGCGCGTCGCCCAGGGCACCCAGGCCGGCCGGCTGTGCGAAGTCTGTCCGCATCACGCGCCGGACGTCGTCGCCCACTGAGCCCCCGGCCCGCCGCACGGCGGGCGGCAACGCCGCCCTGGCGCTTACAGCAGGTCGGGAACGGCCTGCCGGCGGACCGGCAGATTGACCGTGACGCGGGCCCCCTGGCCGGCCGGACTGGCGACGAAGAGGCAGCCACCGTGACGCTTCAGCACCTGGTGGGCGACGGTCAGCCCGAGCCCCATACCCTCGCCGACGGCGCGCGTGGTGAAGAAGGGTTCGCAGACGCGCCCGAGGTTTTCCGGGGCAATGCCGTGGCCGCTGTCGGCAATCTCGATATCCACCCAGCCGTCGCTCTCGCGCGTCGTCACGACGATCTCGCCGCTGCCGTCGATGGCCTGGGCGGCATTGAGCAGCAGGCCGCGCAAAACCTGGGCGATCTGCGGCGCGTTGCATTCGACTGGCGGCAGGTCGCCGAGCTGCCAGACCAGCCGGATGCGCCCGTCGAGCAGGTGGCCGAGCAGCCCGGCGGCCTGGCGCAGACAGGCGTTCAGGTCGACCGTCTGGCAGTCGGCCTGGTCGACGGCGCTGAATTCGCGCAGATCCTGGACGACGCGCTTGACCCGCGCCAGACCGGCCAGGGTTTCGTCGATCAGCGCCGGCAGATCCTCGCGGACGAAGGGCAGATCCATCTCATCTTCGATCAGGGCGAGCTGTTCGCGCAGATCCTGGCGCTCGTCGAGATAGGGGGCGAGCAACTGGCACTGGCGCTGCAGGCCCTCGGCCAGGGTGTCGATGTGCAGTTTCATGGTGCCCACATTGGACATGATGAAGCCCATCGGATTGTTGATCTCGTGCGCCACACCGGCCGCCAGCCGGCCCACCGCCGCCAGCATCCCCGACTGCAGCAGCTGGCTGCGGGTATCGGCCAGCTTGTCGATCAGCGCCTTCTGCTGCGCCTGCCCGTCACTCAGTTCGGCATTGAGCCGTTCCAGTTCCTGTGTCCGCTCGCGCACCCGCTGCTCGAGCCGGCGCTCGCTGTCGCGCAGCGCCAGTTCCGTCTGCCAGTGCTGGACGATCTCCGCCTGCAGGCTTTCGTTGGCCTCGTCGAGGGCGGCCGTGCGGCGGGCGACCTGTTCGGCCAGGCGTAAGGGCAGGCGCAGCAGATGATGGGCGAGGACGGCCGAGAGCAGGCTGATCAGCACCACCGCCAGCAACTGCCAGAGCAGCGTGGCGGGCGGCGTATGCCAGCCGTCGGCGCGCTCGACGTCGAGCGTCCATTCGCCATTCGGCACGGTGATCGGAAAACTCACCGGCTCGGCCAGCGGCGCCGACTCAGAACTCCATATCGTCTGCCGCCCGGCGCCGTCCGCTTGCCGGCGACTCAGGGCGAAGGCATGCCCCTTGACCTCCTTGTCGATCAGCGCCGCGGCGCGCAGCAGGTCGGGAATGCGGATGAGGACCGTGACGAAGCCCCAGAACTGCTCGTCCGCCTGGCCGCTACGCAGAAACACCGGCAGGCGGCCGACCACCGCCTGGCCGCCCTGGCGCAGCTCGAACGGACCGGCCAGGGTCAGTTCGCGCGTCTTCAGGGCGAGGAAGGCCTCGCGATTGCGCTCTGGATCGTCCAGCAGGTTGTGGCCGATCGCCGCCTCGTGCCCCTTCACCGGCACGCTGTCGCGGATCACCCCGTTGGGCGCCAGCTGGATGGCGCTGGTGCCGCCCGAAAGGCTCAGCATCTCGGTTGCCAGGGCGCGAAAATCGGCGATTTCGCCGTTGCCCTGGCGCAGGACCGCGGCCAGTCCGTAGGTCACCGACAGCGAGCGGACGATCTGCTGCTGCAGCAGATGGCCGTGCAGCGAAGCCAGCTCGATCGCCTCGCGCTTGTGCTGCGCCACCTCGGCCTGGTCGATCCAGTAAACCGTCGCCCCGCCCAGGCCCAGGCTGAGCAGGAAGACCGCCAGCACCCGCCAATAGAGGGTCCGCCAGGCCGCCGGGGACTGACTATCGACGGTCGGGGAAGCAAGGGGCGAACGGGCAGACATGGCGGTTTTGAAGCAAGTCCCGCGCCGGAAAATGGTGGCCGCGGCCGCGTAGCGCCCCGTCGGGACGGCCAGCGGTGGACTGCATTTTGCTATGACCTAAGTCATAACCTCCCCCGGAAATCACTGCATGAGCTCCCGCCAGCCGACCCTGCCTGCCGACTCCCTCGATCCACTCGGCGATTACATCGCCAACGCGGGCAAACTCCGCGCCAAACTGGCCATCATCGCCGCCCATCAACGTGAATCGGCCGCCAGTCTGAGCCGGGCTGCCGCCAACCTGCGCGCCATGGCACAATCCAGTCAGCGCTCCGCGGCTCCCGAAAACCGGAACCTGCGTCTCGCTAGCGAGAATTTCCCCATTGCCTCCACCTGAGGAGCCGGCGTGAGTACCCGTTACGAAACCCAGCCGATTGCCTGGAACGAAGCTTTCAGTGTCGGCGTGGACCTGCTGGACCAGCATCACCAGCACCTGGCCCATCTGATCAACCAGCTGGCCGAACACAGCGGCGAGGATCTGCGCTCGGAAGGCATCGTGGACATCCTGTCCTCGCTGGTTGCCTATGCCGAATACCACTTCCGCGAGGAAGAGGAACTGATGTCGCTCGCCAGCTACCACGAGCTCGAAGAGCATCGGCAGGAACACCTGCACTTCTGCGAAGTCATCTCGGAAACCTGCTATGGCGCCTCGCTCGGCATTGTCGGCGTCAAGGAACTGTTCAGCTACCTGACGCGCTGGTGGCGCAACCACATCCTGCTCGAGGACATGAAGTACAAACCCTTCCTGAGCACCCTGCCGGAACAGCAGCGAGGCCAGGCGGCATGAAGCGCTACGGTCTATTCATCTTGCTGTCGGCCATGCTGACGCAATCGGCCCTGGCGCAGAAGACCATGGTGCCGACCCTCGACCAGGAAGGCCGCAAGGGCGATGTCGCCCGGCTGGCCAACCAGAAGGCGCATGAACGCTTCGCCGCCCTCGACAAGGACAAGGACGGCAAGCTCTCGCGCCCGGAAGTCGAGCAGGATTCGGCCTATCTGGCGGAGAAATTCCCGGAACGCGATCTGAACAGCGACGGTTATCTCAGCTGGGAAGAATTCATCGGCCACAGCCGCTGGGAAAAATGACCGGCGCGCCGCCCAGCGGCGCCCCTGCCCCACCATCGCCGCCGGGACTCCGGCGTGCCGCATTCCACTGAACGATAAAGGCCCATCACCGATGCCGGAACATCAATTCGCCTGCCCGTCGCCGAGCGCCCCTGCGCGGACCGCGGAGCAAGCCCTCGCCCTGTTCGAGCAACCCTTCATGGACCTGCTGTGGCAGGCCCAGGCCGTGCATCGCCTGCAGTTCGAGCCGAACCAGATCCAGCGTTCCGCCCTGTTCTCGATCAAGACCGGCGGCTGCTCCGAGGATTGCAAATACTGCTCGCAGTCGGCCCGGCACGACACGCCGGTCGAACGCGAACCGCTCAAGCCGCTCGCCGAAGTCCTCGCCGCCGCCCAGGACGCCAAGGCCAAGGGCGCCTCGCGCTTCTGCATGGGCGCCGCCTGGCGCCATCCGAAGGACAAGGATCTGGAGCAGGTCATCGAGATGGTCCGGGCGGTCAAGGCGCTCGGCCTGGAAACCTGCCTGACCCTCGGCATGCTGCAACCCGGTCAGGCCGAGCGGCTGAAGCTGGCCGGCCTCGATTTCTACAACCACAACCTCGACACCGCCGCCGACTACTACCCGCAGATCGTCTCGACGCACGCCTACGGCGATCGCCTGCAGACCATCGATCAGGTCCGCCACGCCGGCATCAAGATATGCTCCGGCGGCATCGTCGGCATGGGCGAGACGCGCCGCCACCGGGCCGGGCTGCTGGTCCAGTTCGCCAACATGGCCCGGCCGCCGGAATCGGTGCCGATCAACCACCTGGTCAAGGTGCCCGGCCTGCCGCTAGCCGATGCCGAAAAACTCGACAGTTTCGAGTTCGTCCGCACCATCGCCGTCGCCCGCATCCTCCTGCCCAAATCGCGCATCCGCCTGTCCGCCGGGCGTCACGAGATGAGCGCCGAACTGCAGGCCCTGTGCTTCTTCGCCGGCGCCAATTCCATCTTCTACGGCAGCGACCTGCTGACCACGGAAAACGCCGCGCCGGACCTCGACAATCAGTTGTTCGCGCGCCTCGGGCTGACCCCGGTCTGAGGCACCGCGCCTGGCGCCGGCCTGGCTGACACGGGCAGCCAGACCTCGACCTGGTGCGGCTGCCGGTCGTCATGCAGCGGCACGCCGCCGTCGGGCTGCACCAGGCCATCGACGACGACCCGCAGGGCTGATTCTTCGCTCCCGTCCGCCGAGCGCAAAACGATCCGGTAGTCGGTTTCCCGAAATCGGTAATGCACGGTGCAGGCTGCCCAGTCGGCCGGCAGGCAGGGTGCGAAGCGCAGCGTATCGCCCTGGCGGCGCAGGCCGAGCAGCGATTCGACGATGAGCCGGTACAGCCAGCCGGCCGAGCCGGTGTACCAGCTCCAGCCGCCCCGCCCGCCATGCGGCGCCAGCGCATAGACATCGGCTGTCGCCACGTAGGGCTCGACCTTGTAGCGCGCCACCGCAGCAGCGTTCAGCGCGTGATTGAGCGGATTGATCATCGCCAGCAGTTCCCAGGCGCGGGCGCTGTCGCCTTGTTCGGCGAAGGCCATGGCCGCCCAGATCGCCGCATGGGTGTATTGCCCGCCATTTTCGCGGACGCCCGGCACGTAGCCGCGGATATAGCCGGGATCGAGCGTCGCGCTGGCGAAGGGCGGATCGAGCAGCTGCACCAGCCCGTCCTGGCGGCGCACCAGGCGTTCGTCGAGCGACTGCATGGCCCGCCGGGCGCGCGCCGCGTCGCCGGCACCGGACAGCACCGACCAGCTCTGGGCGATCGAGTCGATCCGGCACTCGACATTGCTCGCCGATCCGAGCGGCGTGCCGTCGTCGAAGTAGGCGCGGCGATACCATTGCCCATCCCAGCCGTGTTCTTCGAGCTTCACTTGCAGGCGGGCGCCGGCGCTCCGGCATTCTTCGGCGAAGGCCGCATCGCCCTGCGCCGCGGCAACGCCGACGAAGCGCCGCAGCACCTCGCAGAGGAAGAAACCGAGCCAGACGCTCTCGCCCTGGCCGAGCACGCCGACCCGGTTCATGCCGTCGTTCCAGTCGCCGGTACCGATCAGCGGCAGGCCATGGACGCCGACCCGCAAGCCGTGGCGGATGGCGCGTACGCAATGGGCGTAGAGGCTGGCCGTTTCGGCGGAGCGGCCGGGCAGGTCGTAATAGGAGTCGTCCTCCGGATTGACCGGGCGGCCGTCGAGGAAGGCCACCGTTTCAGCGAGCACGCCGCGGTCGCCGCTGCATTCGACATAGCGGCAGACGGCCAGCGGCAGCCAGAGCGCGTCGTCCGAACAATGGGTGCGCACGCCGCGCCCGGCGGGCGGATGCCACCAGTGCTGGACGTCGCCCTCGGGAAACTGGCGGCTGGCACAGAGCAACAGGTGCTGGCGGACCAGGCCGGGTTCGGCATGGACCAGCGCCATCACATCCTGCAACTGGTCGCGAAAACCGAAGGCCCCGCCCGACTGGTAATAGCCGCTGCGCGCCCAGAGTCGGCAGGCCAGGATCTGGTATACCAGCCAGCCGTTGGCCAGCACATTGACCGCCGGATCGGGCGTCTCGACCTGCACCGCGGCGAGCCGCCCCTGCCATTGCCGGCGCACCGTGGCCAGTTCCTCGCGGGCGGCCATCAGGCCGCGGTAGCGCTGGACGAGCCGGGCGGCCTCCTCGCCGTCGCGCCCGACCCCGAGGCGGAAGACGATCTCGCGCTCCTGCCCGTCGGCCAGCTCGATGCCGACCTGCAGCGCGCCGCACGGATCGAGCCCGGCGCCGAGCCGGCCCGACAGGTGGGCGCGGCGCAGCGCCGCCGGCTGGCGCAGACTGCCGTTGCGCCCGAGAAATTCGACGCGGTCGCCGGTCAGCGTGCGCAACGGGTCGTCCACATCGAAGAAGGCGACGCGCTCGGCGAATTCGCTGCTGTAGGGATTGCGGGCAAGCAGCGCGCCGCTGCCCGGCGCCAGTTCAGTGACGATATGCATGGCCGACTTGGCCGGCAGATCGCCGAGCACCCATTCGACGTAAGCCGTCGCCGACAGCGTCCGCGGGCGGCCCGATTCATTGCGCAGCTTGAGCAGCGAAAACTTGACCGCCGCATCGCTGGCGACGAACACCCAGAGTTCGCTGCTGATGCCGTCCAGCCGGCTGCTGTAGACGCTGTAGCCGAAGCCGTGGCGGATCTCGCAGGCACTGCCGGCGCCGGCCGGCAGCGGGGTCGGCGACCAGACATGGCCGCTCTCCTCGTCGCGCAGGTAGAGCGCTTCGCCACCGCTATCGCTGACCGGATCGTTGCCCCAGGGGGTCAGGCGGAACTCGTGGGCATTCTCGCTCCAGGTGTAGGCCATGCCGCTTTCCGACAGCACCGTGCCGAACTGCGCATTGGCCAGCACGTTGCACCACGGGGCCGGCGTCGTCTGGCCGGGGCCGAGGCTGATAACGTATTCCCGGCCATCCGCCGCGAAGCCGCCGAGGCCGTTGAACAGCAGCCGCTCCTCCCCGGCCGGAGCAGCCGCTGGCGGCGCCTCCGCCTGGTAGCGGCGCGGGCTTTCCAGCAGCGGCACCCGCGCTTCGGGCAAGCCGCGCTGCTCCAGCTGCTCGGCCAGGCCGCCGTGGCAATCGGTGATCAGGACGCGCGCCACCGACTGCAGCAACAGGCGGTCATCGGGCGAAATCTGCTCGGCCAGGCGGACGAAGATGCCGCCCGGCCGGTCGATGATGCTGGCCTCGATGCCCGAGGCGATCAGCCCCATGATCTGCTCATGCAGGCGCTGCCGGTAGCCGGCATGGTCCTCGTTCCAGATCACCAGATCGACGGCCAGGCCCTTCAGCCGCCAGTAGGCATGGGCCTGGACCAGCTGGCGGACGAGATCGATATTGGCCGCATCGCCGATCTGCAACAGGACGATCGGCAGGTCGCCGGAAATGGCATAACCCCACAGGCCGGACTGGCCGCGCCGGTTGCGCGCCAGCACGCCCGGCGGGGCGCGCAGCGAGGCGTTGGCATGGATCACCGAACTGGCCAGCCGGGCATAGAGCTGGGCGTCGGCCTCGGTGGCGTTGAGCTGGCGCAGGACCACCTGGCTGTGCGTCCAGGTCAGGTCGAAAACCCGGTCGGCCAGGTGGCGGTCCTGGTATTTCTCGATCAGGCCGAGGGCCATCTCGCGGCTCTCGGCGATGCCCGACACCAGGTCGATGGTCACCGACTCTTCCGGCCCCAGCGTCAGCTCCTGGCGGATGGCGACGATCGGATCGAGCACCGAACCGTCGGCACCGGACAGCACGCCCGCGGCCGTCATGGCCAGCGGGTCGGCGGTGCTGCGGGCGCGGCCGATGAAGCGCAGGCGATCGGTTTCGTAGGACGCCTCGCCCGCCGCCACGCCATGCACCGCCAGCAGGTGCAGCATCCACGGCGGCCGTTCGCCGGGTGAGCGCGGCCGGCGAGAGCAGAGGATGGCGCGCCGGTCGCGCAGGATCTCGGTGTGCACGAACAGGTTGCTGAACGCCGGATGCAGGTCGTCGGACGCCGGCGGCGCGATGACCACTTCGGCGTAGCTGGTGACGTCGATCGCCCGGCGCAGGCGTGAGCGGTTGGTGATGCGCACGCGGCGCAGTTCGATGTCGTCCTCCGGTGAGACGACGATCTCGGTATAGGTCTCGAAGCCCGGATCGCCGCTGCTCGCCGCATCGTGCCGGCGGAATTCGGCCCGCCCCTCGGAGAAGATCGCCTCGTAGCTGGCCGGCCGCTTCAGCGTCGGCTGGTGGGCATTCGACCAGACCAGCTGGCTGGCCAGGTCGCGGATGTAGCAGAAGGTGCCGCGGTTGTCGCAGGTGCCGTCCTCGCGCCAGCGGGTGACGGCCAGGTCGTTCCAGCGGCTGTAGCCGCCGCCGGCATTGGTCACCATCACGTGGTAGCGGCCGTTCGACAGCAGTTGCACCTCGGGAATCGGCGTATGCGGCGTGGTGAACACCCGGATCGGCATGTCGTCGGCCAGCAATGTGGCCCGCACGTCCGACAACTGCGCGGTATGGACGAACAGTGCGGAGGCCTTCGGCACCCTCTCCTGGAGCAGCAACAGCAGCGCCTGGAAGCGGCGTTCGCCGGCGAAGCGGCGCTGCATCGGCCGGTCGAGCAGCAGATGGGCGAGCGCCAGCAGGCTCATGCCCTGATGGTGGGCCATGAACGAACGCACCACCACGCTGGCCTGGCCGCGGCGCTGGCGCGCCGGCGTGTAGTCGATGGCCTCGAAGAAACCATACTTGCCGAGCGCTCCCGCACCGGCCAGGCGCTGCAGATTGTGGCAGGCCGCCTCGGGCGCCACCATCAAGGCCAGGGCCGAGGCATAGGGCGCGATCACCAGATCGTCGGCGAGGCCGCGCTTGAGGCCGAGCCCCGGCACGCCGAAGGCCCGGTACTGGTAGTTCAGATGCACATCGACGGTGTTGTAGCCCGATTCCGAAATCCCCCAGGGCACGCCGCGCTGGCTGCCGTACTCGATCTGCCGGGCGACCGCCGCCTTGCAGGTCTGGTCGAGCAGGGTGTTGTCGTAGCCCGGCATGACCAGCATCGGCATCAGGTACTCGAACATCGAGCCGCTCCACGAGAGCAGCGCCGGTTCGCCGCTGGTGGCGGTGAGCAGGCGGCCGAGGGCGAACCAGCTGTCCTGCGGCACCTGGCCCTGGGCGATGGCGACGAAAGTGCACAGGCGCGCCTCGGAGGCCAGCAGATCGTAATAGCTGGTGTCGCAGCGCCGTTCGACGACGTTGTAGCCGATGGTCAGCAACTGGCGCGCCTTGTCGAACAGGAAGCCATAGTCCATCTCGGCCAGTTCGCCGGCCTGGCGGACCAGGCGGTCGATCTCGGCCAGCCGGGCGGCGGCTGGCGCCTGGCCGGCGCCGGCCAGCTGGCGCAGCGTCAGGCCGGCGGCGCTGGCCGGGTCGGCGGCCAGCCAGTCGAGCTCGCTCAGCGCCTCGGCGATCTGCCCGGCCAGCGCCGCTGCCCAGTCGCCCGCTTCGCTGGCCGGCAGGCTGGCGGCGCGGCCAATCAGACTGGCATCGACCAGGCGGCGCAGCTCGCCGGCGCTGGCGGTCAGTTGCTGCAAGGCCTGGCGGCTGCCCCCCAGGCTGGGCGGTGGCGCGGCTTCGAGCGCCGCGAGTTGCCCGGCAAATGCCGCCACGGCTGGCTGAACGTCGACTTCGGCGGTTTCCGCCAGGACGGCCAGGGTGTCGCCCAAGCCGGCGGTCAGGCGCGGCGGCAGCAACGGCGCATCGGCCAGGGCGGCGAGGCCGGTGCGCAGGGTCAGCAGGTGGCCGGCCAGGTTGCCGCTATCGACCGTGGACACGTAAAGCGGCGCCAGCGGCTGCCGCGTCTGGGTGTCGTACCAGTTATAGAAATGCCCGCGGTGGCGCTCCAGACCGGCCATGCTTTCCAGCGTCCGCGCCGTCCGTTCGAGCAGGCGGCCGACGCTGAGGTAACCGAAATCGCAGGCGGCGAGATTGGCCAGCAGCGCCAGCCCGATATTGGTCGGCGAGGTGCGGTGGGCAATCGAGGCGATGCGGTATTCCTGAAAGTTGTCCGGCGGCAGCCAGTGATCCTCGGCGCCGACGAAAGTGTCGAAGAAGGCCCAGGTGCGGCGGGCCAGGCGGTGCAGGAAAACGCCTTGTTCGGCATTCAGGCTGGCCGGCCGGCGGAGCAGCGGCCGGCCGAGCCACCAGGCGAAGAGCGGCGAGGCCAGCCAGAGCAGCAGCAGCGGCCCGGCCACGGCCAGGACCTCCGGACGCCGGGCGGCCAGCCAGGCGCCGAGGCCGAGAGCGAGCAGCGGGCCGATCGCCATGCTGCGAAACGTCGCGGCGAGGCTGCTGCGGTCGCGCTGCGCCAGCTGGCGGTCGACCTCGCTCGACGGATTCCATTCGAGCATCGGCTGGCGGCTGACCAGGATGCGCCAGAGGGTGCGGACGATGGCATCGAGGCTGTAGAACGCCGTATAGGGCAGACAGGCCAGCTCGAAGCCAAGCTGCTGCCCATGGCGCGACAGGCCACCGGCAACGCTGGCCAGATGCTGCCGGTAGAGAACTTCCGGCGGCTGGCGCGCCAGGTCGAGGCCGGCGGCGCACAGCGTCGGGATGACCATGATGCCGAGCACCACGGCAGTCCATAGGCCGGCCGCCGGCAGCAGGTTCCAGGCGAGCAGCAGGAGCAGCAGCAGCGCTGCCGGCACCAGGCTGCGCCGCAGGTTGTCGAACAGCTTCCACTGCGACAGCGCCGACAGCGGATTGCGCTGCCGGTGCTGCAGCTCGCC
Source organism: Betaproteobacteria bacterium HGW-Betaproteobacteria-12 (assembly GCA_002842345.1). Lineage (GTDB taxonomy): Bacteria > Pseudomonadota > Gammaproteobacteria > Burkholderiales > Rhodocyclaceae > Azonexus. The sequence goes on along the minus strand of PHCU01000003.1, from coordinate 17,986 downwards.
GGCGCAGGCGCAGGGCACCCGCCGGCGCAGCCAGCCGGCCAGTTGCCAGTCGCCGCGGATCCAGCGGTAGCGGCGGCAGACATCGGCGCTGTAGCGGGATGGCGTGTCCTCGACCACCTGCACGTCGCTCAACAGCCCGGCCCGGGCATAGCAGCCTTCGAGCAGGTCGTGGCTGAGGATGCGGTTCTCCGGGAAACGCCCGCCGAGCGCCAGTTCGAAGGCATCGACATCGTAGATGCCCTTGCCGATGAACGAGCCTTCGCCGAAGACATCCTGATAGACATCGGAAATCGTCCGGGTATACGGGTCGATCCCCGGCTCGCCGCCATACAGCCGGGCGTAGAGCGAGCGGTTGCTGCCCGGCAGGCTGGCGGCGACCCGCGGCTGCAGGATGCCGTAGCCGGCGGTGACGCGCCGCAACAGGGGATCGTAGACCGGCCGGTTGAGCGGATGGGCCATAGCGCCGACGAACTGGCGGGCGACATCGCGCGGCAGCTGGGTATCGGTATCGAGGGTGATGACGTAGCGCACGCCGGCCAGGGCGGCGAGGTTGCCGGCCAGGTGCGAGAAGCCGCCGGCATTGCCGCGCAACAGGGCGTTGAGGTCGGCCAGCTTGCCGCGCTTGCGCTCGTAGCCCATCCAGATGTTTTCCTGGGCATTCCAGCGGCGCGGCCGGTGGAAGAGGAAGAAGATGCCGTCGGCCGGCAGCGCGGCGCTGCCGTACTTGGCGTTCAGTTCGCCGATGCGCTCGCTCGCCAGATCGACCAGCGCCGCATCGCCGGCCTCGACTTCCTGGCCGGCATCGCACAGATCGGTCAGCAGGCCGAAACGCAGATTGGCATCGCGGTTGGCCAGGAAACGGACTTCCAGCGCCTCGACCAGCGCCTCGACCCCGGCGGCGCTGCCGAGCATGGTCGGCACGACGACCAGGGTCCGCTCGCCATCCGGGATGCCGCTGGAAAAATCCAGGCGCGGCAGGGGGTCGGCCCGGACCAGCAGCGTCGCCAGCCAGTTGACCAGCGCCACGCCGAGCTGGCTGCCGGCCAGCAACAGGGCCAGGCCGCTGGCCAGCAGCCAGCCGTCGGGCGGACCGGGCGGCCGGCCGACGGCGAGCAGGCCGGCGGTCAGCCCCAGGGTGATCGCCGCGATGGCGCCGAGATAGACCGCCAGCGGCCGGCCGGCCAGCCCGCGGCGCAGCCGCCGGACGAAGGGGAGGCGAACCGCGGCCAGGCTTTCGAGCTCGCCCCGCCCCTGGTCGATCAGGTAGTAGCCGACATGGCCGTGCCGCCCGTCGACCGCGGTCGCGCGTGGCGAAATCCATGCCGCCATAGACGCCGGCCGGGTCGGCGCGCAAGGCCTGGTCGACGACGCTGAGCGTCTCGACGAATTCCTGCCAGTCCATCGCCCCGAGCACCCGCAGGCTGCCGATGCTGTTGCTGATCGACACCTGGTTGGCGGCCTGCAGCTGGTTTTCCGCCTGCACCAGCTGGGCGGTGTTCAAGCCTGATTCGGCCAGCCATTGCTCGATCCAGGTCAGCGGCAAGGCCAGGGCCGGGCCGCGGCCCTGCAGCCGGCGCGCCAGTTCGGCGACGAAGGCGCTGCTCATCGGCGGCTTCGAGCGCGCCATGTCGGCGATGATCAGGATCAGGTTTTTCGGCTCCCGCTCCGCCGCCTCGACCATCTGGTCGGCCCAGGCCGCAGCCTGGCTGCGCTCCTCCCAGCCGGTGGAGATGCTGACGCCGACCCGGCGGAGATTCTCGATCACCGCCAGGCGCAGCATGATCGGGATGGCCCACAGCTCGCCCAGCTTGAGATCGGCGCGCGTCTGATAGGCGGCGACGAAGCGCAGCAGGGTCTCGCCGTCGACCCGACCATCGCCGTGCGCGACGGCTTCCAGGGCGATGTCGTAAACCCGTGGCCGGCCGGCCGACTGGCCGCTGGCCAGGCGTGGCAGCTGGCGGCTGTAGCCCTTGGGCAGGTGCCGCTTGGCGGTGCGGATCTGCTCCTCGATCAGGTAGAAATTGTCGAGCAGCCACTCGCCGGCCGGGGTGATCCGGCGATTGTCGGTCACCGCCGCGGTCAGCTGCCGGCAGACCCCGACCAGGATGCTTTCGTTATCGGCCAGGCGCGCCAGCAACAGGTCCGGTGCCGGGCCGGTCGCCAGACGGTGGCCGACGGCCAGCGCCTGACCGTGCTGCGCCATCTGGTCGGCGCTGTACAGCTCGGCGCGCAGCGGCGCCTCGGCGTCAGCCGGCGGGCAGGCCGGGCAACGCGGGCACAGGCGGGCGAGCCAGAGACGCAGCGCGGCCCGGAAGAAGTTTGCAAAACGCAATTACGCTCACCTTTCGCCCATGGATTCGTCGAGCGGACGCGGCGAAAGGCGTCCGCGTTCCGCGCACGCCGCGGCCGGGCAGCAGGCCCGGCAACGGCCCCTGCTGCGCCTTACTTGACGCGCATGTCGTTCTTGACGGAACTGACGCCGCGCACGCCGCGGGCGAGTGCGACGGCCCGATCGGCAGCCGCCTGCGAACTGACGAAACCGCTCAGCTGGACGATGCCCTTGTAGGTCTCGACATTGATTTCCACGACCTTCAGGGTGGCGTCGCCGAGGATGGCCGCCTTCACCTTGGAGGTGATGACGCTGTCGTCGATGTATTCGCCGGTGCCTTCCTGCTTGCTGGTGGAGGCGCAACCGGCAGCCGCGACCAGAGTAACGGCGAGAATGGCGGCAGACAGATATTTGCTGGCTGATTTCATGGGTATAACTCCCGAGTTGAGCGAAGCAGGCGTTCCTGCCTCCGGCATCGGCCCGGCGGACCGCGGCGACACCTCACAAACAGCATAAGGATTGCCGCCCGCCCCCTCGGTTCGCTGGCGCACATAGAGCGTACCCGGCTCAGTTGCAGCAGGCGGGGATGTCCTTCCGGGCCGCCAGCAACAGGGCGAATTCCGCCGGCGGCAGCGGATAGCTGAAGAGGAAGCCCTGCCCTTCTTCGCACTCCTGCCGACACAGCAGGGCCAGTTGCTCGCGCGTCTCCACCCCTTCGGCGACCACCCGCTGGCGCAGGTTGCGGCCCATGTCGATGACGGCGCCGACGATCGCCGCATCGTCGCGGTTGGTCGCCATGTCGCGGACGAAGCTCTGGTCGATCTTCAGCGTATCGATGGGGAAGCGGTTGAGATAGCTGAGGCTCGAATAGCCGGTGCCGAAATCGTCGATGGCCAGCTGGACGCCCATCGCCTTGAGCTTTTCGAGAACCCGCGCCGAGGCCTCGACTTCGTGCATCAGGATGCTCTCGGTCAGCTCCAGTTCGAGGAGCGCGGGCGGCAGGCCGGTTTCCTCGAGAATGCCGGCCACCCCGTCGACGAAATTGCGATGGCGGAACTCGACCGCTGAAATATTCACCGAGACCGGCAGGGCCGGCAGGCCGGCATCGATCCAGGCGACCAGCTGGCGACAGGCCTCGCGCAGCACCCAGCGGCCGATCGGCACGATCAGCCCGCATTCTTCGGCGATCGGCACGAACTGTCCGGGATAGACCATGCCGAGATGCGGGTCACGCCAGCGCAACAGGGCCTCGACCCGGCTGATCCGGCCGTTGGCGATGGCCACCATCGGCTGGTAATGCAGTTCGAACTCTTCCTGTTTGAGGGCCCGGCGCAGGTTGTTCTCGACGAACAGGCGCTGCACGGCCCGGATGTTCATTTCCCCCTTGAAGAACTGGTAATTGTTGCGACCGCTGGCCTTGGCGTAATACATCGCGGTGTCGGCGTTCTGCATCAGCGTCTCGGCGCCATCGCCGTCGTCGGGAAAGATGCTGATGCCGATGCTCAGCGTCACATGCAGTTCGTTGCCCTCGATGAGGTGCGGCTGGATCAGCGACGCCAGCAGCTTGTCGGCCACCTGCGAGGCATCGTGATGGTGTTCGATCTCGGCCAGCAGGATGACGAACTCGTCGCCCCCCTGGCGGCAGACGGTATCGGTCGAGCGCACACAGGCCACGAGGCGGGCCGCCACCGACTGCAGCAACTGGTCGCCGATGACGTGGCCGAGCGAATCGTTGATGTTCTTGAAATAGTCGAGGTCGAGAAACAGCATGGCGACCTGCTTGTGGTGCCGCCGCGCCTGGCCGATGGCGCGCTCGAAGCGCTCGGTCAGCAGGACGCGGTTGGGCAGCCCGGTGAGGAAATCGTGCTGCGCCAGATGGGACATCTTCTGCGCCATGGCGCGCGATTCGCTGACATCGTGGAAGACGATCACGGCGCCGGTGACCTGGCCGTTGCGGTCGTGGATTGGCGCCGAGGAATCCTCGATGGCCGATTCCGTGCCATCGCGGCGAATCAGGATGCTGTCGGCGGCGAGGCCGACGATCCGGTTCTCGGCGATCGCCTGCTCTCCGGGATTGCTCACCGGCTCCCGGCTGGCCCCGTCGATGATCCGGAAAACCTCGGTCAGCGGCTGGCCGAGCGCTGACTCGGTTGACCAGCCGGTCATCGTTTCGGCCACCTGGTTGAGATAGGTGACGTTGCCGGCCGCATCGGTGCTCAGCACCGCGTCGCCGATCGAATTGAGCGTCACCTGGGCGCGCTCCTGTTCGGCGAACAGTTCCTCCTGGGCGCGTTGCAGGACCGCGTCATCCGCCTTGCGCTGGGAAATATCCTCGACGATCTGCACCCGCCCGCGCCCCGGCAAGCCGTCAAGCATCGGCGCGGCGTTGAGGCGGGTCCACACGGTACTGCCGTCGCGGCGGAGAAAGCGCACCTCGGCCTGAAACGGCTCGTCGCTGGCGACCGCAGCGCGCCAGGCGACGACGATGCGCTGCCGGTCGTCGGGATGGACCGCCATGCTCCAGCTGGTGCCCAGCGCCTGGGCGAAATCGAGGCCGGAGATCTGGTGATAGGCAGCATTGGTATAGACGCAATCGCCGGCGGCGTCGGAAACGAAAATACCCAGCGGCGAGGCGTCGCTCATGGCGCGAAAACGCGCTTCGCTGTCGCGCAGCGCATCCTGGCTGCGCTTGCGCTCCAGCACGTAGCGCAGGGCATGCGGCAGCCAGTAGGCGTCGATATGCCCCTTGGCGAAGAAGTCGTGGGCGCCGCGCTGCATCGCCTGCTGCGCCAGTTCCTCGTCGCTGGCGCCACTGAGGACGAGGATCAGCGCCCGCGGGGCGGCGGCGAGTATCTGGTCGAAGGCTTCGATGCCCTGGGCGTCGGGCAGGCTCAGATCGAGCAGGATGACGTCGGTCGCCTGAGCGGCCAGATGGGCTAGCGCCGCCGCCAGATCGGCCACGCGGATCACCTGATAGGCATGGCCGACGGAGCCGGCGAGGGCATCCTGGATCAGTTGCGCATCGCCTGCGTCATCCTCGACCAACATGACGCGGGTCGCTGCCGGGCGCTCCAGCGGGCTGTTCATGGCGCCACTCAATCGACAGTGCCGGCGAGCGGCGTTTCATCGAACGACTGGGCCTTGAACTGCCCGGACCAGGCCGGGGCGTGAAAAGCGCTACGGAACATCGACTTCTCCTTCCAGCGATGAAACCACCCCGTTCACCGGTCGCGCAGATTGCCTTCCCAGGTACAGGTCAGCGACCGGCAACGATAGCGGCGGACGGGAATGAAGAGACTGAGCAGCACATCAATGACACGGCGCGAGATGCGGTTGGTCGAGCCATGACAGAGCGGACAGCCCCGGCCATACGAAGCCAGGTCGCCGGCCGCCGGCAGCAGGCTTTTCATGGCGCCGCCTGGCACCAGGCCCGGCGGCGGACCGGCCGCCAGCGGAGCGCTGGCCCCGGCGCGGCGCTGCCGATCAGGACGGACGAAAATCCTTGTTGGCATCCTCGAAGCGCTTGATCTGCTTCTCCGCCTCGTCCTTGGTGATGCCGTAGCTTTCCTGCAGGCGGCCGGCCAACTGGTCGCGCTTGCCGGCGATCACGTCGAGGTGATCATCGGAGAGCTTGCCCCATTGCGTCTTGACCTTGCCCTTGAATTGCTTCCAGTTGCCTTCGACGATATCCCAATTCATGTTCGACTCCTTCACTTGCCATACCGACGGGCCGGCTGGCCGGTCGGGCATTTCCATCAATGCCGGATGCATCCTGCACCACAGCACCGGGCGACTCTGTTCGCCGCCGCACTTATGCCATCGGCGACGCGCCGCAGCATCACGGACGCTTCAGCGCGGCACCGATCAGCAGCCCGGCGGCGGCCGCGAGCCCGAGCATCTTCCACGGGTTGTCGCGGACATAGGCGCCGGTTGCGTCGGCGGCATGGCAGACCTGGACACCCACTGCCTGGCTGGCGTCGAGTAGACGCGTCTTCGTCTGGTTCAGGCTGGCCTCCAGGCGCGAGCGAGCCAGCGCCATTTCATCGACCGAGGCCTGCGCGGCATTGCTCAGCATCGCGCCGCCATCGGCGACGACGTTCTTCAGATCCTGGACGAGGGCCTGACGGCTGCTTTCGATGCTGCCGATGGGGGGATTCGTAGCGTTATTCATTGCGGCTCCTTGGGGCATTGCAGCCGCTGGCGACTGCCGGCGGCGGGACGGCGGCCGGCCATGGCCCGCCGCTGGCGCCAATGCTCGGCCGCGACCGGCATGATGTCTGTGTGCTGGCGAACAGACACCGAATGCTCATCACGTAGGCTGCAAGCATGCGGCGGAAGGGCGATCAGCAACGCCCTCCGGCCCCCCTCAAGGCAAGGAGAACTGAAATGTCATTAGGAACCATACTGCTGATCGTCGTCATCCTGATGCTGGTCGGTGCCATTCCCAGCTGGCCGCACAGCCGTAGCTGGGGCTACGGACCCAGCGGCGGCCTCGGCCTGGTGCTGGTCGTCCTGCTGGTGCTGTTCCTGCTCGGCAAGATCTGACCCCGCCCCGGCTCCTTGGCGGGCCGGGGAACCAGTAAAGGAAAAGCCATGCTGCACTACACCGTCGTATTTCTCGTTGTCGCGCTGATCGCCGCCCTCTTCGGCTTTACCGGCATTGCCGCCGGCGCCGTCGAGATCGCCCGGATCCTCTTCTTCATTTTCATCCTGCTGTTTATCGGCTCACTGTTCATGGGTCTGCTGCGCCGCCGCTAAGATCAACAGAGAAAAGCCGCAGGCCGCTTCCCGGATTCGGGAAGCCAGACCTTGCGCTGCCGCAGCCGGCGGCCCGAGCTCAAGGCGCCGTCAGGGCAGCCAGCAGCTGGTCGTGGGCCTCGGCGAACAGCTGCAGGCCGTCCGCCTGCAATTCTTCGCCGACGGCATCGAGGTCGATGCCCTGCCCGGCCAGCGCGACGATGTGGCCATGCGCCTTGACGACACCGTCGAGCAGCCGGTCCAGCGCCTGCCCGTGGGCGCGGAAGGCGGCCAGCGTGGCCTCCGGCAGGGTATTGATGGTTTGCGGGCCGATCAGCGCTTCGACGTAAAGCACATCGCTGTAAGCCGGATTCTTGCAGCCGGTGCTCGCCCACAGCGGGGTTTGCGGCCGTACCCCGGCCTCGGCCAGGGCGGCGAACGGCTCGCCGTGGAACAGTTCGAGATAGCGGTGGTAGCAGCACTTGGCCAGGGCGACGCCGCTACGCCCCATGAGCACGCGTGCCAGCGGCGTGGCGATGGCCGCCAGGCGCTGATCGACCAGCGTATCGACCCGGCTGAGGAAAACGCTGGCCACTGAGCGCAACTGCCCCGCCGCCCCGCCGGCCTGCAGCCAGGTCCGGGCGCCGCGCAGGTAGGCCTGGGCCACGGCCTCGTACTGGGCGAGGGAAAAAATCAGTGTCACGTTCACCCGCAGGCCGGCGCCGGTCAATTGCTCGAAAGCCGCGATGCCGGCCGGCGTGCCGGGCACCTTGATCAGCAGGTTGGGGCAACCGACAGCCAGGTGCAAACGCTGGGCGGCGGCGACGGTGCCGGCGACGTCGTGCGCCAGATGTGGCGACACTTCCAGGCTGACGTAACCGGTCTCGCCATTGCTGGCCGCGTAGGCCGGCTGCAGCATGGCGGCAGCGGCGCGGATGTCGGCAATGATCAGCGCCTCGTAACAGGCTTCGGGGCTCAGCCGCTGGCGTCGCAGGCGCTGCAGGTCGTCGTGGTAGTGCGGGCTGCCGGCGATGGCCTTGGCGAAAATGGCCGGATTCGAGGTCACTCCGTCCACCCCGTCATCGTCGATCAGGCGCTGCAAGTCGCCTTCGCGCAGCAGGTTGCGCGACAGATTGTCGAGCCAGACATGCTGTCCGATCGCCTTCAGTTCTAGCAGCGGGTTGTCGTTCATGCCTTGTCTCCCGGCCACTGCCAGTCGCGGACTTCCGGCATGTCCTCGCCGTGCGCGTGGATGTACTGGGTATGCTGGTTCAGCCGGTCGCGCATCTGCTGCCGGATGTGGGCGGCCTGCGGCTGCAGTTTCGCCACCTGCTTGGCGACATCCATGACCAGATTGAAGCGGTCGAGATGATTCAGCACCACCATGTCGAAGGGCGTTGTCGTCGTCCCCTCCTCCTTGTAGCCGCGCACGTGCAGGTTGCGGTGATTGCTGCGCCGGTAGGTCAGGCGGTGAATCAACCAGGGATAGCCGTGATAGGCGAAGAGGATCGGCGTGTCGGCGCGGAACAGCGAGATGAACTCGCTCTCCGGCAAGCCATGCGGATGCTCCTCCGGCGGCTGCAGGGTCATCAGATTGACGACGTTGATGAAGCGGATCTTCAGCGTCGGCGCCAGCTGGCGCAGGATGTCGATGGCCGCCAGCATCTCCAGCGTCGGCACGTCGCCGGCCGCCGCCAGCACGATGTCCGGCTCGCCCTCCTGGTCGCTGCAGGCCCATTCCCACATGCCGATGCCGGCGCTGGCGTGGTTGATCGCCGCATCCATGTCCAGCCACTGCCGCTCCAGCTGCTTGCCGGCGACGATGACATTGACCAGGTTGCGGCTCTTCAGGCATTCGTCGGTGACGTAGAGCAGCGTGTTGGCATCCGGCGGCAGATAGACGCGGATGATGTCGGCCTTCTTGTTCACCACGTGGTCGATGAAGCCCGGATCCTGGTGCGAGAAGCCGTTGTGGTCCTGACGCCAGACGTGCGAGGTGAGCAGGATGTTGAGCGAGGCGATCGGCCGGCGCCAGGGAATCTCGTTGCAGACCTTGAGCCACTTGGCGTGCTGGTTGAACATCGAGTCGATGATGTGGATGAAGGCCTCGTAGCACGAGAACAGGCCGTGCCGGCCGGTCAGCAGGTAACCTTCGAGCCAACCTTCGCAGGCGTGTTCGGAGAGAATTTCCATGACCCGGCCATCGACAGCGAGATGGTCGTCATCGGCGTGCAGCTCGGCCATCCAGCTGCGGTTGGTGGCGTCGAACAGCGCCCCGAGGCGGTTGGAGGCCGTTTCGTCCGGCCCGAAGACGCGGAAATTGTGCGGATTGCGGATCATCACGTCGCGCAGGAATTCTCCCATGGCCCGCGTCGATTCCGCCCGGACGGCGCCCGGCGCCGGAATCGCCACGGCGTAATCGCGGAAGTCCGGCAGCCGCAGGTCGTGCAGCAGGATGCCGCCGTTGGCGTGCGGATTGGCCCCCATCCGTCGTGCCCCCTGCGGCGCCAGGGCGGCGATTTCCGGCTTCAGCCAGCCTTCGGGATCGAACAGTTCGCGCGGGAAATAGGATTGCATCCAGTCTTCCAGCAAATGCACGTGCGCCGGCTGGCTCATGTCGCTGAACGGCACCTGATGCGAGCGCCAGTTGCCTTCGCTTTTCTTGCCGTCGACTTCCTTCGGCCCAGTCCAGCCCTTGGGCGAACGCAGGATGATCATCGGCCAGCGCGGCCGCAGCACCGCCCCGCCCTGCCGGGCCTGCTGCTGGATGGCGCGGATGTCGTCGAGCGCGGTATCGAGCGCCGCCGCCATCAGTTGATGCATTTTTTCCGGTTCGTCGCCTTCGACGAAAATCGGCTTGTAGCCGTAGCCGACGAACAGGCATTCGAGCTCGCTGTGGCTGATGCGGGCCAGGATCGCCGGGTTGGCGATCTTGTAGCCGTTGAGATGCAGGATCGGCAGCACCGCGCCATCGGTGCGCGGATTGAGGAACTTGTTGGCATGCCAGGAGGTGGCCAGCGGCCCGGTTTCCGCCTCGCCATCGCCGACGACGCAACAGGCGATCAGCTCGGGGTTGTCGAAGACCGCGCCGAAAGCATGCAGCAGCGCATAGCCGAGTTCGCCGCCTTCGTGGATCGAGCCCGGCGTTTCCGGCGCTGCGTGGCTGGGAATGCCGCCGGGGAAGGAGAACTGCCGGAACAGCCGGCGCATGCCTTCCTCGTCCTGTGAAATGTCGGGATACAGCTCGCTGTAGCTGCCTTCCAGCCAGGTGTTGGCGACCACCGCCGGGCCGCCGTGGCCGGGGCCGGCGAGGTAGATCATGCTCAGGTCGCGCGCCTTGATGACGCGATTCATGTGTACGTAGATGAAGTTGAGGCCCGGCGTCGTCCCCCAGTGGCCGAGCAGGCGCGGCTTGATGTGGGCCAGTTGCAGTGGCTGCTTGAGCAGCGGATTGTCGAGCAGGTAGATCTGGCCGACCGACAGGTAGTTGGCGGCACGCCACCAGGCGTCCATGCGCCGCAATTCGTCGTCGTCGAGCAATGACGGGCTTGTGTTCATCTGCGCCTCCTTGAATGATTAAAGGCGAAACCCGGACGAATTACCAAGCCTCGGGTGCATGCCGCCGCCGGCGGCAAGGCCCTGCCGGCATCGCCCGGATTGCGCCGGTGGCCGCCGCGGGCTGGCCGGCGTCTCACATCGGCGGCGGACTGGCGGGCTGCGTCCCGTAGTAGGCGTGGATGCCGGCCACCCAGGTGGCGTCGGCCATGTCCGGCCACTTGTTCTTGTCGAAGCCGGGGGCGCTTTCCAGCCGCTCCTTGTTCACATCCAGCTCGAAGCGTTTGTTGACGGTATCGAGCTTCAGGGCCGCCCAGGGCACGGCGAACAGCTTCTCGCCCATGCCGAGAAAGCCGCCGAACGACATCACGGCATAACTCACCCGGCCGGTCTGCATGTCGATCATGATCTCCTTGATGTCGCCGATATCTTCGGCCTCCTTGTTGTAGACATCGTTGCCGACCAGCGTCTCGGCGCCCATCAGGTTCGGCCCGGGACCGTGGCTGGTGTCGGGGCCGGATGCATTGCCGGTGGCTAGCTTGTACATGCCGTACTGATCGCGTTCTTCGTAGTTCATGATGATCTCCGTTGGTAAGGAAGGATTGGCGGGCGCCGCCTGACGCCCCGGGCCGAAGCTAAACCGCCGGCCGCCGGCAGTCTGTTCGCCACCCCACACAACCAGCCGGCGTGCTCACTGGCGAAACTGGCGCGCGGCGAAGGCCCAGATCATTGCCGACGCGTCGGGGCCGCGCCCGTCGCCGAACGGCTTGCTGGTCAGGCCGCCGCTCCAGGCATGCGCCAGCCCGCCGACCAGGGCGAGCGTCGCCACGGTCCTCCCCTGGCACCGGTAGTCGGTGACCGCCATCGGATAACGCTGGCCGCGCTGCACCCGGCGCACCGTAGCGGCCTGCGCACCGGCCGCGGCAGCCCATAGCTGCACCGCCGCCAGGGCGTTCTTCGGCGCCACCGTATGGTCGGCATCGCCGTGGATGACCAGCAGGGGCGGCCAGGCGACCATGCTCAGCGGCGTTGCCACCAGTGGCCGCGTGCCGCGCCGGCCGTGCATGGCGCCGAGTGCCGAGAGCGGCGAATGGGCGGTCCCCGGCGGAATGCCGGAATGCATGACCAGGGCGCGGAAACGCGCCGGATGGCGGGTCACCAGCAAGGCCGCCATGCTGGCGCCGGCCGACAGGCCGGCAATGGCGATGCGCCGGCCATCGACCGGCTGACTCAGGCAGACCTGGTCGATGGCCAGCATGATCAGGGCGGCTTCGCCATCGGCCCGGCCGGAAGCGGTATCGAACCAGTTCCAGCAGCCCTGGGCGTTGGCCAGGCGATCCTGCTCGGGATAGAGGACGAGAAAGCGCTGGCGCATGGCAAGGCGGTTCATCCGCGTACTCGTGGCAAAACCATTGGCATCCTGGCCGCAGCCATGCAGCATGACCAGCAACGGCAAGCGCTCGCCGCGGCCGATGTCGGGCGGCCGATAGAGGCGAAAACGACGTACCCCGGCCGGACCGGCGGCGACGCCGAGGGTCCAGTTGCCGGCACCCGGCGGCGGCGAACTGCGGACGACGATCGCCCGCTTCGCCGATTTGACCACCGCCCGCGTTGCCGATTTGACGACGCGGCGCGTGGCCTTGGCGAAGCTGCGCTGGAAGACCCTGGCCCAGGCCGAGGTGCGCAGGTGTTTGCTCATGGCGGGACGGCCAGGCGACTCACCCGCGGCCGACGACGGGATCGACCAGCGGCGGCGCTGCCGGCTGACTGTCCGGCTGACTGTCCGGCTGGCTGATCGGCGCTGGCGGCGGCACCTTTGGCAGCGTGCCGATCGCGGTCCAACCAGGGCAGGCCGCTGCGGTGGCAGCCCGCATCAGCGGTGGCTGGCGGGAAGATTGCTCGTTCTTCATGCGCGCTCCTTGACGCTGAATCGCTGATCGGCCTGGTTGAGCCGGACCTGCAGGACCAGCGCCGCCAGCAGCGTCCGCAGGAACTGCCGGGCCGGCTCGTGCGCCAGCCTGCCATCGGCGGCGAACGGCGCCTCGGCGCTGCCGGCGATAAGCACCGACGACTTGACCAGGGGGATTTCCAGACGCTCCAGCAACTGCTGCAGATGCTGTTGCGCTCGACTCGCCACCAGGCTCCCGCTAGCGGCGCTGATCACCGCCGCCGGCCGCCCCTGCCAGGCGGCCGTGCTGAACGGTTGCGCAGCCCAGTCGATGGCACTCTTCAGACCGCCGGGAACGCCATGGATGCACTCCGGCGTGGCAAACAGCAAGGCGTCGGCCTGATCGATGCGTTGGCGGAAGCCGACCACGGCAGCCGGCGGCAGGTGGGCGCAGCGCCTATCGAAGAAGGGAATGCCGCACAGCTCGAGCAAGTCGAGGCGGGCGCCGGTCGGCACCAGTTGCTGCGCCAGCCGCAGCGCCGCGCGGTTGCTCGACGCCTGGCGCTGGCTGCCGACGATGCCGACGATCGTGATCTCATTCATATGGCTGCTCCCGTTAAGGCCGCCACGATGCCAGCAGCACCGGCGGCAGACTGTGCGCTGGCGCACGCAGGGCAGACGGCCGGGTATGTGTGCTGGCGAACGGTTGCGCCGGAAGGCGCGGCGCAAGCTGGATCCATGCATGGCAAAAGGCCGTTGGCTGGCCGCCACGCTCCGTCGTCTTCCCAGGAGTAGGCAATGAATCCGTCATCACCCGCGACACCCGGCCGGCACCTGTCCCTGCTGCCACTGCTCCTGCTGCTCGCCGCCGGCGGCCTGCAGGCCGAAACACCGATGGCGATCAGCCTCACCGGCGGTGCCGAAGTGCCGCCGGTGATCAGCCCCGCCAGTGGCAGCGGCCGAATCACCGTCAAGACCGACCGCAGCATCAGCGGCAGCATCAAGGTCGCCGGCATGGCACCGACCATGGCCCATATCCACGAGGGCGCCGTCGGCATGAACGGCCCGCCGATCATCACGCTCAACCAGGGCCTCGACAGCATCTATGCGGTGCCGGCCGGGGCCCGCCTGAGCCCAGCCCAGTACGCCAGCTTCGCCGCCGGCAAGCTGTACATCAATGTACACAGCGCCCGTTATCCCGCCGGCGAAATCCGCGCCCAGTTACCGGCCCGGCCGATGCGCCTGGCTTATTGAGGCGCCAGGATGAACACATGAAACGCACCGCATCGGCCGCCTGGAGCGGCGAGCTGCACTACGGCCAGGGTCGTCTGTCGACGCAAAGCGCCAGCCTGAGCCAGTTGCCGTTCGCCTACGCCAGCCGTTTCGGCGAACAGCCGGGCAGCAATCCGGAAGAACTGATTGCCGCCGCCCTGGTCAACTGCTTCACCATGGCCGTGGCGGCCCTGCTCGACAAGGAGACGATGACGGCCGAGAGCCTTCACACCCGGGCAACGGTGACGCTGGACAGGGTGGACAACGGCTTCGCCATCACCGCCCTGCACCTCGATCTGGTCGCCGACATTCCCGTGGGCGATCCGGCCGCCTTTGGCCGGATCGCCGAGATTGCCCGGGCCGAATGCCCGGTCTCCCGACTGTTGACCATCAAACCCACACTGACCGCCAGGCTGGCGTCACCCGACACTCGCCGGACCGTGAGCCCCCCCGCCCCGGGTCGGAGCGATGCCGTTGCCACACCATAACCACCGAGGAGCCAGACCATGAAATCCCTTGCCATCCTGCTGATTGCGCTTACCACCCTGCTTTCGGGCTGCGTCGTCTATGACACCCCGCACCGCGATGGCGACCGCCGCGGCGAGCACCGCAGCGAGCGCGACCGCGACCGCGACGGCGTCCCGGACCGCGTCGATCGCGACCGCGACGGTGACGGCGTGTCAAATCGCCGCGACCGCCAGCCGAGCAACCCCACCCGTTACTGAGCCGGCACGTCCCGCCCGCCACCTGGCGGGCGGCGGCCCGGCATCCGCGTGGAAAAGCCGCAATTGACCACCCGGGATGCCGCGCACGAGCAGTCGCCCAATGGCGCCTTCGGTCGTTTCGCGGTGGGCAAAAAATCCGGATAGGTGATGCTGTATTCGTTCATGGGTGTTCTCCGCAAGATGCGCCGTATCTGACGGGCGAAGCTGCAGGCTAGGTGATGGCCGGCAGCCGGCCTGTGCGCCACCGCGCGCCCGGACGATGGGCGAAGGATTTCTTCGCCATAGGCGCGCCAGGCCACAGACGGCGCCGGCCGGCCGATCGACAGTGATCGCCCGCCAACGTGCAAAGGAAAATCCCATGAGCTATGTCACCACCAACGACAAGACCCGCCTGTACATCAAGGACTGGGGTCACGGCGAGCCAGTGATCCTGATCCACGGCTGGCCGCTTTCCGCCGACAGCTGGGACGAGCAGGCCATCGCCCTGGCCGCCGCCGGCTACCGGGCCATCGCCTACGACCGCCGCGGCTTTGGCCGCTCCGAGCAGTCGTGGAGCGGCTACGACTACGACACCCTGGCCGACGACCTGGCTGCCGTGATCGAGCGCACCGGCGCCCGCGATGCCACGCTCGTCGGCTTTTCCATGGGCGGCGGCGAAGTCGCCCGCTACATGAGCCGCCATGCCGGCAAGTCGGTGGTACGGACGGCGCTGATCTCGTCGGTGCTGCCTTATCGCCTGCAGACCACCGACAATCCGCAAGGTACCGAACAAGCCGCCTTCGACAAGACCGCGGCGGCACTGAAAGACGACCGTGCCGGCTTCTTCACCGGTTTCTTCAAGGATTTCTTCGGCGTCGGCATGCTCAGCCGTCCGGTCAGCCCCGAACTGCTCGCCTGGGCTGCCGGCGTCTCCCTGCAGGCCGGCCTGCCGGCCATGCTTGGCTGCCTGAAGGCCTTCTCGACCACCGATTTCCGCCCGGATCTGGCCGCCTTCACGGTGCCGACGCTGATCATTCACGGCACCGCCGACAAGACCGTGCCGATCGAGGCCTCGGCCCACCTCGCCCATCTGGGCATCGCCGGCAGTCAGTTGATCGAGTACGAGGGCTCGCCGCATGGCCTGTTCGCCACCGACCGGGAAGCCCTGAGCAGCGACCTGCTGGCCTTTCTCCGCCGCGGCGCCGGCTGACCCTAGAGCAGGCGGCGCAGCAGCCCGGCGCCCCATTCCTTGAGGCGCTGGAGCGGCGAGCGCTCGGCCCAGTCCTCGAGGCGGATCACCTGGGACGCCGCCAGGTCGCGCTCGATCATGGCGCGCATCTGGCCGGCGAAGTCGCGGCCGAGAATCACCGCGACCACCTCGTCGTTGTCGGTGAAGCTGCGCCAGTCGAGGTTGGCCGAGCCGACCGACGACCAGACACCGTCGATCATCGCGGTTTTCGCGTGGAGCAGAGCGCCGCGCCGTTCGTGAATGCGGACGCCGGCCTCGAGCAGCAGTTCGTAGTGCTGCCGGCCGGCATGAAAAACCACCGGCGAATCGCTGAAACTGGGCAGGATCAGGCTCACCGCGACACCGCGGCCGCTGGCGCCGATCAGCGCCGCGAGCAATTGCGCGTCGGGCACGAAGTAGGCGTTGGTCAGGTGAATTTCGCGTTCGGCATTGGCGATGGCGGAAATCAGCGTCACGTAGATCTGGCTGAACGGATCGTCCGGCGAGCTGCCGATGGCGCGCACGATATCCGTGCCGGTTGCCACCAGTACCGGGAAATGTTCCCGGCCGCCGGGCGCCGGTCCGCCCTGCTTGCGCCAGGTTTCGAGAAACAGTTTTTGCAGTTCGCCGACCGCCGGGCCTTCGATCCGCACATGGGTATCGCGCCAGACGGCCTTGCCGGCGGCGGCCTGGCGCTGCCGCCGAGTGCCCGAACCGGCGGTATAGACGCTGCTGATGTTGATCCCGCCGAGAAAGGCCAGCCGCCCGTCCACCACCAGCAGCTTGCGGTGATCGCGATGGTTGACCTGCCAGGGCAGGCCGCCGCCCAACGGGTTGAGCGGGTTGAATTCGAGGACATTGATGCCCGCCTGGCGCAGGCGGTCGAAGAAGGCCGGCGGCGTATTGATGCAGCCGAAGCTGTCGTAGATCAGCTTGATCTCGACACCGGCCTGACGCCGGGCCAGCAGCAGGTCGGCGAATTTCTGGCCGATCTCGTCGTCGTCGAGGATGTAGGTCTGGAGATGGACATGGTCGCGGGCCGCAGCGATGGCGTCGAGCATCGCTGCATAGGTGGCCGGGCCATCCTGCAGCAGCGAGACTTTGTTACCGAGAACCAGCGGACTGCCGACGATGGCCTGTTCCAGGGCAATCTGCTTGTCGAGGATGTCGATGTCGCCGGAGCGGCTTTTCAGGCCGGCGACGATGGCGGCGCTTTGCCGCGCCGGCAGCGGACCGCGGCCATCGGCAAAACGGGCGGCCTGATCGTTGTCATGCTCGGCGATCAGGAGATCCGTGTCAGGCAGCCCGGCGCAGCCGGCAACGACCACCAGCAGCACGGCAGCGAGCGCCAATAGCGGGCGGAATTCCCAGGCGAGCGGGGCCATCCGGCCAGCCGGCGGGGCTGGCTGCGGTCTAGCGGGCCGGCTCGGCGGGCGGCGCCGGCGGAATGACGACGATGGTGTCGCCGCCGCTCTTGCCCGGCTCGCCGGCAGCGCCCGCAGCGCCCGCAGTTCCGGTATCACCGGTGGCACCGGTCGGGCCGCTCAAGCCGGCAGCGCCGGTCGGACCAGCCGGACCGGGCACCGGCACGGTGATCACCGTCGGACTTACCGATTGCGGCTTGTCGCAGGCACTAAGCACGAGCGCGGCGAGGATGGCGGAAAAAACGACTGCTGACTTCATCTTGATTCCTTTGGGCTGGTGGTTCGGGCGACCCCGGCGCCAGCGAAGGCTGGCGACTGGGCAGGCACATCCCGACAGTACGCCGGCCCCCGGCGGGCATCCGTTCGCTGGCACACGGATGGACAGCTGGCGCCCCGACTCAGCGGCGACGCTCGTCGCGCTCGTCGCGTTTGCTGTCGCCGTTCCGCTCATCGCGCCGCTCACCTTGAGGCTCGCCTGGGCGCTGACGCTCGCCGGCGCTGCTGCGCTGCGCCGCCACCGGAGTCGCATTCACCGGCGCGGCGGGCGCAGGCGGCAGGGCGGCCGGTTGGCGCTCGGGGAATGACTGTTGGCGGGCGACGACCGGGATCGGTCGCGACTCGCCGCGGGGCGGGCGCGCCGCCGGCGGTGGCGAACTGTGCGGCGCGGCGGCGACCGGTGGCGCCTTGGGCGGCGGCAGGACCACCGGCGGCGGTATGGCGACGGCGGGCTTCACAGCCGGCTCGGCGTCACGCTGACGGCTTTGCCAAGCGCCCGAGCGCTCGTCCGGGCGCTGACGTTCGCCAGCGGTGGCGGGCGTCGCCGCCACCGGGGTCGTAGCACCGGGCGCC